>JBKPCO010000126.1:0-10311 GCA_046727415.1 Candidatus Methylomirabilota bacterium
GGGCTCTCGTACTGGGGGGGCTCGGGGCCCCCCCCCCCCCCCCGGCAGGTTCGGCGCCCCCGGGGCACCCGGGGGCGCTCCTCTATCTCTTGGTGGCCCGGGCCGCGCCTCGTCAGCCTGCTGGTCGGCGGCGCCGCCGCGGTGCTCGTCCTCTATCCGATCGCCTACCTCGTCCAGGCCTCGCTGAGCGTCGGCGACCCCCAGGCCCGACCGCCAGAGGCGTACGGGCTCGACAACTATCTGGGGCTCGGCCGATACGCGCACATCTTCGGCAACACGCTGTTCGTCGCGGCGGTGGCGACCGCGCTCGCCGTCTTCGTCGGGTTCACCATGGGCTGGATCCTCTCGCGCACAAACGTGCCAGGCCGCGCGGCGTTCGAGCAGCTGATGGCGCTGCCGTACTACGTGACGCCGCTCATGGGCGCGCTCGCCTGGGCACTCATCGCCTCGCCCAACAGCGGCTTCGTCAACCAGATCTGGAGGGCGCTCGGCGGCCGCGAGCACGTGGTGGACATCAATACGCCCTGGGGTATCGCCTGGGTGATGGCGTTGTTCGAGGGCTCCGTCGCGTTCGTGATGATCGGCGCCGTCATGAAGTCGATGGACCCCGCGCTCGAGGAAGCCTCGCAGGTCCTGGGCGCCGGCCGCGCCCGGACGATGCTCCGGATCACGCTGCCGCTCGTCCTGCCCGGCGTGCTCGGCGCGGCAGTGTTCGTCTTCGCCGAGATGCTCGGATCGTTCTCCGCGGCGCTGGTGCTGGGCCTTCCCAGCCGCTTCTACGTCGTGACCACCGCCATGTACCAAATGGTGTCCCAGTACCCGCCGCGCTTCCCGACGGCGGCGGCCATGGGGATGTCGCTCTTCGCGGTCATGTTCGCGATGGTGTGGATCTATCGCCGCATCGTGAGCTCCGGCACGTACGTGACCATCACGGGCAAGGCCTTCCGCCCGCGCGCCATGGACGTCGGGCCGCTGCGCTGGCCATTCCTCGGCGTGTGCATCGTGTACCTCACCGTCGCCGTGATCCTGCCGGTGCTGACCATCACCTACGCCTCGTTCCAGCACCTCACCACGGCGTTCCCGCGCGCCGACAATTTCACGCTGGCCAACTACCGGACCGCGCTGTCGCTCGATGTTGTGCGGTCGGCGCTGGCCAACAGCCTGCTCCTCGGCCTCGCCACCGCTAGCGTCGGAATTCTGCTGATGGGATTTCTCTCCTGGCTCATTTATCGCTCGCGGCTTCCCGGCGCCGGGGTCATCGAGTATCTGCTGATGTTCCCGCAAGCGGTGCCGCGCCTGGTCTTCGCCTTCGGGATGCTGTGGGCGTGGCTGATGTTCCCGATCCCGATCTACGGGACGCTCTGGCTGCTGCTGATCGCCTATCTCACGGTATTTCTGCCGCTCGGCCTCCGGACGATCTCCGGCGTCATTCTCCAGATCGACCGCTCGCTGGAGGAGTCCGCCCAGATGTGCGGCGCGACGTGGGGCTACCGGCTGCGCACGGTGACCATGCCGCTCCTCAAGCCCGGGCTCGTTGCCGCGTGGCTCCTCCTGTTCATCGCGAGCGTCCGCGAGCTCGGCGCGTCGATCTTGTTGATGGGTCCGAAGGCCAAGGTGATCACGCCGGCGATCGTCGAAGCCTGGTTCTCGTCCAGCACCGAGGTCACGGCCGCGATGGCGCTCTTGCAGACCCTGGCGGTGCTGGCGGCGCTCGCCCTCCTGTTTGCGGTGGCCCGCCGCGCGGTCCAGCACGGAGGCGAATGAGGATGAGCCGCGCGTCGATCGAGGTGCGCGACCTGGTCGTCCGCTACGGCGGGGTCGTCGCCGTGCGCGGCGTGACGTTCACGGTCGGCGCCGGCGAGCACGTCACCCTGCTCGGGCCGTCGGGCTGCGGCAAGACGACGACGCTCCGCGCGATCGCCGGCCTCGAGAAGCCGGCGTCGGGAGAGATCCGGATCGGCGGCGAGCCGGTGTTCGCGTCCTCGCCCGCTGTGAACGTCCCGGCCGAGCGGCGCGGCCTGTCGATGGTGTTCCAGTCCTACGCGATCTGGCCACACATGAGCGTGTTCGACAACGTCGCCTACGGCCTGCGCGTGCGAAAGCGCCCGGAAGCCGAGGTGGCCGCCCGCGTGCGCGAGGCGCTCGACCTGGTCCAGCTCGGGGAGCTCGGGACCCGGAGCGCGTCGAAGCTCTCCGGGGGCCAGCAGCAACGCGTGGCCCTGGCCCGGGCCTTCGTCTTCTCGCCGTCGGTCCTGCTTTTCGATGAGCCGCTCTCGAACCTCGACGCCAAGCTCCGCGCCGAGATGCGCGTGGAGCTGAAGGAGCTCCAGCGCCGCCTCGACATCACCTCGGTGTACGTCACCCACGACCTCGAGGAAGCGCTGGCCATCTCGGACCGGATCGTCGTCATGCGCGACGGCGTCATCGAGCAGGTCGGCACGCCCGCCGAGATCTACGACCGGCCGCGCAACACCTTCGTCGCCGATTTCGTGGGCTCGGCCAACCTGATCCGGGGCCGCCGCCGCTCCGACCTCGAGCGCGAGGGGGCCGTCGTCCTGGAGACGCCGGGCGGGGCGCTGGTCCACGGTATCGCGCTCGATCGGCGCGTCGGCGCCGAGGCCCTCGTCGCGGTTCGTACCGTGCACCTGCGTCTGGAGCGCGCGCGCCCGGCGGCGGCCGTGAACGCGTGGCCGGCCCGCATCCGGCGGCGCGTCTTCCAGGGCGATCTGACGCAGTACCACGTGGACTGGGACGGGCGGACGCTCATCGTGCGCGCGGCGGCGGCGGAGGCGATGGCCGAAGGCGACGAGGTGTTCGTCAGCGCCGAGCCGCGGCACTGCGTGCTGCTGGAGGAGTAGGCGCGGGCTCTATCGTTTCAGCGATGACCGCGCGGAGCGGATCGCCTGCCAGACGCGCTCGGGGGTCGCCGGCATCTCGATGTGCTCGACGCCGAGCTCGCCCAGCGCGTCGACGATCGCGTTTACCACTGCTCCGAGCGCCGGCGTCGTCCCGCCCTCGCCGCCGCCGCGAAGCCCGAGCGGGTGGGACGTCGACGGTACCTCGCTGATCTCCGTCGTGAACGGCGGCAGCATGTCGGCGCGCGGCATCGCGTAGTCCATCATGGTCGAAGACAGGAGCTGTCCCGTCTCGGCGTCGTACGCGCACCACTCCCACAGCGCCTGTCCCACGCCCTGCGCGATTCCGCCGTGGGTCTGGCCGTGGAGGATCATGGGATTCACCGCACGGCCGCAATCGTCCACGGTCGTGTAGCGCACGACCTCGACCACGCCCGTCTCGGGATCGACTTCCACCTCGCACACGGCCGTGCCGTAGGGGAACGACGGCTGGGGCATCGTCTCGTCGCTCGTGCCGTCGAGGGGGCCGCGGCAGTCCGGCGGCGCGTCGCCGCGCGCGGCGGCGGCCGCCACCTGGAACAGGTCGACCGAGCGATCGGTGCCCCGCACGGTGAAGCGCCGCCCCGAGAACTCGATGTCGGCCGCCGAGGCCTCCAGGATCCACGCGGCGACCCGGGCACCCTTCTCGACGATCTGGTCGGACGCCTTGGCCATGACGATCGCGGCGAGGCGGAGCGCACGCGCCGAGTGGGCGCCGCCGCCGACGACGGTGACGTCGGTGTCGCCGGTGATCAGGCGCACGGAGCCGAGGTCGACGCCCAGCCATTCCACCAGAAGCTGCGCGAAGCTGGTCGCATGGCCCTGCCCTGACGAGAGCGTGCCGAGCACGAGCTCGACCCATCCCTCCGGGCGCACCGTGATGTGGGCCCGCTCGCGCGGAAAGCCGGTGTTGAGCTCGAGATAGTTCGCGACACCGATCCCGCGATAGCGTCCGCGACGGCGAGCCTCCGCGCGGCGGCGCTCGAAGCCGGCCCAGTCCGCCAGCTCGACCGCGCGGTCGAGGGCAGCCCGGTAGTCGCCGCTATCGTAGACCGTCCCGAAGCCGTTCCGGTACGGCATCGCACTCGACGGCACCAGGTTGCGCCGCCGCAGCTCGACGCGGTCGAACCCGTGGCGGCGCGCCGCCAGGTCGATGAGCCGCTCCATGACGAACATGACCTCCGGGCGTCCGGCGCTCCGGTAGGGCGTGGTCGGCGATGTGTTGGTGACAACGGCGCGGCCGCGAATCGACACCGCCGGCACGTGGTAGACCGTGGTCGAGATCGCCATGCCCTTGTTGAGCGGGTGGAACGACACGGCGTGGGCACCGACGTTGCTGGTGTTGTCGCTGCGAAAGCCGAGAAACGTCCCGTCGGCGTCGAGCGCCAGCTCGGCGCGCACGGCGAGGTCGCGCCCGCCGTAGTCGGCCATGAACGCCTCGCGCCGCTCGCCCGTCCACTTCACCGGGCGGCCGAGCCGCCGCGCGGCCCACGCGACCAGCGCAAACTCGACGTAGCAGCTGTTGCGAGTGCCGAAGTTGCCGCCCACCTCGCGCGCCGTCACGCGCACCGCGCTCTCGGGAATGCCGAGCGCCCCGGCCACGCCGGTCTGGGTCCGCCCGAGGCCGCCTGCCCCTGCGTGGACGGTGTAGCGGCCGCTCGCCGCGTCCCACACGCCGACCGCCGCGCGCGGCTCCATTGGCACGCCGGTCACCCGATGCACCCACGTCTCGAACGTCACGACGTGCGCGGCGCGCGCGAACGCGCGCTCGACGGCCGCCGGGTCGCCGGCCTTCGTATCGACGCTCACGTTCGACTTCGCCTCGGCCCAGACGACCGGCGCGTTCGGGGAGGCGGCGGCGAGGCTCCCCGTCACGGCGGGCAAGGGCTCCCAGTCCACGGAGACACGCTCGGCCCCGTCGCGCGCGGCCGCCTGCGAATCGGCGACGACCATGGCGACGATGGCGCCCACGAAGCGCGCACGCTCGGCGTCCATCGGCGGATGCGGGGCCACGAAGAGCACGTCGGCCTGCCGGATGATGTCTTCGTACGGATTCCCCGGCATCGGCGAGTGCGTGAGGGGCCTGACACCGTCGGCGGCAGCGTCGCGGCCAGTCAGCACGGCGATCACGCCCGGCGTGGCGAGCGCGGCGGTGGCGTCGATGCGCGTGATGCGCGCGTGCGCGTGCGGCGAGCGCACGAAGCATGTATAGGCCTGGCCTGGCAGGTTGACGTCGTCGCTGTAGCAGCCGCTGCCCATCAGCAGGCGCGCGTCTTCTTTTCGAAGCACGGGCTTGCCGATCCCCTCGGCCGCCAGGTGCGTTCGGGAGGTCAGAAAGGACGCGGGGCTCACGAGACCGGGATCCTGAACACCTCGTACGGACGATTCACGCGCGGCGCCTGCGAGTTCGGGAAGTAATAGCAGCCGTCGGGTCCGATGCTTCCCTCGTTCGGGCCACTGATCCGCTCGTCCCGAATCACCGTCTGGAGCTTCCGGTCCGCGCCCAACTTGAGGACACCGTCCTCGGTCAGCGCCGAGAAGTAGAGCGTGCCGGCCGCGTCGCTGGTGATGCCAGTCACCGGCGGAATCGCCACCACCGCCTCGACGTGCCCGGCGGCCTCGTGCGCTAGAGCCGGGTCTTGCAAGTACCTCGTCTCGACGCGCCAGAGCGTCGGGCCGAAGAGCGGCGTGAAGTACATCCAGGCACCGTCCGGGCTCAGCTCGAGATGCGACAGGTTGATCACCGGAACCCGGCCGTCCGGATGTGTCATGGGCTTGCCGTGGATGACGGGCGTGATGCTGCGATCGGCGCGCGAGCACGGCGCGCCTTCCAGCACCCGGTGACCGCGGCCCGAGGTCCGGTCGATCACGAGGATCACGCCGAAGCCCGAGTCGGTGACGTAGAGGAACCGCGCGTCGACCCGCATGTGGCTCAGCACCGCTCCCGGCGGCGCCAGGTCGGGACCGAGCGCGTAGATGCGGCGCACGCGGTTCGTTTCGAGGTCGATCTGCACGAGCTTTGCCCCGCCCTCGACCATCTTGCCGTGATGCGGCGACGCGTCGTCGATGACCCACAGGTTGTTGTCGCGGTCGGCGTGCAGGCCGTGCGTGCACACGAATCGCTCCTCGGGTGAGAGACCGGGCCGCCACTCGTTCCAGTCTCCCCCGGGAAACGGTCTGAAGCTGCCGTCCGCGGTGGCCTCGCCGACCGACGGCGTGGGCACGTCCGTCCAGCGCGGGAAATTGCCGAAGAGCCTGCCGCGCGGCGACACCGCGGCGTTGGTGATCATGACGTTGCCCGACGAGGCGACCGACGCGAGCTCCATGTGGCCGACCATTCTACAGCGCGCCAACGGCCTTGACACCTGCGTCGACGCGGTGCTAGCTCTGCGCCGTGAGCGCTCGGCGGATCGTGTGCGCGGCTCGGTCGATCGGGCCTGCGCTGGCTATCGCGATCCTGCTCGTCGCCTCGATCCTTCCGGCCGGAAGTCAGCTGCCCGGCATGTCCCTGCCCGGCGCGTCGAGCGAGTCCATGGCGGCGCTGGCGCGCGGCGAGTGGCCCACCTACGCCGGCACATACGCCAGCGCCAAGTACTCTCCGCTCGACCAGATCACCCCGGCGAACGTCGGCAAGCTCGAGGTGGTCTGGCGCTGGACGTCACCCGACGTCGCCGTGCGCGCCGCCAACGCCCGGATCGATCCGAGCTATTACCACGAGGGCACCCCGATCATGGTCAACGGCGTGCTCTACACGAGCACGTCCTTGTCGCAGGTGGCCGCGATCGACGCGGCGACCGGCCGGACGAAGTGGGTCTTCGATCCAGAGGCGTGGAAGCTCGGGATGCCGACTAACAACGGCTGGCTCCACCGCGGCGTCGCGTACTGGCGCGACGGCGAGGACGAGCGCGTGATCATGCTGACGGTTCACGCTTCGATGATTGCCCTCGACGCCCGGACCGGCCGGCCGGTCGGCGCCTTCGGCGACAAGGGCGTGGTGGATCTGGTCGCCGGGCTTCGCCGTCCGCCGACTCCGCGCTGGATCTATGGCAACACGTCGCCGCCGGTGATCGTCCGCGACGTGATCGTCGTCGGCTCGTCGATCCTCGACTACCCGATCACCGGCGGGGTACCCCCGGGCGACGTGCGCGGCTTCGACGTCCGGACCGGAAAGCTCCTGTGGACGTTCAGATCGGTACCCGAGCCCGGCGAAGTCGGACACGAGACCTGGGAGAACGACTCCTGGAAGACGGTGGGGGGCACGAACGCCTGGTCGTTGCTGAGCGCCGACGAAGAACTGGGCTACGTCTATCTGCCCTTCGGCACGCCGGCGAACGACTACTACGGTGGCCACCGCCCCGGCGACAACCTCTTCGGCGAGGCGCTCGTGTGCCTCGACGCGCGCACCGGCAAGCGGATCTGGCACTACCAGCTCGTCCGTCACGGGCTGTGGGATTACGACTTACCCGCCGCGCCCAACCTCGTCGACGTGACCGTGGACGGCCAGCGCGTGAAGGCGGTGGCGCAGGTCACCAAGCAGGGGTTCGCGTTCGTGTTCGATCGCGTCACCGGCAAGCCTCTTTGGCCGATCGTGGATCGTCCGGCGCCCCAGTCGACGGTGCCTGGAGAGAAGAGTGTAACGACCCAGCCGTTTCCCACCAAGCCGGCGGCCTTCGAAATCCAGGGCGTACGCGAGGAGGATCTGAACGACCTGACGCCGGACCTGCGCGCACAGGCCCGCGACATCGTCAGCCGCTACGATCACGGCCCGCTCTACACGCCGCCGAGCGAACGCGGCGCGATCCTCATGCCCGGTATCGGCGGCGGCGCTTCCTGGTCGGGCGCCGCGTGGGATCCCGAGACCCAGACGCTCTATGTCAACACACAGCGCTCGTCCCATGTGCTCACGCTCAAATCCTCGCCGCCCTTCAGCAACGATCGCTACGTCGGGACTCCCCAATCCGTGGTCGGGCCGCGGAATCTTCCGCTGTTCAAGCCACCGTGGGGCAGCCTCGTCGCGATCGACCTGTCGAGCGGCGATCACCGCTGGCGTACTCCGGTGGGCAGCGGCCAGTACGCGGTAGTCAGCAGTCTTGGGATCACTGAGCGTCTGGGTTGGCCCTCCCGATCCTTCTCGCTGGTCACGAAGACGGTGGTGCTGGTCGTGCAGACCGGCTTCCTGAGCAACCGGCGGCCGGCACCCTTTTCTGCCCACCGTGAGGTGTACGACCTGAACGTCCGGGAGCCGAAGCTCTACGCCTACGACAAGGTCAGCGGACGACTGCTTGCCCAGGTCGATCTTCCGGCGAACGCGAGCGGCGCGCCCATGACCTACATGGCGGGCGGCAAGCAGTACGTGGCGTTTCCGGTCGGCGGGTCGAACGTCACGGAAGAGCTGATCGCACTCGCCCTGCCCTGACGGGGGTAAAACGACGCGGGAGGGAAACGTGTATTCCCCTCCCGCGTCGAAGCGCGGCTGAGCTAGACCGTTTGAAGTATCTCGGCGGTCGCCATCTCCGGCGTCAAAATCTCACGCCAGTCGGCGTCGCGCGGCACCACGCCCTCGGAGGCCCGGAGCGTGTAGTAGCTCGGCCCGATGCCGCGCGGCGCGCCGCCGTCCTGAACCGTCTTGATGGCCGCGAGCAGGAGACGCCGCGCCTGGATGATGGCCTTGTCTGCCGGCCCCAAGTGCTCCTTGCTGCGATCGACGATGCGTCCCATGCTCTCCTGGATTCCGCGGTCCTGCGTGTTGATGCCGTCGATCCCGGTGAACGTCTCCGTCTTCTGCACGCGCCGGTCCAGGAGGTAGTTGTTCTGGCGGTTGGCCTTCGAGCGGAAGGTCTTCTGGTCCACGTGATCGGGGCCGTTGCCCGAGCGCCGCTCCAAGCGATCCTCCTCGTCGAGCGGCTCCGCCGTGGTGCTGTGATGCCAGTTGTAGACCATCGTGTTGTCATCGTCCATCGGCACCCAGATGTGACCGGCCACCGCCTCGAAGCCCTTGTGCGTCTGGTACGGGCGGATCTGGTGGAACGGCATCACGAAGTGATAGGTGCGGATGTGCATGTCGGCGTCGTCCAGGGGGCGGAGACCGGAGTACTGGTAGCCCCAGTCCGTGATATCGACGACGAGCTTCGGCGCCTTGCCGCGCACGAACGCGCTCGCCGGGCTGAGGCCGCCGCGTTTGGAATTGGTCGTGATGAGCCGGTGCAGGATCGGCGCGTGCGAGGTATCGATGCCGCCCTCCAGGGCCTGCAGCCAGTTGCACTCCTCGATCACCTTCGACACGTGCCGGTGAGTGGCCGGCGACTGGGTCCACGCGAACTTGGGTAGCGGCGGCTGGAGGTCGGGCGGGCCCATGTAGGTCCAGACAAGGCCGCCGATCTCGACCGTAGGATAGGACGGCTGGCGGATCTTGTGTTTGAACGAGAGCTCGTCCGGCTCGTTCATCATGTCCACGCAGCGGCCGGTCACGTCGAACTTCCAGCCGTGGTAGACGCACCGGAGCCCGCATTCCTCGTTGCGTCCGAAGAAGAGCGAGGCGCGGCGATGCGGGCAGAGCTCCTCGAGGAGCCCGATACGCCCCTCCGTGTCGCGGAAGGCCACCAGGTCTTCACCGAGGAGCTTGACGCGCACGGGCGGACAGTCCGGCTCCGGCAGCTCCGAGGCGAGCAGGGCCGGGATCCAGTACCGGCGCAACGTGTTGCCCATCGGTGTGCCGGTGCCGATGCGTGTGATGAGCTCGTTCTCTTCGCATGTCAGCATAGGTCGCCCTCCCCGCGGAACGTCTCGTGGCCCAAAGCTCGGGGCCAATTATACAGCGGGCCGCGAGCGTCCCCCTTCAGATCACGCGGTCGCGGCGGAGGGCGGAGATGTCGCCCGGCGCCACGCCGAGCCCCGTCAAGATCTCGTCCGTGTGCTCGCCGAGCCGAGGCGCGGTCCGGCGCACCGCCACCGAGGCCGTCGACATGCGGATCGGGGTGCGGATGTGCGGCACGCGCCCGAGCTCCGCATCGTCGGCGTTGACCACCATCTCACGATGGCGCACCTGCGGGTCGGCGAACAGCTGCTCGTAGTTGTACACGGGCCCGCAGGGCACGCCCGCGTCGTCCAGCACCTTGATCCAGTGCGCGGTCGGCGCGGTCGTCAGCACGGCGACGATCTCCTTCTCGAGCTCGGCGCGATGCTTGCGCCGCTCCTGGCCGCAGGCGAAGCGCGGATCGGCCAGCCACTCCGGATGGCCGAGCGCGCGGGCGCAGCGCTCCCAGATCGACTGACCGGCCGCGCCGATCATCATGTAGCCGTCCTTCGTCTCGAAGCGCTGGTACGGCGCGTTCTGGCGATGCCGCGAGCCCATGCGCACCGGCTCCACGTGGTCGGCCAGCCAGCCCGCGCTGGTCCAAGACGAGAAGGCGATCGCCGT
>JBKPCO010000127.1:0-8928 GCA_046727415.1 Candidatus Methylomirabilota bacterium
GAGATGTCGATCGTGCCGGTCGCCGAGAAGTCGCGCGACAAGATCTTCGGCACGCCCCGCTCGAAGGCGTTGCTGGTCCCGGTGCTCACGCGCACGACCTCGTAAATCGTCATCGGATCGAGGCCGGCCTTGACGCCCAGCACGAGCGCCTCGGCCACCGCGACCGCATTGACCTGGACCAGCATGTTGTTCACGAGCTTCATCGCGAGCCCCTGCCCGAGCCCGCCCACGTGGAAGATCTTGGTGCCCATCGCCTTGAACAGATCGCGGCACGCCTCGAAGGTCTCGGGCGCGCCGCCGCCGATGATCGAGAGCTCCCCGCTCTCGGCCCGTACGGTGCCGCCGCTCACCGGCGCGTCGAGCATGGCGATGCCGCTCTGGGCGAGCCTGTCGCCCAGGCGCCGTGCCGCGAACGGGTCGATCGTGCTCATGCAGATGACGATGTGACCGGGCTTCGCCGTCCGGATGATCCCTTGAGGACCGGCGATGACGGTCTCGGCCTGCGCGGTCGTCTCCACCATGCAGATCGTGCGATCGGCGCCGGCAGCGACACGCTCGGGCGAGTCGGCGACCGTGGCGCCCCGCGCGCGCAGCGGCTCGACCTTCGCCGGATCGATGTCGTGCACGATCAGCGGAAAGCCGTGCTTGACGAGGTTCAAGGACATGGGGCGTCCCATGTTGCCGAGACCGATAAAGCCCACGGATCCAGCCATCGCGTCCTCCTGGGCGCCACGGGCGCGCCGTGAGCACCGTAATCGTCACGGCGCAGACAGTCAACTGACGTCCCGGTCGTTCCGGCGAGCCGAGCATTTTTGCTCGATAAGAATTACGCGGTTCCTGGTTCGCCCCCCCCTCGGATCGTCGCGTGCTTCCGTTCGAACGAGTGTCTCCCGCTCGTGGCATGTCTCTTGCCGCTCATCCCCGTGGAGGCGCTTGCAGAAAAGGAGGCTCAAGGATGAGACCCACGATTGGAATCTTCTCGGACCGAGCCGCGGCCGAGAGGGCGGCGGCCAGTGTGCGCGCGGCCGGCCTTTCGCCGAAGAGCATTCGAATCCTGGTGCCGGGCCGCTCCGGCGACGAGGTAGCGACACTGCCGACCAGCGAGGCCGAGCAGCCGGGGATCGGCAAAGCAGTGGGCGGCGTGATCGGCGGTGCCGTGGGCGCGGCGACCGGCGCCGAGCTTGGTGCCGCCGCCGCAGCCAGCGCGCTGATTCCCGTGGCCGGGCCGGCCATTGCGATCGGCCTGGTGGGTGCCGTGCTGCTGACCTTCGGCGGCGCCGCCGTGGGCGGGGCCATGGAGCGCACGCTAGCCGACGGACTGCCCAGGGACGAGCTCTTCCTGTACGAGGACGCCCTCCGGCGCGGCCACTCGATCGTGGTCGTGATGACCGCCGACGGCGACGAGCAAAAGCGCGCGGCTGGCGCGCTGGAGGCCGCCGGCGCCGAGAGCGTGGACGCGGCGCGAAAGGAGTGGTGGATCGGGCTGCGCGATGCCGAGGCGGTCCAGTACCGGAATGCGGGGCTCGACTTCGAGCGCGACGAGGCGATATACCGCGAGGGCTTCGAATCCGCGCTGCTAGTGCTCGCCCGCGGTGAGGCCGAGGGCGACGCCGTCAAGCTCCTGCGCGAGCGTTATCCGAGCACGTACCGCAAGACCGCGTTCCGGCGCGGCTACGAGCGGGGACGCGTCTATCACGAGCGGCTCGTGGCGGAGCGCACGTCCAAGGGCCGCGACGCAGCCTGAGCCAGCGCCTATCGAGGCGAGAAGATCCGGGCCTTGAGCCGCTTCGGGACCCAGGCCGCCAATACACGCGCCGAGCGCGCGACCCGCTCCAGAAGCTCGGGGCTCCCGGGCCAGTACTTGAGGATCACGCCGCGGTCGACGAAGCTCAGGATGCCGTCGACGAGAATCGCTGCGACGATCAGGTCGTCCAGGTAGCCGACCACCGGGATGAAGTCTGGAATCAGATCGACCGGGGAGACGAGATAGAGGACGGCGGCCGCTAGCGCGATCTTCGCCCTCTTGGGCAGAACCGGATCGACAGCAAGACCGCGAAGGGTCGCGATGATCGCCGGCAGGGCGCGCAGCAGCGCCCTCACGGAAGGCTCTCGGCCACGAGCTCGCTCACGTCCTTCACGGCCAGCGTCTCTTCGGCGCCCTTCACCTTACGGCCCAGGTCGATCATGGCCAGGCAGAACGGACAAGCGGTCGCGACCATGTTCACCTTGGCGTCCAAGGCCTCTTCGACCCGGATCAGGTTCACGCGCTTCTCGGCCTTCACCTCCATCCACATGTGCCCGCCGCCCCCGCCGCAGCAGAGTCCGCGCTCGCGGTTGCGTGGCAGCTCCACGACGCGGAGCCCCGGCACCGCCTTTGCCACGTTCCGCGGCGCATCGAAAATGCCGTTGTAGCGTCCGAGGTAGCACGAGTCGTGGAATGCGACCGACGCGTCCAGCGACTTCAGCGGCTTGATCCTCCCCTCCTCGATCAGCGTCTGGATGACCTGCGAGTGATGGAGGACCTCGTACGTCCCGCCGAACTGCGGGTACTCGTTCTTGATCGTGTTGAAGCAGTGCGGGCAGTGCGTGATCACCTTGCGGAACCGGTACTGCTTGATCGTTTCGACGTTCTCCTGGGCGACGGTCTGGTAGAGGTATTCCTCGCCGAGCCGACGTCCGACCTCGGCGTGGCACCGCTCCTCCGACAGGACGCCGAAACTCACGCCCGCGGCCTTGAGGATCTTGACCACCGCGCGCGCAATCGACTGATTGCGCCGGTCGTACGACGCCGAGCAGCCGACCCAGTACAGGTACTCGACCTCGCGGTCGGGCTCCATGACCGGCACGTCCAGACCCTGGGCCCACGCCAGGCGCTCGCTGGCCGGCAGCCCCCACGGGTTCCCGGCCCGCTGGATGTTCTGCAGCGACTGCGGCGCCGTCGAGGGCAACGCGCCTTCGGAGAGGGTCAGGTAGCGCCGCAAGTCGATGATCGTGTCCACGATGTCGATGAACGCCGGACACTCCTGCACACACGCCATGCAGGTCGTGCACGCCCACAGCTCGTCCGCCTTGATCAGCTCGCCGTGGATGGGCCCGGGCAGCTCGCCGTGCATGTGCCGCTTGAGCTTCACGATGATCTGCTTGGGCGAGAGCGCGGTGCCGGACATGTACGCGGGGCAGGCGGCCTGGCAGCGGCCGCACTCGACGCACGCGTCGAAGTCGAGCCGTCGCTTCCACGAGAACTCCTCGAGCTTCGAAACGCCGAGCGAGTCGGACTCCTCGATGTTCTTGATCTCGGGGATCGCCCCGCGCGGCCCGAGCTTCGAAAAGAAGATATTCAGCGGCGTCGTGATGAGGTGCACGAAGTACGAGTACGGGATGATCGCGATGAAGACGAGCGCAATCGCGGCGTGGAAGACCCACGTCGCCAGGTGGATCGCGCGCAGCGCCTCAGGGCCTAGCCCGATCGCCACGAACGCGCGGCCGAGTGCCCAGCCGACCGGAGACCACGGCGCCCACCACGGTTCGACGACCGCGAGGCGGCAGGCCTCCATCACGAACCCGGTCACGTTGATGACAAGGAGCAGCGCGAGCACCCACGCAAAGCGCGCCGTCGGGTCGATGCGCGCGGGCCGGACGACGAAGCGCCGCCACAGCGCCATGCCCAGGCCGACCACGAAGAAGAGTCCGAAGAGGTCGAGCACCGTCTCATAGAAGAGATAGAAGTCGCCCTTCAAGAGCTTGTAGCCGAAGAGCGGCAGCGCGATGTCCCAATCGATCGTGGCGAGGACCGTGCCCATGAAGAGCGCCAGGAAGCCCCAGAACATGATCGCGTGCATGACGCCCGGATACGCCTGCGACAGCGTGCGCACCTGGCCGAGCGCGTGCGTGGCGACGAGGCCGAGGCGCTCGGGGATCCGGTCGAGACGATCCTCGGGCATTCCCTCTCGCCAGAGCATCACCAGCTGGTAGAGACCATACACGAGATACGCAATCGCGAGCGCGCCGCCGACGTAGAGCGCGATCTGGGCCCAGCTCGGGACGTTCCAGAACGTATCGCGGAATGGAATGGACGCGGTCATGGGCGCAACCTTAGCACACGGCGGACGAAGCCCGGAGAGAGCGCCAGGCCGGCGCTCTCCCCGGCTTCATGGAGCTGAGACGATCGTCAGCGCGGCTGCGGCTGCTGCGGCGTCGCCGGCGTCTGCTGCTGCGGCGGCGGCACGCGGAACGGTTGATGGCAGGTCCCGCACGCCTGGCGTCCGAAATCCTTCGCGACCGCCTCGGTGGCGGCCAGGTCCTTCGTGCGCGCGGCATCGCGGAGCTTGTCGGCCTGCGCGCCCAGGTTCTTGGCGGCCGCCTCGAACTCGGGCCACTTCTGCCAGATCTCCGGCTTCGCCTTCGACTTGTCGGTCAGCGATCCCTCGGGAAAGAGCGCGGTGATGTGCGTCGCGATGAGCGCCATCGTCTCCGCGTTCACCGCCACCGCCTCGGCGTTGCCGGCCTTCAGCTTTGCCTGAGCGTCGGCCCAGCTCGCGCCGTTGAGCTTCATGAGACGCTGGCGATCGGCGACGACGTCACTGGTCCAGATCTTGGTGGTCGATTGACCCGTCGCGGCGCTGGCCAGGGCCAGCGTCACGAGGCCTCCGAGCACGATCCCCGTTCTCAGGTGCTTGCGGTTCATCGCTCCTCCTCAGGTCCTCGGCGCCGCCGGCTGCTGCTGGGGCGGCGGCACGCGGAACGGCGTGTGGCACGCCCCACAGGCGTCACGCCCGAACGTGCCGACCGTCGTCGTCACGGCGGCGGCGTCCTTCGCGACCGCCTGGTCGCGCAGCGTACCGGCCCGGTTCTCGAGGTTCTTCGCGGCGGCCTGGAATTCCGGCCACTTCTGCCAGATATCGGGCTTCGCCTTCGACTTCTCGGTGAGCGAACCATCCGGGAAGAGGCTTGGGATCCGCTGGGCGTGGAGCGACAGCGCCTCGGCGTTTACCGCGACCGCCTCGGGGTTCCCGGCCTTGACCTTGGCCTGGATGTCCGCCCAGTTGGCGCCGACGTTCTTCATGAGCCGCTGGCGATCCGCGACGGGATCGCCTGTGCCGATGGTGCTCTTCTGCCCCGTCGCGCAGCCGGCGACCACGAGCGCCACGAGGATCCCCAGGACGATGCCGGCCCGCATATGTCGGAATTCCATCTCGCCTCCTCCTTCAGTGGGTTGGATCGGGTTCGATCCGTTGATGGTAGGGCATTCCGGTCATTTCCCGATCTTGTTCTTGATCGGCGGGAGGGTCTTGAGGTAGCGCGCGATCGCGAGCCGGTCGGCCTTGGTCATGTCCTTGTAGCCGGCCAGCGTCCCCTCGATGACCTCACCCATGAGCCCGCCGGCGACGTCGCCATCGGGCTTGTTGCCGCTTCCGAGATAGTCGGCGATTTCTTCTTCGGACCACGTCAAGCCCGTCGTCGGGTCGGGCGTTATGTTCGGAATCTCCGAATCCTCAGGACCCTTCGGGTTGCCGGCCAGGAAGCGCGAGTTGTCGGTGGCCATCGTCATGGTGCGCGGTGTGTGGCACTCGCCGCAGTGGGCGACCGCGCGGACCAGGTACTCGCCGCGCGCCGGCCCCGAGGTCGGCACCGCCGTCGGCGGCGTCTCGCGCGGCGCGAACGCCGTCAGCCAGGCCGGCAGGAGCACGCTCTCGAACATCGGCAAGGTTTTCTTCGGCAGATTGGCGCGCTTGACCGCCGGCACCGTGCGCAGGAACGCGACCACCGCCTTCACGTCTTCTTCCACCATGCCGTTGAACACGGTGTAGGGATGCACGGGCACCAGGCGCTCGCCGTTGGGCCGCCGACCCAGGCGAATGGCGGTGATGATCTGCTCATCTGTCCAGCCGCCGATGCCCGTCTCCTTGTCCGGCGTGATGTTCGTCGAGTACACCGTGCCGTAGGGCCCTTCGTACTTCCGTCCGCCGGCGTTGACCGGCCCTTTCGGCACGGTGTGGCAGCCGCATCCGCCGGTCGCGCCGAAGACATACTTGCCCCGCGCGATGTCAGCGGCCGGGGGCGCTTGCGCCGCCGTCGTCGCGGGGAGCGACATCGCGCCGAGCAGGAGCACGAGGAAGAGCGAACTACTGGCGCGCAAAGGTCAGGTCGGTCTCCAGCTGGATCTCGTTCGAGACTTTGAAGATCAAGAGCTGGGGCACCTGCATGCCGTGGTCGGTGAACGTCGTGGCGAATCGCGCGCGCACCTTGATGTTGTCCGCGGTGAACCCGAACCGCTTCTGGCTCTCGAGCTGCGCGGGCGTGAGCTTGATCCACGTCACCGTCGCGTCGGCGACGCGCTCGACCGGCCGCTGCTTCACGGTGAGGATGCCGCGCACCTTGGCCGGGACCGCCTTGCCGGGCTCGAGCGGCCCGGCGATCTCGACGCTCTTGATCTCATAGGTGACCCAGCGGTTGGCCTCGACCTCGGTGTCGAGGAAGTTCTTGCCCCGCATGTCGGCATCGCGCTTGTCGATGCCGGTCCGGACCAGGTTCATGTCGACTTTGACCGACCCGGTGGCGGTCTCTGGCCGCTCCGGATCGACCGTCAGCGCCCCGGCGATCCCGTCCGCGGCCGTGTTGCCCACGAAGGTCTCCAGCGGCGCGTCGCTCTTGAACGTGGCCCGAGAATAGTTCGGCAGGAGCTTGAGCGCCATCGCTTCCGCCCACGCCGAGCCGTGGACGAGCACGAGCACGAGCGCGACGGTCGTGAGCGCAGTCATCCGCCGGGTCACGATCGGTCTCCTTTTGGAATCGCGCCTCGGCCGGCGGGGCCCCAGCCCCGCGACGGCCTGCAGCGCGCACAACTCGCGCCTCGAGGGCGGCCCGGGCGCCGCCTTAATACCACGAACGGCGGAGGTCAGGCGCGGGTTCCCGGCTGGGCCGCCTGGAGGTCGGCTTCCATGACGAGCGCGTCCTCGCCGGTGTCATAGTAATAGCCGCGCCGGCGGCCGACGACGCGGAAGCCGAAAGACTCGTAGAGTGTACGGGCCTCGGTATTGCTGGGGCGCACCTCGAGGACGACCTGCCGGAGATGCCGCTGCCGGGCCTCGTCGAGGATACCGCCGAGCAGCGTGCGCGCGAGGCCACGCCGGCGGCGATCGGGGCGCACAGCGATGTTGGTGATGTGCACCTCGTCGGCGACCTCCCAGAGACAGAGGTAGCCGACCACCTCACCCTCGTCGCGCATCACCCAGCAGCGTGCCACCCGGTTCTGCTGGATCTCGTAGAGAAAGGCGCCTCGCGACCACGGCATCGAGAACGAGGCGCGCTCGATCGCGAGGACCGCGTCGAGCTCGTCCGCGCGCATCGGCTCAACGGACAGCGACATCGCGGCGCTTGAGCTCGGCCTCGGACGGCCGGAGATAGATCGGTACGAGATCGGCGGGCGCGACCGTGTCTCCCATCGTGAGCCGCTGATGTCCCAGGAACCCCACGGCGGCCGGTGACGGCCCGCGGCGCGACGGCCGGATCCGTCGCGCATGCGGCGAGTCGATCTGGTCGGCGCCGTCGCCGAACACGATCACCGGCTCGTCGAGACGGCGCGCGAGCTCCGTCGGCGCCAGCGCCAGATACTCCCACTCGCGCCGCATATCGGCGCCGTCCCACCGGTAGAGCGACGCGTAGACCTCACGCTTGCGCGCGTCGAGTACTGGACACACAGGGAGCGCTGCGAAGGGCAGGAGCGTCGCCATTGCGTCGAGCGTCGGCACCGCGGCGATCGGAATGGCGAGCGCGAGCGCCAGCCCCTTGACGGTGCTGAGGCCGATCCGCAGACCCGTGAACGAGCCCGGCCCCACCGAGACCGCGAGCCCCTCGAGGTTTCGGACTGTCCAGCCCGCGTCGGTCAGGAGGCGGTCGATGGCGCCCATCAGGCGCTCGGAGTGCGTCAGGCTGACGTCCAGCGTGTACTCGCCGACGACGAGGTCGCCGTCGAGCAGCGCGGCGCCGCCGGCCAGCGTCGAGGTCTCCACGGCGAGCACGCGCATGGGGGGGAGTCTAGCACGCGGCCACAGCCGCGCTCCCGGCGCGTGCGATAATGCTCCGAGGAGGGCCTGATGAGCGCTGCCGCCAGGAAAGACCCCGCCGCCATGGAGACCGAAGTCAGGGAGAAGATCCACCTCGAGATCCTCAAGCGCACAGGCGCCTACCACGCTAACGACCACATCCTCCTGCCCTCTGGGCAGCACACCTCCGAGTACATCGAGAAGACCCTGGTCACCACCGAGCCCTCGTTCACCGAGGGGCTGGGCGCGGTGATCGCCAAGCACTTCGCCCAATGGCCCGTCGACATGGTTCTCTCCACCGGCCCGGGTGCCCTGATCCTCTCGCACTGCGTAGCGCGCGCGCATCCCTCGCGGCCGATCGTCGTCTACGGCGCCAAGGGATTGTCGGGCGGCAAGCGGCGGGTCTCGCTACCGGTCGAGTTCCAGCGCCTGATCAGACCAGGCGCGAAGGTTCTTCTCGTCGAGGACCTGGTCAGCACCGGGTCGACGCTGACCCTGCTCAGCAATCTCGTCGAGCAGCTCGGCGGCCTCGTGGTCGGCATCGGATGCCTCTGGCGCCGCACGTCGGTCGACCTCGACAACCGCCCGGTGTTCAGCCTGGTGAGCCGCGACTTCCCGACCTACGACCCGGACAACTGTCCCTTCTGCAAGCGCGGCGTCTCCCTCAACGAAGAGTTCGTCCGCCGCCGCCACTCACGCCGCCCCTCCTCCGTCCAAGAACCCAAAGAAGTCTAGTCGGAGACGGCCGGGTGCGAGGGAGTGAGCTGCTTCCCCCGCGCCGCCCTGCGCCCGATCGTCCGCTAGGCGGGCCTTCTCATCTCAGTGCGGCGTCCGAGCCGTACCTACACAGGGCGCAGGTGAAGCAGCTCACTCCCTCGTGCCCGGC
>JBKPCO010000128.1:0-15477 GCA_046727415.1 Candidatus Methylomirabilota bacterium
ACCGGGGTGCTGGTGCTCCCGCTGCGGAATCCGACGGTGGCGGCCAAGGCGCTCGGCACGCTCGACGTCATCTCGAAGGGCCGGCTGATCCTCGGCCTGGCGGCCGGCTGGTACGCGCGCGAGTTCGACGCCGTGGGCGTCCCGTTCAAGCGCCGCGGCCGGCTCTTCGAGCGGAACTTCGACATTCTCACGCGCCTGTGGACGGACGACCGCGTGTCGCTGCAGGCCGACGAGTTCAATCTGCGCGAGGCGCGCATGCTGCCACGGCCGGTCCAGCGCCCGCGCCCGCCGATCCTGATCGGCGGCTACGTCGACGCCGTCCTCAAGCGCGTCGCGACTCGGGGCGACGGCTGGCTGACCTACTTCTACACGCCCGAGAGCTACCGCCGCTCCTGGGACAAGATCGTCGCGTTCGCCCGCGAGGCCGGCCGCGATCCCGCGGCGCTCACTGGCACCAACCAGCTGGCGATCTACGTCGGTCGCTCGCGGGAGGCGACCGAGGCGCCGATGCGCCATTGGCTCCAGACGGAATGGGACGTCGCCGCCTGGAGCGAGTCGACGATCGAGCACGCGATCCGCGGCAGCGTGGACGAGTGCGTCGAGCAACTCCGCGCCCACGTCGAGTCGGGCGTCGATCGGATCATCCTCATCCCCTATCGCTACGAGCCCGAGCAGGTTGAGCTGATCGCGCGCGAAGTCGTTCCGCGCCTGGCCCAGGCCACGGCCGGACCCCCGGGTCGGTAGATGGCGGATCGCCGCGAGACCTTCGAGCGCGAGCTGGCGCCCGAGCCAGGGCGGACGGCGCTCGTTGTGGTCGACATGCAGCGCGGCTTTCTCGATCCCGGCGAGACGATGGAAGTCCCGCCGGCGCGGGAGACCGTGGGGGCGATCCAGACCCTCCTGGCGCTCTTCCGGGCCCGGCGGATGCCCGTGGTGTTCACGGAGTTCGCGTACTCCGAGAGCGCGCCGCTCCTCGTGGGGCGCCTGCATCCGGAGCACCAGCCGGCGAAGCCGGGCGCGCCGCGCGGATTCGGCTTGCCGTCCTCTTCGTGTCTCGAGGGCACCCCGAGCGCCGACACCGTGCCCGAGCTGGCCCCGCGGCCGGGCGAGCTGGTCGTCCGCAAGCGCGGATACGACGCGTTCGCCGGCACGCCGCTCGACGAAGCCCTGCGCGCTCGCAACGTGACTTCGCTCGTCGTGGCCGGTACGATGACGGATATCTGCGTCCTGGCGACGGTCATCGGCGCGTTCCACCGGGAGTACCGGGTCACCGTCGTCGAGGACGGCGTGTCGACGCTCTGGCCCGAGATCCAGCGAGCGACCCTGGACATCATCGGGCGGGCGTACGGCCGCATTGCGACGACGAAGGAAATCTCGGATCAGATTTCGAGCTGGAGCCATTGAGGAGGGCGCGATGAGTCAGCCGCTCCGCTTCTCGGGTGTGATGCCCGCCAACGTGCTTCCTTTCACGTCCGACCTCGCGATCGACGAGCCGGCGTACCGCCGGCATCTGCGCTGGCTCGCCGACACCCGCGGGGTCACCGGCATCGTGGCCAACGGTCACGCCTCAGAAGTGTCCTCGCTCAATCGTGAGGAGCGCAAGCGGTCCCTGGCCATCGCACTCGACGAGGTGGGCGACGCGTGCCCGGTCATTGCCGGCGTCTACTCCGACGGCACGCAAGAAGCGGTCGACCTGGCGCGCGACGCGCGTGCCGCGGGCGCGGCGGGCGTGCTGGTGTTCCCGCCCACGCTGTTCATGTGGGGCGCCCAGCTGAAACCCGACATGGTGCGGCGCCACTTCTCCGAGATCGCGGCCGCTGCCGATCTGCCGATCGTCGTGTTCGAGTACCCGCCGGCCTTAGGGATCGGCTATTCGCCTCAGACCCTCGCGATGCTCACCGAGATCCCTCACGTCGCGGCGGTGAAGGACTGGTCGAACGAGATCGTGGCCTTCGAAGCAAATCTAAGGATGTTGCGCGCGACGGGCAGGCCGGTGGCGATGCTCTCGGCCTTCACGATGTCGCTGATGGCCACCTTCCTGCTGGGCGCCGACGGCGCGATCTCGGGCATGGGCAGCGTCACGGCCGATCTCCAGGCCGAGCTGTTCGAGGCGTGCGGCAAGGGCGACCTGGACGGCGCGCGGCGGATCAACGACCGGCTGGCGCCGCTGGTCTCCGTCTTCTACGCGCCGCCCTTCGTGGACATGCACAACCGGATGAAAGAAGCGCTCGTCCTGCTCGGGCGGATTCCGGCCGCCCACGTCCGGCCGCCGCTGACACCCGTCAGCGGCGCCGAGCGCGAGGCGATCCGCGGGGCACTCGTCGCGGCGGGTCTCGTCTCGGAGCGGCGCTAGGCTCTCAACTCTCTGACAGAGCGAGGCAGCCATGGATCTGGGCATCAGGGGCAAGAACGCGATCGTGTGCGCCGCCAGCAAGGGGCTTGGCAAGGGATGCGCCATGTCCCTCGCGCGCGAGGGCGTGAACATCACGATGAACGCACGCACGAAGGACGCGCTGGAGGCGGCTGCGAAGGAGATTCGCGACGCCACCGGCGTGCGCGTGACGACCGTCGCGGGCGACATCACCACCGAGGCGGTGCGCGCGGCACTGCTGCAGGCGTGCCCAGCCCCGGACATCCTGGTCAACAACGCCGGCGGCCCGCCGCCCGGCGATTTCCGCGAGTGGGACCGCGAGGTGTGGCTGCGCGCTCTCGACGCCAACATGCTGACACCGATCTTCCTGATCAAGGCCACCGTCGACGGGATGATCGCCCGGAAGTTCGGCCGCATCGTCAACATCACGTCGGTTTCGGTGAAGTCGCCCATCGAGAGCCTCGGCCTGTCCAACGGCGCCCGCGCCGGGCTCACGGGCTTCATCGCCGGGCTCAGCCGCAAGACCGTCGCCCACAACGTGACGATCAACAACATCCTGCCCGGCCCCTTCGACACTGATCGGCTCCGCTCTAACATCGAGTCCCAGGCCAAGGCGACCGGCAGGCCGTTCGAGCAGGTCGCGCGCGAGCGCCGGGCCCAGAACCCTTCGGGGCGCTTCGGCACCGCAGAGGAGTTCGGCGAGGTGTGCGCGTTCGTCTGCAGCGCCCAGGCCGGTTACATAACCGGGCAGAACTTCGTGCTCGACGGCGGGGCGTACCCGGGCACGCTCTAGCTGATCCGACCGTCGGCGGCCGCGGCGTACCCGCTAAAGGTGAACCCTTGCGCGGCCCGGTCGGTTAGTGTAAGTAGGGTCAATTCTCTTACCGGTCACCCCGGTGCCCGCGCCGCAGGCACTCGCCGGCGGCTCCGCACCGCAAGGAGGATATTTGAATGACTGAACGGTGGCACGACGAAGCCTGGGCGAAAGATATGTGGTGGAGCGGCAAGACGACGCGGCGCAAGTTTCTGGCGCTTTCGTCGACGGCGGCCGGGGCGATGGGCGCGACGATCCTGGTTCCGGCGCCCTGGCGCGAGGCCTTCGGCCAGGCCAAGCCGTACAAGGTCGGCGTTCTCCAGCCCCTGTCGGGCACGGGCGCGGCCGGCGGCAAGACAGCTCTGGTCGGCACCCAGATGGCCGCCGATCGAATCAATAAGTCCGGTGGCGTCAACGGGCGGCCCATCGAATTGGTGGTCGCCGATTACGAGTCCAAGCCCGACGTCGGGCGTCGCAAGGCCGAGAAGATGGTGCTCGAGGACAAGGTCGACGTCGCCGAGGGCGGCTACCTCTCGAATGTCTGCCTGGCCTGCATGCCGGTCTTCGAAGAAAACAAGACCGTGTGGATGATCGGCGTCTGCCTGGACACCACGATCACAACCACCAAGTGCAGCCGCTTCGTCTTCCGGCCGTTCGACTACGCGCCCGCGCAGGCGGTCGCCATCTCGCCCTACCTGGTGAACAAGATGGGCAAGAAGTGGCACATCGCCTATCTCGACTACGCTTGGGGCCAGTCGACACGGGATGCGTACCTCCAGGAGATCAAGAAAAACGGCGGCGACGTCGTCGAGACGACCGGCATCCCTCTTGGCACTGCCGACATGGCGCCCTTCGTCTCGAAGATCAGCGGAAAGTTCGACGGCCTGTTCGGCATCTTCTTCGGCCCCAACGCCGTCAGCTTCACGAACGCCATCTACGATCTCGGCCTCACCAAGAAGTACAAGTACGCGGGCGACGGCGCCATCGCCGAGTCGACGCACCTGCCGGCGCTCGGTCAGAAGATCGAAGGGTTCGTGGGCATCAACCGCTACATCCCGGTGATGGACCCGCCGCTGAACACGCCGTACCACAAGAAGTTCTTCGACCAGGCCGTGGTCGAGCTCAAGAAGATCGATCCGTCCGGCCCACTGCCGGACCGCTACGTGCAGTCGAACTTCGAGGCGATGAACTTCCTGAAGCTCGGTATGCAGAAGTCGCGCTTCCGCGGCCGTGAGGACACGATGAACCTGATCGAAGCCCTGGAGGGCATGGACGTCAAGGAGAGCGACGACTTCCCGCAGGGCGACAAGACGATCCGGAAGGAAGACCATCAGGCCTTCATCCGCGAGTTCATCTTCACGATCCAGAACAACAAGCACAAGCTCCTGGAAACGATCCCCAAGGAAAAGACGCTCGTTCCGCCGGCGTGCAAGTTCGCGTGACGATACCGGGGGCTGCCTCACGGCCCCCCGGAGTCTCGGATGCTCCAAGCGCCCCGGGGTTCCCGGGGCGCTCCTCGATAGTCCTGCGCGCGTGGCCACGCTGACGAGCGCCCCGCCGATTCTCAGGACCGAGGCGCTGACGGTCCGCTTCGGTGGGCTGGCCGCTCTCAGCAACGTGTCCCTCGCGGTGCCCGCCGGCGAGATCCGCGGGATCATCGGCCCCAACGGCGCAGGCAAATCCACCTTCTTCAACTGCCTGACCGGGGTGCTGCCGCCGACGAGCGGCCGGATCGTGTTCAACGGCGAGGACATCGCGGGCCTCCCACCGCATCGTGTCTCCCGCAAGGCGATCGCGCGCTCCTACCAGATCACCAACATCTTGCCGGGCGCGACCGTCCTCGAAAACGTCCGGATCGCCAGCCAGTCGCGCCGCCACAACTGGAGCATGCTGCGCCATCACCGGACGTACACGGATGTCATCGACCGCGCGCGCGCCATTCTGGCCGATGTCGGCCTCGCCCAGAAGGAGGACGAACTCGCGTCGAATCTATCGCACGGCGAGCAACGCAACCTCGAGATCGGCATCGCGCTGGCGACCGAGCCGAAGCTCCTGTGCCTCGACGAGCCGACCGCCGGGATGAGCGTGACCGAGACGCACGCGACGGTCGACCTGATTCGCCGCATCGCGCGCGACCTCACTATCCTCATCGTCGAGCACGACATGGAGGTCGTGATGGGCCTCGCCCACACCATCACGGTGCTGAACTACGGCGAAGTGCTGGCCGAGGGCCCCCCGGCGGAGATCCAGGCCAACCCGCGCGTCCAGGAGGTTTACCTCAAGACCTGATGCTCGTCCTGGACAACGTCGACGCCCACTACGGCAAGTCACACGTCCTGCACGGCGTGTCGATCGAGGTACGCGCGGGCGAGGTCGTCGGTCTGCTCGGGCGCAACGGCGTGGGCAAAACCACGACGCTCAAGGCCATCATGGGTATGGCGCGCCGGACCGGCGGCCGCATCACGTTCGAAGGAAAGGACCTGCACGGCGTGCCACCCCACGGGCTGGCCGCGCTCGGTATCGCGTGGGTGCCTGAGGAGCGGCGCATCTTCCGCCTGCTCACCGTGCTCGAGAACTTGCGGACCGGGCTCGACCGGCCGAGCGTCACGCCCGCCCGCCGCGAGGGGCTGCTCGAGAAGGTGTACGCCTACTTCCCCATCTTGAGGGAGCGTCGCAACCAGGCCGGCGGCACCCTGTCGGGCGGTGAGCAGCAGATGCTGGCGATCGCGCGCGCGATGGTGCTCGAGCCGAAGATCATCCTGCTGGACGAGCCGACCGAGGGACTCATGCCGCGCATGGTCGCTCAGATCCAGGAGATCGTGCACGCGCTCCACCGCGACGGCGTCGCGATCCTCCTGGTCGAGCAGAACGTGCCGCTGACGCTCGACGCGGCCGAGCGCGTCTACATCATGGAGAAGGGCGCGGTCCGGCACCACGCGTCGTCGGCCGAGCTCCGCGCCGATCAGCGCGTGATTCACGAATACCTGGGGGTCTAGCGCGCATGGACCAGATCATCATCCAGACGCTGCACGGTTTGGTCAACGGGATGGTGCTGGCCATGGTCGCCTCCGGCCTCACCCTCATCTTCGGCATCATGGACATCGTCAACTTCGCCCATGGCGACCTGCTTATGCTGGGCGCGTTCGTCGGCGCCAGCGTGCTGGGCGTGACTGGGAACTACTGGCTGGCCCTGTTGGTGGCGGCGGTCGTCATCGCCGTGCTGGGCGCAGTGCTCCAGGTGACGACGCTTCGGCCCCTGATCGGGCGCGATCCGCTGACGACCATCCTGGCCACGTTCGGGGTTTCGCTGGTAGTCCAGAAGTATGCGCTCTGGCAGTGGGGCCCATCGGTGCGCCAGATCAGCGAGCCCGTGCGCGGTGACTTCAGCCTGTTCCACCTGCAATATCCCTGGTACCGCATTGTCACCGCGCTCCTGGCCGGTCTCATCATCGGTGCCCTATGGCTTTTCCTGAAGTACGGCAAGTACGGCATCTGGATTCGCGCCACCACCCAGGACCGCGTCATGGCTCAGGCCATGGGCATCCCGGTGCCGCTCGTCTACACTGCCGTCTTCGCGATCGGCTCGGCGATGGCGGCGGCCAGCGGCGTGCTGTTCGGCCCGTTCGCCGGCGTCACCCAGACGATGGGCTTCGACTTCACACTGCGGGCGTTCATCGTGGTCGTGGTCGGCGGCATGGGGAACCTCGGCGGCTCGATCCTGGCCTCGATCTTCGTGAGCCTGCTCGAGGCCTACGCGGCGATCGTGGTGAGCCCGGCCCAGGCGGTGATCGTCTCGTTCATCGTGCTGGTCCTGACCATGCTCTTCCGGCCGACCGGCCTCTTCGTGCCGACGCCGAAATGAGCTCGACGCTCGCGCCCCGGCCGAGACCGACCGCTGCCGGCTATTGGACAGCGTTCGCGGTGGTGGTGGCGCTGCTCGTGATCGCGCCGCTCGTGCTGCCGCCGTTCTGGCAGCGCTTCGTCACGGAGATCCTGATCTGGGGACTCCTGGCGATGTCTTCCGACATCCTCATCGGCTACACCGGCATGGTCTCGTTCGGGCACTCGGCGTTCTTCGGCCTGGGGATGTACGGCGCCGCCGCCGCGCTCCTCACCATCAAGCCTCCGAGCCTGTGGCTGGCCGTGCTCTACGGCCTGGTCGGCGCCGGCGTCGTCGCAGTGTTCGTCGCCTTTTTCGCGACGCGGCTTCGCGACATCTACTTCGCCATCTCGACCCTCGTCTTCTCGCAAATCTTCTACGTCATCATCTTCACGTGGACCGAGGTGACCGGCGGCGAGAACGGGCTCACCTTCCGCCAGCCCGCGCTGTCGATCCTGGGTCTCTGGAGCGATCGCTTTACGCCCACGACCTTCCACTGGTTCGTGCTGGCGGTGGTGCTGGCGTCCTACCTCCTGGTGCGGCGGATCACCCGGTCGCCGTTCGGCATGGTGCTCCAGTCCATCAAAGAGAACGAGCCGCGCACGCGCGCTATCGGCTACCACGTCGAGCGCTACAAGATCGTGGCGGTGATGCTCTCCGGGCTCTTCGCCGGCCTGGCCGGAGTGCTCTACGCGATCCAGAACAAATTCGCTGCGCCCGACTTCGTCTTCTTCGTCGTGTCGGGCGAGGTCGTCATCTTCAACGTCATGGGCGGGATGGGCACGCTGGTGGGCCCGTTCGCGGGCGCGGCGTTCTTCCTGCTGCTGCGCGAGGGGCTCTCGCGCTTTCTGACCGAGTACTACCTGATTCCCGTCGGCATCATCTTCATCATCATGGTCATCTTCCTGCCGCAGGGGCTGCTCGGCTTCCTGCGCCGGCAGCTGAACGCGTAGCGACGGCGGCCGCGAAGCCCGCCACCAGCGGATGGGGGCTCGCCGCGCTCGAGCGCGCCTGCGGGAGAAACAGCGTGGCCATGAAGAACGGGTGCTCGGGCAACTCGACGATCCGGATCTCGCCCTCGCCGCCCACTCCGCTGACCCGCAGCCCGCTGGCCTCGAGCCGTAGCCGGTAATCCGGGTTCACACCGTAGTTGCAGTAGTAGTCCTCACTCGCCTCCCCGGCGCCATAGAGGCGCGCGGCGCGCGTGCGTGGCAAGATCACCACGCGCTGCGTCTGTCCGACCAGCGAGCAGGCAAGCGGGGTGACGACCAGTCGCTCGGCGCCGGGGTTCGTCTCAGCGTGATCGGCGTCTCGGAACCCGAGAACGTTGCGCGCGAACTCGACGATCGCGTGCTGGAAGCCGCCTCAGGTGCCGACCAGGGGCACGCCGCGCTCCCGGGCGTAGCGAATCGCGGTGAGGGCGCCATCCATGCTCCGGTACGGGCTGGCCGGCGAGATCCAGAGGCCGTCGTAGGCGGCGAGAACCTGGTTCCAGTCCGCGGGCGCGTCCGTCGGCACCCACTCGAATTGCAGGCCGACGTGCTCGAGGGCCGCGTTCGTGAACCGATGGGTACGATTCGCGGGATCGAAGTCCCCGACAACGGCGACGCGGGCACGGTCGCGGATCATCGGGCAGTCATCTCGTCGAGAGCGTACCACGAGCCGGCCGCCGGTTGCCCACTTGCCAGCAGGTCGTACGCTGGCGCACCCGCACGTATTGCGTGGTCGTCTCGCTCCTGATGGCTCTGCTGGTGGGAATCACCCGCGTCTATCTCGGCGTCCATTACCCGACGGACGTTCTGGCCGGGTAGTCCGCCGGACTGGCCTGGGCGCTCCTGTGCTGGCTGGTCGCGCGCGCTATTTGCAGTATCGGGGGCGCGTCGAGGGTCCGGTCTGATCCGTTACCGTCAGAGCATCACAGCGAGGCGGTTTGGCGGATCACCGGACCGAAGCTTTCCATGCGTTCGAGGCTCTCGGTGAGGCTCTCGCTCCTGAAGTCGAAGACGATCTCGCTCACGCCCAGCCGCGCGTAGCTCGCGATGTCGTCCGCGATCTTCGTTGCGCCGCCCGAGAACGGCCGGCGCTCGCCGCCCGGTCCGAGCAGGGGTTCACCCAGGTCGTACACCGGCGCCTTGTACGAGATGACGAGCGACTTCGGGTCGCGGCCGTGCGCCTCGGCGAGGCGATAGAGCTCGTCGAGGAGTGCCTGCAGCTCCGCGGGCGGCAAGGGCACCGCGGGGTTGGCGCCCACTGGATGCCAGCCGTCGCCGAATTGGGCCGCCCGGCGCAGCGCCGGCTTGCTGTGGCCGCCCACCCAGATCGGCGGGTGTGGCTTCTGTACGGGCTGCGGCTGACAGCGGAGCGCATCGAAGCGGTAGAACCGGCCGGCGAACGACGCCGGACTCTCGGTCCAGAGCGTCTTGAAGATGCGAAGGTACTCGTCGGTCACCGCGCCACGCCGGTCGAAATCCGGCGCGCCCAGCGCCTCGAACTCCTCGCGCATCCACCCCACGCCGACGCCGACGGTGACACGGCCCTTCGACAGCACGTCAATGGTCGCGAGCGCCTTCGCCGTCAGCACCGGGTTGCGGTAGGGCACGATCATCACGCTCGTGACCAGGCGCAGGCGCCTCGTCTTGGCCGCGACGAACGCCATGAGCGAGAGCTGATCGAGTACGTCGCCCTGGCCCGGGAAGGCGCCGCTGACGGTGTACGGATACTTCGACTTGATCGTGACGGGAAACACGAGGTGGTCGGCGATCATGACGGACGCGAAGCCCAGCGCCTCGCCGCGCTGGACGATCGCCTCCAACGCTTCGGGCGTCGCCGTCTGACCGCGGGTCGGTAGATAGAACCCGTATCGCATGGCCACACCATACGCTATCCTTCGCATCCGATGGACTTCGACTTCACCGACGGCGAGCGGGCGTTTGCGGAGGAGGTTCGCGGCTTCCTCCACGCGAACCCGCCCGAGACGTTCGCAGTCGACGGCATGGACGCGGGCTACGGCTCGGGCGCCAACTCGCGCGCTTTCCTGAGGGCGCTTGGGGCCCAGGGATGGCTCAGCATGTGCTGGCCGAAGACCCACGGCGGCCGCGAGGCGCCGATGTTCATGAAGCTCGTCCTGATGGAGGAGCTGGCGCTCGCCGGCGCGCCGTTCGGCCCGCTGGCCGGCGTCTGGCAGACGGCCGACGCGATCATCGACTTCGGCACCGAGCGCCTGCGGCGCGAGCTGCTGCCGGCGATCGCCCGCGGCGAGGCGACGTTCTGGCAGGGCTACAGCGAGCCCGACGCCGGCTCGGATCTTCTGGCTCTCAAGACCGAGGCGCGCCGAGACGGTGAGCACTACGTGATCCGCGGCCATAAAATCTGGTCGAGCCACGCCGGCATCGCGACGCACGGGCTCGTCTTCGCCAGGACGAGCCGGGAGGCGCGACGCAGTCGCGGGTTCAGCATGTTCGTGGTGGCGAACGGAACACCGGGCATGGACATTCGCCCCATCCGGAGCCTGACCGGCGAGGTCTATCACCACGAGGTGTTCCTGGACGAGGTGCGCGTGTCGGCCGAGCTGATGCTCGGCCCGGAAGGCGATGGCTTCCAGGCGCTCTTGAACGGGCTCGACGCCGACCGGTTCTGGGGGCGGTTCTACAAGGCGCCGGCCCTGGAGCGCGTGCTCCGGCAGCTCGTGAGCTATGCCAACACGACGGAGGTGCGCGGCGTCCCGCTGGCGCGCGATCCCGGAGTGCGACGGCGGCTCGCGGCGATCGCCGCCGACATCGCCGCCCTCCGTCTCATCTTCTATCGCGCGGGCTGTCTCATCCGCGACGGCGCGCCCCTCACCTATGAGACGGCTATGGCCAAGGTCTACGCCGACGAGACGGGACAGAAGCTGGCGCGCCTCGGCATGGATCTGCTGGGCGTCTGGGGTCCGCTCCGCGAGGGCTCGCGCTGGGCCAAGCTCGGCGGCCAGATCTCGCACCTCTATCTGACGACGCTCGGCCATACCATCGCCGGCGGTACCGCGGAGATCCTGCGCTCGTCGGTCGCCGTGCGCGGCCTGGGCCTGCCCGCCGAGCCGAAGGTGGCCGTCGAGAGCCGGCGCTGATGGACTTTCGTCCCTCGCCGGCCCAGCAGATTCTGATCTCGACCGCACGCGCGTTTCTGCGCCAGCACTGTTCCCCCGAGCTGGTGCAGCGGCTGGCCCTCGACGCTCACGGCTTCGACGAGACGCTCTGGCGCCGCATGGCGGAGCTCGGCTGGCCGGGCCTCCTGATCCCTCTCGAGCTCGGCGGCAGCGAAGGCTCGCTGCTCGACGTCATTCTGCTGACCGAGGAAATGGGCCGCGTCGCACTTCCCGCCCCGTTCGTGCCGAGCGCGGTGGTGGCAACGTCGCTCGTGCTCGCCGCCGGAAGCCCGGCGCAGCAGAAGCGCCTGCTTCCCGCGCTGGCGGCGGGCGAGCGCGTCGCGACCCTGGCGCTCGTGGAAGAGACCGGCTCCTTCGACCTCGACGGCGTCACACTCGAGTGCGCCGTACCCGGCCGCCTTACCGGCCGCAAGCTCTTCGTCAGGGACGCTCACATCGCCGACGATCTCATCGTCGCCGTGCGGGTCGGCGCCGACCTGAGCCTGATCCTCTTGCCCACCGACCAGCCCGGGATCGCGTGGCTGCCGCTCGACACGATCAGCGGTGAGAAGGTCTTCGAGGTGACGTTCGAGGGCGTGGACGTGCGGCCCGAAGATCTGCTGGGCTGTGCCGGAGGCGCCGCCGACATCCTCGCGTCGGCGCTGCGGGCCGGGGCGCTCGCGCGGACGGCCGAGATGGTCGGTGGCGCGCAGCGCATCGTCGAGCTGGCCGTCGAGCACGCGAAGACGCGCGTGCAGGGCGGGCGGCCGATCGGCGGCTATCAGGCCATCCAGCACGCGTGCGCTGATCTCGTTCGCGACGTGGACGCCTCGCGGGCACTGCTCTACGCGGCGGCCTGGCGTGTGTGCGAGGGGAGACCGGCCGAGGCTGACGTGGCCCTGGCCAAGGCCTACGCCGGCGAAGCGTGCCTCACGGCCGCGCGCCGCGGCCATCAGATCTTCGGCGCCATCAGCTATTGCGAGGAGCACCCCCTGCATCTCGTCCACAAGCGCATCCAGGCCGCCGGCCTCGAATTCGGCGATTCTTCTCATCATTTGGAGACGGTCGCGCGGGCCATCGGTCTGGCGAGCTAGGCGCTCGTCATTGTTGACAGTCGCGGGCCAAGCCCTATAAACTGCCGCCTCGTGGAAGGGCGCATGAACTACCTGCCCGCATTCAGCCTCGCCGGTCGCGGCGTTTTCTGAGCTCCGCTCTCTAGCTCGCTTCACGTGTAGCCTGGCCGCATCGCGGGGTCACCACGATTCGGCACCACTGTTCGGCGCGTCACCCGGGGAGGGGAATGCCGTGCGACTAGCCTCGAAAATGTTTCTGACTTCTGCTCTCGTGATCGTCGTCCTTGCGGGCGTCGGCATCCTGAGCTTGCGCGCGGTCGATCGACTCGTGTCGGTCAACCAGGAGATCACGACCCGCACGCTTCCTGCGCTGCACCTGGTCGCGTCCGTCCGCGAGTCGATCGCGCTGCTCGCGAGCCTCGAGGCGCAAGCGGCGGTGCTCGGAGATGCGCACTACCAGCAGGCCTGGGCTCAGCGGGTAGGCCGCGTCGCCGAGGACCTCGAGCATCTGTCGGCGTACATGCAGAGTCCCGAGGAAGCGCGGCGCCATGCCGAGGCGATCGCGCAGTTCGAGCAGTACCGCGCCGGCGCCCAGCGTCTCGTCGACGTCGACGCACGAGTAGGCGTGGAACAGCTCCAGGAGAACCTCGACGGGCTGATGGCGGAAACCCAAACCCGCGCGGTTGCGAGACAGGCCGAGGCCGCGCGCCTCGAAGCGTTCACGCGGGCCCAGGTGCTGGGAGCGCTGGGAGCGGCACTCGCCCTCGCCCTGCTCGGCACGGCGATCATCGCCCGCCGGATGACGCGCCGGCTCCGCCGGCTCTCGATCGCAGCGGCGGACGTCGCCGCGGGCGCGTTCCGCAAGCCCCTGACGGTCAGCAGTCACGACGAGATCGGCGCGCTCACGCAATCCTTCAATGCGATGGGCAGCCAGCTGCGCCGGGTGGAAGAGACGCGCCAAGAGTTCTTCGCGAGCATCTCGCACGAGTTCCGGTCGCCACTCACCTCGATCCGCAGCGCCGCCGAGCTCCTGCGCGAGGGCGTGCCCGGGCCGCTCACCCACAAGCAGCAGCGCCTCATGGACATCATCTCGACGAGCTCCGGGCGCCTGCTCCTGCTCGTCAACGAGATCCTCGAGATCTCGCGCCTGCATGCCGGCGCCATGGCGCTCGACCGCCAGTCCCTCGATCTGGCGAAGGTCGTGGACCGTGCAGTCGAGGAGCTTTATCCGCGGGCCGCCGACGCCGGGGTGAGCCTGGAGTTCGAGCGTCTTGGAACGAGCTTCCCCTTCTATGGCGACAGCCAGCGGCTCCACCAGATGGTCGTCAACCTCGGCGCCAACGCGATCCGGTTCACGGGGCCGGGCGGGCGAGTCGTCGTGCGCGTGATCGACGCCGGGCCGGAGTTCGAGCTCCAGGTCGAGGACACCGGCGTCGGAATTCCCGCTGACGCGCTGCCGCACATCTTCGACGCCTATCGGCAGGCCCACCGCGCGCGTGGCGGCACCGGGCTCGGACTGGCCATCGTCCGCGCCGTCGTCGACGCCCACGGCGGACGCGTGACCGTCGAGTCGCAGGAGGGTAAAGGGAGCCGGTTCACCGTGCTCTTGCCGCGTCCATAGGGGCGGTCGCCCGGGGGCGTCGCCGACTCTTCATCGCCCCGTTGTCGGGTTGTTACACGGCGCGGATACCATCTGCGGTCGATGCTTCGTGTGGCATCAAAGTGTCCACTCCGGTCAAGATCTGAGCAGCGGTTCGCGCTGATCCGCCCGGGTAATGCGCTGTAAGTGCTTGGATTCCGGAACGTTTGAAGATGGCGGTTCGCTTGCACCGATTTGGCGTCCGGCGAGCTAGCGGTTGAGATCTCATCCGGGGGGCTCTGTGATAACTGAGCGCGTCGCGCTGCTGGACGGAAGCTCGAAAATGCAGGCCATCCGGACGATCATCGAGAACGTCGCGGACACGGATGCAACGGTCCTGATCCGGGGCGAGAGCGGCGTCGGGAAAGACCTCGTCGCCCGCACTATCCATGCGCACTCGATTCGGCACGACGGCCCCTTCGTCAAGGTCAACTGCGCCGCGATTCCTCACGGCCTGCTCGAGTCCGAGCTCTTCGGCCACGAGAAGGGCGCCTTCACCGGGGCGCACCGCCGGAAGCCCGGGCAGTTCGAGTACGCCAAGGGGGGGACGATCTACCTGGACGAGATAGCGGAGCTCCCGCTGTCCTTGCAGGCCAAGCTCCTGCACGTGCTCCAGGACTTTCGTTTCGCCCGCGTGGGCGGTAACGCGATGATCGAAGTGGACGCGCGCGTGATCGCGGCCACCAATCGAGACGTGGAGCGCCAGATGGCGCTCGGCGAGTTCCGCGAAGACCTCTACTATCGCCTCAACGTCGTGGAGCTTCGGGTTCCACCCCTCCGCGAGCGGCGCGAGGAGATCCCGGGGCTGGTCGAGCTGTTCCTGGCTCGATTCAACGAACAGTACGGCCGCCAGAAGCAGCTTTCCTCCGAGACTCTCGCCCGGCTCACCGAGTACTCGTGGTCGGGCAACGTCCGCGAGCTCGAGAACATCATCCGGCGCATGGTGGTGCTGAGCGACGGCGAGCAGGCGTTCGATGCCCTGGCCGCCCGCAATCGTAACGGGCACGCCCCGGCCCCGCGACCCGCGACCATCGTCACCGAGAGCCTGCGCGACATCGCCCGGCGCGGCGCGCGCGAGGCCGAGCGCAAGGCGCTGGCCGAGGTGCTGGAGCGGGTCCGCTGGAATCGCGCCGAGGCGTCGCGGATTCTCAAGGTCAGCTACAAGACGCTGCTCCACAAGATCGCCGAGTGCGATCTCACATCGCCGGCGCGGCGAGTCGTCTAGGCTGCGCTCCGGCTCTCCTCCTCGCCTCTGTTGTTGACAAGTGACCTGTCCGGTCGCGTTTTGACAAGTGATCTGTCCGGTTTTAGGTGAACCGCATACGCTTAGGCCGCGGGCGCGAGTCGCCGCCCAGTCGCGGAGTAGCGTCCCAAGCAGCGTGGACCCCACCCGACCGAGTGGCGTCCGTCGAGGTGCCGACGAACGAGGACGCGTAAGCCGACGCAGGTACGCCGGCCGCGTTGCTTGTCAAGCTGCCGAAGGAGCCCGCCCAACGCTACGGTGTTGTCGCGGGCGACGATCCGCTCCTCTTCGTGGCAGAGAATCTGATCGAGGTCGTGGCGCCCGAGCGGGACAA
>JBKPCO010000129.1:0-2685 GCA_046727415.1 Candidatus Methylomirabilota bacterium
GTGCCCGTTGCGCAGATGCATTCGGGCCTGATTCCGGGCCTCCCACTTCACCTCCGGAGAGCGCGTCTTCAGCGCGGCCTCGATCTGGGCCTCGTCAACGGCCCCTGAGTCCCCGCCGTCGTAATAGACGACGTCGACGTCGTTGAGAGGCGTTCGCTCGGACTTGTCGTGGAGCGCGTCCCAGATGGCGTTGCGCAGAAAGCCAGCCGCGATGTACCAGTCCGGAAGCCCGAGAGACTCGACGGCCTCCAGGCATTCCATCCGCCAGGCGTCGCGCTGAATGAGCTCGACGGTTTCGGCGTGCATCAGCCCGGGGGCTCGAGGCGAAGGCGCCCGACGTCGATCTCGAACACCGGGAGCAGGCGGTTCGGAGCGCCTTCCACCGGGGCGGCCACGGTACCCGTCTGTCGCGCTCCCATGCGGACGTAGAAGCCGGCCGCGAACGGGTCGGCCTCGATGATGAGAACTCCCGGGCGCATCTCGCGGATCGTGTCGAGCGCGTGAGCGAAGAGGCTCCGCCCCGCCCCGCGGCCGTGCTCGCCCGGCTCGACCCACATGTGCTCGAGCGACCAGCGGTCTCCGCGCGGCTCGAGCGCATAGAATCCGATCGGAGCCCCACCGCGAGTGCCGACGAACACGATCGCGCGCCCCAGATAGTCCGGCGTGATCGTCAGCGCCGGCTCCCAGGCGGCGAGCCAGGCGGCCGGGTATCTCCAGTGAGCCTTCGCGGCGCGGGCGATGACGGTCAGGCGCGCCGCATCCTCGGGCGCCGCGCGGCGAATCTCGAGCGGATCGATCTCAGGCGTGGTCGACGAGAACGAAGACACAGCCCGTCTCCGAGTGCACGTCCTCGTCGATCGTTCCCGCGCCGGCCACGCTCGCCCATCCCGGGCCCATCCACCGTCCCGCCTGCACGAGCTCGCCCTCGAGGATGAACAGGAACTCCGGGCGCTCGTGCCGATGCAACGGAAAGCGCGCGCCTGGCTCGCAGCGAACGAGCTGCATCTCCCAGCCGTCCCTGACTGCGATGTCCTTCACGAAGACTCCGGACGCCACGGTCGACGGCCGCCAGGGGAGGTCGGCGACGTTCACCGACAGGATAGGGTGACCCTCGGGCATCTGACTCCAGATCGCGCCGCGTGATCGGCTGCTAGCGCGTCTTGCGGCGGGCCTGCACGGCGCCCGCGAGCTCGGCGAGCACCGGAACGGTCATCTCCCAGCCCATGCACGCGTCGGTGACGCTCTGGCCGTAGCGAAGCTTGGCGGGATCCTTCAAATCCTGGCGGCCGTCGACGAGGAAGCTTTCCATCATGACGCCGAAGATAGTCGCGTCGCCGTGCGCCACCTGCTCGGCGATGTCGTGCGAGGCGACCGGCTGGCGGCGGTAGTCCTTGTCGCTGTTGCCGTGGCTCGTGTCGATCATGAGACGGGGCGGCAGCTTGGCGTCCACCAACGCCGCGGTGGTCTTCTGCACGCTCACCGCGTCGTAGTTGGTGCCGCTCGCGCCGCCGCGCAGGATGATGTGACAGTCGGGGTTGCCACTCGTGGCCACGATCGCGCAGAGCCCCTGCTCGGTCACGCCGAGGAACTGGTGCGGATGGCGGGCGGCGCGCACGGCGTCGATGGCGATCTGCACGCCGCCGTCCGTGCCGTTCTTGAAGCCGACGGGCATCGAGAGGCCCGAGGCCAGCTCGCGGTGCACCTGGCTCTCGGTCGTGCGCGCGCCGATGGCGCCCCAGGCGACGAGGTCCGAGGTGAACTGCGGCGAGATCGGATCGAGGAACTCGCAGCCGGCCGGCAGCCCGAGCTCGGCGAGATCGAGCAGGAGCCGGCGCGCCTTCCGGAGTCCCTCGTTGATGGCGAAGCTCCCGTCGAGGCGGGGGTCGTTGATGAGCCCCTTCCAGCCCACGGTAGTCCGCGGCTTCTCGAAGTAGACGCGCATGACGATGCGGAGATCGCGCACGTGCTCGTCTGCCACCGCCTTGAGCCGCCGCGCGTACTCGATCGCCGCCGCCGGATCGTGGATCGAGCACGGCCCGACGATGACGACGAGCCGGTCGTCTTCGCCTCGGAGGATGCGGCTGATCTCCTGCCGGGCCCGGGTGACGGTCTCCGAGCCCCGCTCGCTCAGCGGCTGCTCCTCGAGCAAGATGAGAGGCGGCAGGAGCGGACGAAAACTCTCGACGCGCAGGTCGCGGGTGCGTTCCGACATGCAGCGCAATGTACACGCGAAGGGCCGTCTGTTCAACGGGCGCCACCGTGTTACGCTTCGACCCGCCGTGAGCCGACTCGAGGTCCTCGAGCGCATCCAGCGGAAGGTGCTGTGGCTCAGCACCTACATGGTCCACCACGCCAACAATCTCCGGCCGAATCCGGAAAACGTGAAGATCGGCGGCCACCAGGCCTCGTCCTCGTCGGTCGTCAGCCTGCTGACCGCGCTCTACTTCGACGCGCTCCGGAGCGACGACCTGGTAGCGGTCAAGGCGCACGGCTCGCCCGCGTTCTACGCGGCCCAGTATCTGCGCGGCCGGCTCTCCGCCCAATCGCTGCGCGAGCTGCGGAGCTTCGGCGGGCTCCAGGCCTATCCGAGCCGCCGCAAGAACCCCGACGTCGTCGACCTCTCGACCGGCTCGATGGGGCTCGGCGCCGTGCAGGCCACCTTCGGGGCGCTGGCGTCCCGGTACC
>JBKPCO010000130.1:0-34557 GCA_046727415.1 Candidatus Methylomirabilota bacterium
CGATTCGGGATGGTCGGCGAGGAGCGCCGCTCGAATTTCCGCCAGGTCGAGGACACGCGCCTGAATGGAGCGCGTCGTGAGCGCCTCTGCCGCGCTCCAGGCGAGCGTAGTCTTGCCACTGCCGGGTAGGCCGGTGATCCACACCGCCCAGCCGGGGCGCGGCGCGCCGGGGAGCGGCTTAGGCGCCCCGGCAAGCCGGCGCCGTATCAGCTCCGCCACGCGGCCCGCCGACCGCGCGAGAGGCTCCTGACTCGTATCGATCGTCAGCTCGGGATTAGTCGCGCTCTCGTACGGGATGTCGACGCCCGGGACGCGCGCCCCGGGCTGACCGGAGCGCTCGTAAATGCCGCGCGGAGCGTGGCCGCTCACACGCCGGGCCTCGCGCTCTCGGCATATCTCGAGCGGGCAGACCAGCTGCACCTCGGCAAAGCGCACGATCGATCGTCGCGCGAGCTCGCGCCAGGCACGGCGATGCGCTGTGGCGTCGATGATCACCGGCCGGCCCGTCTCGTTGAGCAGGGCCGCCATGTAGACGAGCGCGCGATAGACGAGGTCGCGCTCGACGTCGCTGTAGGTTGGCGACGGCGTCAGAACCTTGCGGATCTCGTCGAGCTCGAGCACGACAGGTCGCTCGAGGTGGGCATCGAGCTCGGCCGCGACGGCGCGGGCCAGCACTGACTTGCCGCTGCCGGGCGGACCGGTGATCCAGACGGCCCAGCTCACCGCGGTGTCTCCAGCAACGCCCGCGCGTCGGCGGGATCGAAGCGCGCGGCGGTCATCATGCGACGCGCGAAGTGGATGAGCGCCGTGCGCAGCGAGTCGGCCAACTCCGGATACCACGTGGGATGCGCGATGACGAGCGCGCGAAACGCCAGGAACGGCGGCAAGACCTCGAGGATCTCGCGGTCGTGCGACTCGCGCAGATAGGTTTCGAGGAAGGCGCAGAAGAGAAAGCTGAAGGGCTGGGCCAGGCGAGACCGAAGCCCGTAGAAGAGATAGTTGATCGCCAGGGCCGCGACGTCGTCGGCCGGCTCGCCCCAGGTGCCGCGGCTTCGGTCCAGGACGGAGAAGTCGGTGCCCGCGCGGAACAGCAGATTCCAGGGATGAAAATCGCCGTGGGCACGGGACAGCCGATGCGCCCGGCTTCGCAGGCGCCAGCGGGCGGAGACGGCCGCGCGCTCGATCTCTTCGCAAACGTCCGGCGTCAGGAGCGCGTACGGGTGCGGATAGCTGTCGAGGATACCCATCAAGCACTCGCCGTGACCGACCAGCTCGCGGATGCGTCGCTGGTAGAGCGTGGGCTCGTGGTGCTTCACTGCATGGACCTCGGCGAGGAAGCGCGCCAGCGTCTCGGCCCGCGCGATGTCGATCTCCTGCAGCGGCGCGTCGAGCAGCCGCTCGAGGTCGCACCAGTAGAGAGTTCCGTCCACCTTCTCCACGAGCTGGAAGAACTCCGTGGCGTCCGCCACCGACGCGAGCTCTCCCGACCCGGTCAGGACGCCGACGTCCAGGCTGTGCGCGTGCCGCGGAAAGCTGTTGTACGCGTCGTGGCCATAGAGCGCCTGCCAGGCGCGATCGGCCGGATAGTCGTGACCGAACCCCTGAGCCGGGCGAGTGCGGGACATTACCAGCGATCGCGCGACGCCGCCGACCGTGCATTCGATCTCGAACGGGACCCCGTAGCCGAAGCCCTTGGGATCGTCCACACCCTCGCCCGCCGAGCCAAGGGGATGCAGGCTCCGGACCTCGACGTCGTCGTTGAAGACGCGTCTCAGGTATCGCGTGACGGCTTCGCGGCTCATCGCCGCGGCGCACGCGTCGCCGCGGGCGAGGACGACGGAGATCATGCGGCGCTCGCGTCCCGCGTCGAGCCGACCATGGTGGCGCCGAGCGGCGGCGAGATCGGCGCGCCGATGTCGCGCACGACCAGGATCGGCGTACGCGTCCCTCGCAGCACCGACTCGACAACCGAGCCGAAGATCATGCGTCCGAGCCCGCCTTGCCCATGGCTGGTCATGACGATGAGGCTGGCCCCCTCGGACTCGGCGGCCTCGACGATCGTCGGGGCGGCCGGACCGTACCAGACGCACGTCTTCACGCGGCTGATCCCGGCTTCTCGAAGACCCGCCGCCACGCCATGCAGGTAGGTCTCAGCCTCGTGGACGAGCCGGGCTCGCTCCTCCATCCGATCGCCGGCCGCCCGGGTCGGTGCTTCAGCGGCGCGCAGAAGCACGAGGTGCGCTGCGGGCTGTTCGCTCACGAGCTCGAGGGCAGTCTCCAGAGCGGCTTCAGCCAGGTCTGATCCGTCGAGCGGCACCAGGATCCGTTCGATCGCCATGACTCCTCCTTTTGCTCGGACCTACAACCGGAAGAGCAACCGGCTTGCCAGCCGGCACGGCCAGCGAAGACGCGGTGTTGGGCGCCAGACGGATCCTGTCGGGTGTGGCAGCGATACCTCGCTGGGACGCGCCCGCCTCGGGATCGATGAGCGCGAGCCCACCGCAGGAACTCCTGGGGCGCCCTCGCCACGGCTGAGGCGCGGTTTCCGCGAAATACTCCTCGCCGAGCCGCTGAGACACCCGCTTTTCAATCGTTTGCGCGTGGCAGCGCCATTGCTACCTCTCTCCCCGGGGAGGGTGAGCCGATGATCTTGATAGAGCCCGAGGTCGATGAGGCTTGTGCACACGAGCTCACGCCGCTCACGCTCGGCGCCGTGCTGCGCGCGCAAGGCGCCGGCGCCCAGGTCCTTGACACCCGGTCCCCGGAGGAGTTTGCCGCCGGGCATCTGGTCGGCAGCACGCACATCGGTCTGACCGATCGCCTTGCGAGCTGGGCGGAGACGCTCTTGTCGCCGGACCGTCCAGTCGTCCTCGTTTGCAGGCCGGGATCCGAGCGCGAGGTTGCACCGCTGCTCGAGCAGGTCGGGTTCCATCGCGTCATCGGGTATCTCAACGTCGGCATCGAAGCGTTGAAGGGGCTGGTCGTCCTCGTCCGGCATCCGGCACGCATCACGAGCGCGGTACTCCGCCGGCGGCTCGCCCGCGGGCCCCTCTCGCTCATCGACGTGCGCAGCGAAGACGAGTGGCGGCGAGACGCGATCCCCGGGAGCGTGAACATCCCGCTCGAGCATCTTCGGGAGCGTTTGGCGAAGATCCCTGAGGGTCCGGTCGTCGTCTATTGCCGGACGGGCGAGCGCTCGTCAACGGCCGCGAGCCTCCTCGAGCAGACGGGCCGCATGAACGTGGTCGATCTCGTCGGGGGTATCACCGCCTGGAAGGCGGCCTGACGTGCCGGCCTCGCTGCGGCGAACACTGAGCCTCTGGCAGGTCTCCCTGTCGGGCATCGGCGTCATCCTCGGCGCGGGCGTCTACGCACTCATTGGGCCGGCCGCGGCGATGGCGGGCAGCGCACTATGGCTCTCGTTCCTTCTGTCGGGAGTGACCGCCGGCCTCACCGCTTACGCCTACGCGCAGCTCGGGCGCCTGGTGCCGCGGAACTCGCCCGAGTTCCAGTACACGGCGCTTGCCTTCGGGCCGACGGCAGGGTTCGTCGCCGGATCGCTCATGTTGGCCGCCGACATCCTGGCGACCGCCGCCGTGACGATCGGCTTTGGCGGCTACGTCCACCACCTGCTGGGAACGCCGCTCGCCGTCAACGCCCTCGCGCTCGTGGGCATGCTCGGCGTGATTCTCTATTCCGGGATCCGCCAGTCGGTGGCGATCGCGATCATGCTGACCGCGCTGGAAGCGGCCGGCCTTCTGTTCGTGATCGTCATCGGCGTGCCGTTCTGGAGCGGTACGGCGTATCTGGCCGCCCCGAACGGATTCGCGGGCATCTCCGGCGCCGCCGCGCTCATCTTCTTCGCCTACCTCGGCTTCGACGAGCTCGGCAATTTCGCCGAGGAGATGCGCTGCCCGGAGCGCGACCTGCCGCGAGCCCTGTTCGTATCGATGGCTGCGAGCACCGCTATCTACGTGCTCGTCGCGCTGTCGGCGGTCGCGGCGGTCGGCGCCTCCCAGCTCGGCGCTTCCAGCGCGCCGCTGGCGCTGGTCGCGCGGCGAGTCCTGGGCCCGCGCGCTGACGTCGCGCTGAGCGTGGTCGCCCTGGCCGCCACCGCGAATACTGCGCTCCTCCTGCTCGTGTCCGCGGCCCGGTCGGTGTACGGCATGGCCGCCGCCGGGGTCCTGCCCACGTCTCTGGCGCACGTCAATCGCGCTTCGGTGCCGGTAGCCGCCACGGCGGTCGTCCTCGGGGTACTCGCCCTCCTCGTCGGCCTCGGCGGCCTTCAAGCGGTAGCGGCTTTGACTGACGCAGTCGTGCTCCTCTCCTTCATGCTCGTGAACGCGAGCCTCCCGTGGCTCGCCGCCCGGCGCCGCGCGCCGTCGTCGACGCTCGGCCGGATCGCCGACACGCTGATTCCGGCGCTGGCCCTCGTGCTCTGCGCCTGGCTCCTTCTCCACGCCGGCGCCGCGAGCATCATGGTCGCGTTCGGGCTTTCTATCCTGGCGCTGATCGTGGCGCCCGGCACCCGGGAGTGGTGGAGAGCGCGGCTCCACCGCTGGACCTTCCGGTGGTGACCGGCTACGAGGCCGGCGCGGACGGCGTCTTTCTGAACGAGATCACTCGGCCTCCGCCGACCAGATCGCGACGGGCCGTGGCGACGGCGCGCGGCTAGCGGCCCGCCCGCTCCTCGCGGAGCTTGTCCTCGAGCGCCTCACCTCGGATCTTCGCGCGGCACGCCTCGCAGATCAGCTCGTCCGGCGTCTCGGCTCCGCACACCCGGCACGTGGTCCGCGCCTCGGCAACCTCCTCCCTGGTCGCGGGCGGGTCCGTGTCCGACAACGAAGCCGGCACCGTGAGGACGCGACGGCGAGCGCGACGTGTGACCGCTTCCGCCACGCTCCCAAGCAGAGCGTACGACACGCCGGTTCGCCCGTGCGTGCCCATGACGATCAGATCGATGGCGTTGCGGTGGGCATAGTCGACGATGCGGCGCGCCACGCGGCCTGACGCGATCGCCGTCACGACCGTCAGCCCCGGTTCGAGCTCGGCGGCCACGGCCCGGAGGGCCCCCGGCGCCGGCGTCGGATCGGTGACCGGCGGCACGACGTGGAGCACGTGCAGGCGCGCGCCGAAGTGGCGCGCGAACGCCGCGGCGCTCTCACCAGCAGCCCGGGACGCGTCCGAGAAGTCGGTAGCGAATAGGACGTTGCGCATGCGCAGAGGCTCAGTCATGGCGGTTGTCTCCTCATGGCTACATGGGATAGCGACGATAGAAGAAGCTTTTGACGACCTCGACGAGCCCGAGATACGTCACGACCATCGCCGCCAGCACGCCGAAGAAGAGCGGCGGCAGCGGCGTGAACCCGAGCCATCCGGCCAGGGGCGTGAAGGGCAGTGCCACACCGACAGCCAGGCTGCTCCCGACGCCCAGCGCCAGCGCCCGGCTCGGGGGACTCCTCCACGGGCGGCCGGCGGTGCGGATCACGAAGATCACGAGCGTCTGCGTCGCGAGTGACTCCACGAACCAACCGGTCCGGAAGAGCGCCGCGTCGGCGTGGAACACGCCCAGCATGACGCCGAAGGTCGCGAAGTCGTAGGCGGAGCTGACGGGGCCGATCAGCAGCATGTAGCGCCGGATGAAGGCGATGTTCCAGTGCCGCGGCTTCACGAGATACGAACGGTCGACGCGATCGGACGGAATAGCCACCTGGGACAGGTCGTACAGGAAGTTGTTCAACAAGATTTGCAGGGGCAGCATGGGCAAGAACGGGAGCAGGAGTGCCGCTCCGGCCATACTCAGCATGTTGCCGAAGTTGGAGCTCGTGCCCATCAGCACGTACTTCATGATGTTGCCGAACGCGCGCCGGCCCTCGACGACCCCGTCGTGCAAGACGGCCAGCCGCTTCTCGAGCAGGATGATGTCGGCGGCGTCGCGCGCCACGTCGACCGCGTTGTCGACCGAGATCCCCACGTCGGCCGAGCGGAGGGCGGGCGCGTCGTTGATACCGTCGCCCACGCAGCCCACGACGTGGCCGCGCGAGCGGAGCGCCAGCACGATCCGGTTCTTCTGCGTGGGCGACACCCGCGCGAACACCGTGGTCCGCTCGGCGACTGCCGCCAGCGCCGGATCGGACATCCGGTCGACCTCCGGCCCGAGCACGATGACGCCGACCTCCAGGCCCACCGCGGCGCAGATTTGCGCCGTCACCAGCTCGTTGTCGCCGGTCAAGATCTTCACCTCGACGCCGTCCGCCCGCAGCGCATGGATCGTCGTCGCCACGTCATCGCGGGCCGGATCGAGGAACGCCGCGAAGCCTGCGAGCGTGAGGTCGCGCTCGTCCTCGACGGCGTACGCGTCGCGGCAGGCGACCTTCCGGTAGGCGACGGCCAGGACGCGATAGCCGTCGGCGCTCAGCCCCCGAAACAGCGCGTCGGCCTGCGCCGCCACGGGAGCATCCAGCGGCGCCTCGACACCGTCGAGCTCGACGCGGACGCAGACCGGCAGCACGCTCTCGGGCGCGCCCTTGGTGATCAAGAGCCGCTCGCCGCCGCCCTCGACGACGACCGACAACCGGCGGCGCGCGAAATCGAACGGGATCTCGTCGACGCGCGCGTACCGCGCCACGTCGGGCTGCTCGTGGCGCAAGATGGCGTCGTCCATCGGGCTCCGCAGCCCCGTCTGGTACGCGCTGTTCAGGGCCGCCAAGCGGATCACCGCCTCGTCGCTCGCCCCGCGCAGGTTCACATGGCGGTCCACCGCGATCTCGCCGACTGTCAGTGTCCCGGTCTTGTCGCTGCAGAGGATGTCCATGCTGCCGAAGTTCTCGATCGCAGCGAGCTGCTTGACGATCACCCGCTTGCGGGCCATGCGAACCGCACCGCTGGCCAGCGTGACCGAGACGATCATCGGCAGGAGCTCGGGGGTGAGGCCGACCGCCAGGGCGACCGAGAACAGGAACGACTCGAGCAGATCGCGCCGCAGCAGCGCGTTGACGAGGAACACGAACAGCACGAGGAAGATCACGACCTGTAGGATCAGGAATCCGAATCGCCGGGTCCCGCGCTCGAACTCGGTCTCGGGCGGACGACCCGCGAGATGCGCCGCGATCCGGCCGAACTCGGTCGCCGCGCCGGTGGTCTCCACGCACGCGATACCCAGGCCGCTGACGACGGACGTGCCACGCAGGACTCGCGCGCCGCCGTGCTTTTCGACCGGCAGCGACTCGCCGGTCAGCGGTGCCTCGTTGAGAAACAGGTCCTTGGCCGACGCCAGCGTGCCGTCCGCCGGCACCAGATCACCCGCCGCCAGCTGCACGACGTCGCCCGGCACCACCTCGCGCGCCGGGATGTCGCGGGCCAGGCCGTCGCGCATTACGGTGGCGCGCTGAGCGACGCGCTCACGAAGCCGCTTGGCGGCGGCTTGTGAGCGATACGCCTGCGTGGCGTTGAGAGTGGCGCCCAGCACGACCATGAGGGCGATCACCACCGAGCCTGCGTGCTGGCCCAGCGCCGCCGAGATCGCGCTGGCCACCAGCAGGATGAGGATGAGCGGGCTTCCGAGCCAGCCGGCGATCTGGCGCGCGGTCTCGAAGCGGCGCGCGGGCGCCAGGACATTGGGGCCCCATCGCCGCAGGCGGAGCGCCGCCTCCGCCGAGGTCAGTCCTGCGAGCGTTCCTTGACGATCAGCACCGGGCATCGCGCGTACCGGAGAACCTTCTCGGAGACCGAGCCAAGCAGAAGCCGCGTCACGCCTCCGAGACCCCGCGCCCCGACTACGACGAGGTCGGCGTCGTGGGCCGTCGCCGCCGCGACGATCACGTCGGCCGGATTGCCGGTCGGCGTCGAGCGCGTCACGCGCGTGATCGAGCCCTCCAGCTCCGCGGCGGCCTTTTCGAGCACGTTCTCGAGCTGGCCCCGGCGCTCGCTCTCGATCTCCTTGAGCATCCGGACCAGGTGGCCCCGCAATGCCCCCGGCGCCGAAGTCGGATAGTGAATCGGCTCGACCACGCTGAGCAGGCGCAGCTTCGTCTGGCGCGCCAGCGGGAGCGACAGGAGGAACCGGAGGGCCTGGAACGAATCTTCCGAGCCGTCCATCCCGACGATGACGCTCTCGAGCTTCCGGGCCCGGCCCTTGACCACCAGCACGGGGCACGAGACGTGGCGAGCCACGGCGAGCGAGACGCTGCCCAGCAGGAACCGCTTGATCCGTCCGAGGCCGCGGGCCCCGACCACCACGAGATCGGCGCCCCATTCGCGGGCCGTCCGGGCGATCTCGTCCTTCGGATTGCCGATCGCCACATCGGTCTCGATGTCGAAGCCGCCCGGCGCCAGCGCCGCCCGCGCCTCGTTGACGACGCGCTGCATGTTCTCGAGCACGGAGCTCTTGAACTCCCGGATGGGCGGGGCGTCGAGCGCGAACGTCGGGAATGTCACCGCGGTCATGATGCGGAGCTTCGAGGACGCAGGGAGCGGAAGCTCCCGGAGAAACGCGATTGCGGTCGCCGCGTCTCTCGATCCATCGGTTGCGAGCAGGATCCGCATGAGTCCCCCTACACCGGATAGCGAAGCAGGGCGGCGACGCCTTCCACGCGCCCGAGCCACGGCTCCTCGACCATGTCGACGGAGCCGCCGGTGGCGACGACACGCTCCGCCAGTGCTTCGCCGAGCTCCACCGGCTGCGTGTCGCCACCGCACACTCGGCAGTCCCCGCTGCCGCCCGGCTGGATCGCGCCGCACACCGAGCATCGCCTTCCATCCTCGTGAAATGTCTTGAGCAGATAGAGGCGTCGCACGGCTCCCCGCGCGGCGGCGTCGAGGGTCGCCTCGACCCCGGCCGTTGCCGCGCCCCTTTTTGCCGCCTCCACCACTGCCTCCTGGACCTCGGCAGCCTCGTCGTCGGCCCTGCGCCTGCCGATCAGCTCGACGGCACGCTCGACCAGGACGTCGATAGGCTCGTGAGCTGCCCCGGCGACCGCGCCGACGACCATCCGGCCGATGCGCCGCTCGAGGTGGCCGCGGAACACGGCCACGGCCCGTGGCGAGCCGGCGAGCACGATGCGCTCCACACCCAGCTCGTCGACCAGCTCGGTGAGCGCGGCAGCGAACGCGTCGAAGTGATGCCCACGCTGCTCCTGGATGTGACGCTGATAGCGCGACTGGGCCAGGAGCTGCCAGCCGCCCTGCCGGTGGCGACCGTGGACCTCGCCCTCGAGCGTGACGGCCTCGCCCGCGCCATCGGCCAGCAGCGGGACGAGGCGCGCGCTCACGCCGTCGACGAAGACGATGAGCACCTGCGGAGCCGCCTCGAGCAGAGCGGCGAGACGGCGAAGGTGAGGCGCGGCGGCCACCAAGAAGAAGTCGTCCACGCGCGCTCGCAGCGGCAGCACCTCGCGGAGGCCCGCCGAGCGGCAGGCGAAGAGCGCGACGGCGCGGGCCTTCGGGCACGTCGCGGGGTGCTCGACGAGCGCTTGGCCCTGCCGCTCCACCCACGCCAGGTCGGCCTCGAGCTCGGCGGTCGCGCCCACCCGAGCCCGCCGGATTTCGTTCTTCAGAAAGACCCGGGCCCGCTCGCGCTGGTGCTCGTCGGTCCAGTGGGTGTTTAGGTACACGCTCACCACGGGCGACGGCGCCGGCGCCATCCGGGATAGCGCTCTGAGCCGCGCGGCGAGATCGGCATGAGAGGGACACTCGGTCATGCGGCGTGCTCCCGTTCCGCGCGATAGAGCGTGACCGCCATGGGCGCCTTCCGGAACACCTGCTCGGCGACGCTCCCCATCAGGGCGCGCTCGATGCGGCCCCGTCCGCGCGTGGTCATGGCGATGAGGTCGGCGCCCCAGGCTTCCGCCTCTTCCAGGATCTGCTCGACCGGGTCGCCGAACCGGACATCGCACTCCACCGCGAGGCCTTCGAGCCCGATCGACGCAGCGTGCAGAAAGTCCAGCGCCTCGGCCTCGAGCCGCTCCCCTTCCTGGTCGGCGTAGGCGAGCACGCGGCCGTCGTCGTCCACGATCGAGTCGGGAAGCGGCGCCACGTGGAGCAGGCGCACCGTCGCGCCGGCGTCGCGCGCCAGCATGCCGATCGCTTTCACCATGGTGTCGGCGTCGACCGCCTCGTGCAGTGGAACCAGAATCCGCTTGGCCATGGCTCGTCCTCCTCCTTACGAGGCCGCCAGCAACCGCCCGGCGGCAAAGTACTTTTTGGGGCGGCGCTTCGCGTCGCGGGCGACCTCCCGCCGGCGCGCAACCGCCCGCTCGAGCTTGGCGAGGGCTCTCTCGAACGCGAGCCGCTCGGTCGTCGCCACCGCCTCGACGTGCACGGCGGGCCGGCGGGGCTGCTTGACCTCGAGCGCGCAGCGGATCGCCGGGCCGCCCTTGGGCCCGTTTTCGTCGGTGAATGTCGCCCGGGCGACGGTCGGTTCGACGACGAGCGAGGCGAGCGCGGTCTTCAGACCGTCCGCCACGCGTGCGCGCGTCGCGTCGCCGACGCGCGTCCGGAACTCGATCTTCATGGTGGTCATGGATCTCCTCAGTCGGACTGACGGTTCGAGTTTCACGTCCTGGGATACCGCAACCCGGGTGCCATTGCCGGACGTGAACGATCTCTGGAGCTTAGGCAGCGGGAGCTCGACCGGGAGTGAGGCTCCGACGCCCCAGCGGTGCGACCTTTCCCCAGGAGAGGATTGCCGAGAGGTCGACTAAAATGCCTCGTGATGCCGTTCCCGTCAGGCTATCCCAGTGACCTCGAGCGCGCTGTGACGCTCAGGGACGGCAGCGTCGTCAGGATCAGGCCGATCCGGCCCGACGATGCGCCTTCCCTGCAGGCCCTTCACAGCCGCCTCAGCCACGAGAGCGCCTACCAGCGCTTCTTCGCGATCGTGCGCCGGCTTCCGCCCGACTGGGCGCGAGCGCTGGCGAACGTGGACTATCAGCGGCGGCTCGCCCTCGTGGTCGAGCCCGGCGCAGGCGGCGAGCTCATCGGAGTGGGACGCTACGAGCCGACGAACGAGCAGGACACCGTCGAGGTGGCGTTCGTCGTGCAGGACAGCTGGCAGAACCGGGGGCTCGGCACGATCCTCTTCGACGCGATTCTGCAGGCCGCGGCGACGCGGTCGTACCGGCGCTTCCGGGCCTACGTGCTCAACGACAACAAGCGGATGCTCGATCTCATCAGCCGCTTCACCCGCGTCGAGTCGAGCAAGATCGAGCAGGGCGTCACGGACCTCGTGTTCACGCTCGCCCCGGAGAAGGTTCCCGGCGCGACATAGCGCCAAGCGGCCAGAATCGGACCGCGCCGGTAACCGCTGCCGGGCCCCGTGCGGCGTATGCGGTCGACCACTCGTCAGATCACGGGAATCGAGATCGATCACGCCGCCACCTCCCGCGCCTCACCGCAGCGTGGACAGGTACGCGGCCAGCGCTGTCACCTGCGCGTCGCTCAGCTCGAGGGCCGGCATATGGGCGCTCGGCCGCTGCTCGGCGGGATCGCGAAGCCACCGCTGAAGGTACGCGAGCGAGTACTTCGCGCCGACGTGCGACAGGTCGGGACCGATGGGTGTCCCCATCCGCCCGACGGCGTGGCAGCCGTAGCACCCGTTGCTCATGAAGTACTGCTTACCCTGCTCGGCGGGCTCCTGCGCGACCAGAGTCCCGACCGGCGCCAGCCACAACAGCAGCGCGAGGGTTACGACCCGCAGCATCACTGTCCTTCACCCGCCTTCGGATGCCGCACCGTCAGCACCGGACACCGTGCGAGGCGGATCACGCGCTCGGTGACGCTGCCGAGTAGGGCGCGATTCAGCCCGCTCCGACCGTGCGTACCCATCACGATCATGCCCGCACCCTCCTCCTCTGCTGTCCTGACGATCTCCTCGTGAGGCGCGCCCATCTGCACCCGCCAACTCGTCTTGATCCCGGACTGGCGCAGCTTCGTGGCGCGCACCTCCAACGCGTCCTCACTCCACTTCCGCTGGGCGTCGTACACTGAGTGCACCTGGCGCCTGCTGATGAACCCCTCGCTGTAGAGCGGAGCCTCCACCAGCACCTGGACGAGCACGAGATCGCCGTCGAGCTTCCGGGCGAGATCGATCGCGACCGCCTCGGCCTGGGCCGCGCACTCGGAGAAATCGGTAGGGTGCAGGATCTTCATGGTCATGCTAACGGTCGGTGCAATGTGATTGCCACGAACGAGCGTCGTGAACTCAATCTGTTAGCCACCGGCGCGAGGCGCAGTGAGGCGAAAATGCCCCTCGACAGTGGAGCATCCGCCCCGCAGCAACGCGATCAGATGACGGCATGGGCGCGCCCACCGCTTCTTTCCAATGACTCCGTCATATGGCCGCTGTGTTGCACGCTCGCAGATCGTCATGAGTCATTGTCTCTGCGGTCATTCCGAGGAGTCGCACCCGATCGGCGGCCGATGCCGGGTCCCAGGGTGCCCATGTGATCGCTTCCGGCCCGTTCCCGAAGTTCGCGACGCGGGCACGCAAGCCGACGTGGACCCGCGAGAAGCTACTTCGACGAGCGCTTCCGCGTCTTGGGGAGCATCACGCCGCGCGCTTTCTTGATGCCGCTGCCGGGGCGCGCGTGGCGCCGTTCGGCGTGCTTTGGGGGCGCCATCCGCAGCTCGACGCGCCGCGGGCCGGCCTTTCTGGAGCGTGCCATCGGACGACTCCTTCCGGTCTGTCTGGGATTCCTCGACGGCTCGATAGTAACCGCTTTCGACCTCTGTCATCGGCGACCGGAAGGTGGCGGAAGCGCCGGGCCTTCATGAGCGCCCACGCGGTGGTCGCCGTGGTGTCGGGCCGGATGGTGACGACGGTCCGCGTCATCCGTTCGGCAACCCGCACCGTCTTCTCGGGCGGGGCCGGCGTATCTCAATCATCCTCGAGTGCATCCTGGACGGCCCGAAGCACGTCGATGTAACTGACGATGCCCACCACGGCCCGGGTGTCGGGCTGGACGACCGGAATGGCGCCGATCTTGTGCTCGAGCAGCAGCGCCACGACCTCGCTCAGATCGGTCTCGGGCTCGACGTAGATCACGTCCGAGCTCATGGCCTTGACGACCGGGGTCGAGAGCTCACGTCGGAGCTTGGTCGCTCCAGCGTTCGTTAGCGACGCGCCGACATCGAGGTACGCCAGATCGCGATCGCTGAGCATGCCTACGAGGGCGCCCCGCTCGACGACGGGCACGTGTCGGATGTCGAGATCGCGCATGAGGTCGAGAGCTTCCGCGATCGTGGCCTCGGTCGTCACGGTAACCGGATGCGTCGTCATCAGCGTGCTTGCCCTCATGGAGCCCTCCGTATCTGGGTACGCCTCACCAGAGATACGTGTCCGGATCGACGCCCCGCACGGACGGAAGCGTCAGCGCCAGGGCCCTGAGCACGTCACGCTCGGTGACGATGCCGACGAGCCGGCCATTTTTCACCACCGCGAGACTCCCGACGCGCTGCTCGAACATCACGGCGGCGGCCTGGGCCAGCGGCGCGTCGGGATCGGTCGTCAACCCGCCCCAGCTCATCACGTCCTTGACCCTCAGGCTCTCCAGCGTTCCGGCAACGCTGCGCAGCCGCCGGCGGGCCGATGCCGATAGGCGCTCGGCGAACGCGGGCGCGAAGACGGCATCGCGGACGTCACGGTCAGACACCATGCCTGTCAGCTTGCCCGTATCGTCGACGACCGGCAGGTGGCGTACACCACGCTCACGCATGACGGCGGTCGCCGTCGCGACTGGCGCCTCGGGATCGATCGTGTAGGGTGCTCGCGTCATCACGTCCTTCACCCGCGTCGTCATGGCCGCTCCTTCCAGCGCATGCTCGCGCGCGACGCTGATCGAGGGCGGGAGCCCTCGCGCGTCGCGCGCCTCACGACCACGGCTACCCGGTCTTGACCGGAATGGCCGTGCTCCGGGCCGCCGGGGTCTTCGGGAGCGTCACGGTCAGAAGGCCGTTCTTGAACATCGCACTCACCTTGGTCTCGTCGACGGGCGCCGGAAGCCGGACACTCCGCGAGAACGAGCCGTAGGTGCGCTCGACGCGATAGTATTTTTCGTCCTTGTCCTCCTTTTCCGCCTTCTTCTCGCCCTTGACGGTCAGCACACCATCCATGATCGACACCTGGATCTCCTTCGGGTCGATCGCGGGCACCTCGACCTTCACGATCAGAGTGTCTTTGTTCTCGCTCAGGTCGAGCCGCGGCGCCCACTCGCCCATGGCGAATGACTCGCCATTGTCGGGCTCGAAGAAACGATCGAAGAGCCGCTCCATCTCGTTCTTCAGGGGCCCCACCCCGGTAAACGGAACCAATGCGCGCATACCCTGCGCCTCCTTTCGGGTGCCCCTCACGGGGGCGCCCACTGGATATGGGGCAACCCCGATGCCATGCCCACATCGTCGAAGATTCGAAAGGTTGGCCGACCTCCACTCCGGTCATGCTGAGGCAGGGCCGCCCCATACGTGGCGACGGCGCCCGCGCGGCGGCACTCGAGTTGCCCGATAATGGCGCCGTGGGTGTCATCGAGAACCGGGTCTTCGATGAGATCAAGGTGGGCGACACGGCCAGTCTCGTCCGCACCCTCAGCCGCGAGGACATCGAGGACTTCGCCGGGTGTGGCGGCGCGATGATCGCCGAGTTGCTCGCCACTCGCCTGCCCGGCCCCGGGACCACCTATGTCGAGCAGACGCTCCGCTTCAGCCGGCCGCTGGCCATCGGAGAAGCCATCACGGCCACGGTCACCGCGACCGCGAAGAATGCAGTGACGAGCCGCGTGACGTTCGAGTGTCGTTGCGTGAATCAAGTAGGCGCGATCGTCGTCGACGGGACCACCGAGGTCGTCGCACCCGCGCAGAAGATGTCGCGCGCCGAGCCTGCCCGGCGACACGAACCGGGCTCACGCCATCGCAGGCTGATCGACGCGACTCGTGGGCTCGAGCCGCTCAGGACGGCGGTCGTCCACCCAGTCGACCGCAACTCGCTCCTCGGCGCTGTCGATGCGGCCCGAGCACGCCTCATCGTTCCCGTATTGGTGGGGCCGGAGGCGAAGATTCGCGGCGTGGCCGCCGCCGAGTCCCTCGACCTGTCGCCCTACCGGCTGGTGGCGACGCGCCACAGCCAGGAGGCCGCCGAGCGCGGCGTGGAGCTGGTCAGGACGGGCGAGGTGGAAGCCCTCATGAAAGGGAGCCTCCATACCGACGAGCTGATGCACGAGGTCATCGCCAAGGAGACCGGCCTGCGCACCGGCCGCCGCATCAGCCACGTCTTCGTGGTCGACGTTCCGACGTGCCCGCGGCCTCTGTTCATCACCGACGCGGCCGTGAACATCGCGCCCGATCTCGCGGCCAAGCACGACATCGTGCAGAACGCGATCGACCTCGCGCGCGTGCTCGGCGTCGAGACTCCGAAGGTCGCGATCCTCTCCGCGGTCGAGACCCTGAATCCGGAGATCGCCTCGACGCTCGACGCCGCCGCCCTCTGCAAGATGGCCGATCGCAAGCAGATTACCGGCGGGATCCTCGACGGACCGCTCGCCTTCGACAACGCGATCTCCGAGGAAGCGGCGCGGGTGAAGGGCATCGAGTCGCCGGTGGCCGGCCGGGCCCACGTGCTGGTGGTGCCCGACCTGGAATCCGGCAACATGCTCGCCAAGCAGCTCGCATATCTCGGTAATGCTCAGCTCGCGGGGCTCGTGCTCGGCGCGCGAGTGCCAATCGTCCTCACCAGCCGCGCCGACGACCCGCGCACACGCATGGCCTCGTGCGCTATCGCGCTCCTGTTCGCGCGACGGGGGCCGAAGTATTGAGCCGCGTACTCCTCGTCCTCAACGCGGGCTCGTCCTCGATCAAGTTCTCGGTGTTCGAGGTCGGCGAGCGCCCGGCCGCGCCGGCGCTGCTCGTCCGTGGTGAGGTCGACGGCCTGGGTGCGCGCCCACGCTTCGTCGCGCACGATCAGGCCGGCGCGCGGCTGGCCGACGATGGGCTGGCCGCCGGCGCCACGCACGACGAAGCGCTCGGCACGATGCTCGGCTGGATCGAGGCCCGCACGGCAGGCGCCGAGGTGATCGCCGCGGGGCACCGCGTGGTCCACGGCGGCGTGCGCTACGCGAGCCCGGTGCGCGTCACACCGGAGGTGATGCAGGAGCTCGAGGCGCTGGTCCCGCTGGCGCCGCTGCACCAGCCTCACAATCTGGAAGCTATCAAGGCGCTCGCCAAGCGCCGCCCGGTGCTGCCGCAGGTTGCGTGCTTCGACACGGCCTTTCACACCACCCAGTCGGCGGTCGCTCAGGCGTTTGCGCTTCCCAGATCGCTCGGCGAGGCCGGCATCAAGCGCTACGGGTTCCATGGCCTCTCCTACGAGTACATCGCGAGCGTGCTGCCCGAGCACCTGGGTGACCGGGCCGACGGCCGCGTCGTGGTGGCCCACCTGGGCGCGGGAGCCTCGATGTGCGCCATGCGCGGCCGGCGAAGCGTTGCGACGACGATGGGCTTCACCGCCCTCGACGGGCTCCCCATGGGCACGCGTCCCGGCACGATCGACCCGGGGGTGATCCTTCATCTCTTGACCGAGCGCAGGATGTCCGCGGGCGACGTGACCGAGCTCCTGTACAAGAAGTCAGGACTGCTGGGGCTCTCGGGCGTGAGCTCGGACGTGCGTGAGCTGCTGGCCAGCGACTCGCCACACGCCGCCTGGGCGCTCGACGTCTTCGTCTACCGGGTGGGCCGTGAGCTCGGCTCGCTCGCCGCCGCGCTCGGCGGCCTCGACTCGCTCGTGTTCACCGCGGGGATCGGTGAGCACGCGACGCTGATTCGCGCGCGTATCTGCCGTGACGCTTCGTGGCTGGGCGTTCAGCTCGACGACGAAGCCAACCAGCGCGGTGGACCATGCATCAGCGCCCGCGGCAGCCGCGCAACGGCGTGGGTCATCCCGACCGACGAGGAGCTGATGATCGCGCGCCACACCCTGCGCGCCGTGTGATGTGCGCGCTGCAGGCCGTCGCGGGGCCGGAGCCCCGCCGGCCGAGGCGCGCCTATGGATTGAGGAGTCGTCCGCTATCCGTCGCGCAGCGCCCGCTCGACGAGTGACGTGAAGCTCGCGGCGGCGAATGGCTTGGCGAGAAACGCCGAGGCGCCCGCCGCCATCGACGCCGTCCGACTCGCCTCGGAGGCGAAGCCGGTGACGACCATCGCTGGCGTCGGCGTCGGCAGCCGGCGCGCCGCCCGCACAAGATCGAGCCCGTCGCCGTCGGGAAGTCGAAGATCGGTGATGACCAGAGCAAGGGGCTCCCGCGCGACGAGCCTCAGCCCTTCCACGCGGGAGCCGGCCGAGACGATCCCGTAGCCCTTGCGGCGCAGCAGCCGCTCGTAGCTCGCCACGAGGTCGGCCTCGTCGTCGACCACCAGGATCGGCGGCATCGACGCTACGCCGTCTTCACGAACGCGCGCAGCAGATCGGTTTCCGTGATGATGCCGACGAGCTCGCCGTTGTCGACGACCGGCAGGGCGCCGATCCGATGATCGAGCATGAGCACCGCGGCGTCTCGGGGATCCCATCCGGGGCTGACCGTCACCAGTGCCTTCGTCATCACCGATTCGACGGTGAGTCGCGCCAGAAGATAGTTGATCTCCCAAACCGACAGGCTCGTCGCCGGCGACGGAAGGTTGAGCCGGATGTCGCGGTCCGTAACCATGCCCGCGAGCTTCGGTCCGTCGGTGACCAGCAGGTGACGGATTCGCTTGCCGAGCATGATCTGTCGCGCCTCGAGCACCGGGGTGTTCAGATCGACCGTGATGGGCTTTTCGGTCATGAGATCACGGATCTTCATTTTCTTCCCCTCCCCCTGACCGTCAGGACCGGGCAGGTCGCGGCTCCGACGACGCGCCCGGCCACGCTGCCCAGGAAGAGCTTCGCGAGCCCCGAGCGCCCGTGGGTGCCCATGACGATGACATCGACCCGCTTCGATCTCGCGAACCGGATGATCTGGTCGTGGGCGACACCCTCCAGCAGGGTCCCCGAGGCGCGAACGCCGGCGCTTTTCGTCCGGGCCAGCAGCTTTGCCAGCTGCCGCTGGGCCCACGCTCGGTTCGACGCGGCGATCTCGTCGTAGACCTTCGGCGAGACGTACCCCTCGCCGGTCACCGGTACGACGGGGCTGATCACGTGCGTGATCAGCAGCTGGCCGCGGCTTGCCTTCGCCATCTCGATAGCCTTCCGGAACGCTGCGTTCGACGCCGTGGAGAAGTCGGACGGGTGAAGAATGCGACGCATCACGTGAGAGCCTCCCAGGCGGCGCGGGCGCGGACCTGCACCGCCGTCTGGCGCATCATGAACACCGGGATCTCGGCCCGCGCGAGCACCGCCGCCGCGATCGAGCCGAAGAGTAGCCGGCTCAGACCGCTCCGGCCGTGGGTCGTCATGGCGATGAGGTCCGCCTCCGCATCGCCGGCGGCGGCGAGGATCTGCTCGACCGGCTCGCCTTGGCGCACCGTGGTCGTCACGCGCACGCCCTTCGCGCGGAGCTCGGCGGCGACGCCCGCCAGGTACGCCTCGGCGTCGGCCCGCAGCTTCTCGACGTCGTCGAAGACCACGGCGCCTTCGACGGCGAGCGGCGGCGACGGAACGATCACGCGAACGAGCGTCACTTGCATGTCGAGCGGCCCGGCTATCTCCAGAATGAACGGCACGATCGATTCAGCCACAGGGGAGCCGTCGAGGGGAATCAGCGCACGCTTATACATGAGCCGCCCTCCTGACCAACTCGGCGCCGCGTGGAACTTCCAGCGGCGCGCTGTCGGCGCGGACGATGAGAATCGGCGTGGTCGTGCCGCGCAACACCGACTCGGTGACGCTGCCGAGAATGAGCCGCCCGAGCCCGCTCCGGCCGTGCGTGGACATCACGATCAGGTCGACCTTCTGCGCCGTCGCGGCCTCGACGATTGCGGCGGCCGGCGGGCCATACCACACGTGCGTCTCGGCGCGCCTGAATCCACGATCGGCCAGCCTTCTGACGACGGCGGCCAGGTACTCCTCGGCTTCGCGAATCGCCGTCACCTGGGCCTCGATCTTGTCGGTGCCGGGCAGCGCATGGATCTCCGCCGCCCGGAGCAGGCTCAGCGTAGCCCCGTTCTTCTCGGCGAGATCGAGGGCGTTCCAGAGCGCCGCTTCAGCGAAGACCGAGCCGTCCAGTGCAACCATGATCCTGTCGAGCTTCATGTGCCCTCCCCGGCCACTCTCGCGGCCATCTGATCTTTGAGCAACGTGGGTGCCAGCATGAACGCTCGCGAAAACAGGCGGTTGGGTCACCTCGGCCCTCCCGGACCGTGTGGATATGGGATCTCGGTGGGGCATCCCTGCCCCGCCGGTCAGTCGCGAATCCGGTACTTGTTGATGAGGCGGTGGAAGGTCTTTCGATCGATCCCAGCGGCCTTCGCCGCGGCGGAGACGTTGCCGTCGTGGCGCTCGAGCAAACCGCGTAGATACGAGCCCTCGAGCGCCCGCATCCACTGCTCCTTGGCGTCCTTCAGCGGCACATCGCCGCTTGGCGGCAGCGCCGGCACGGAAGACGACGGCACGGCGGCGGCACGCATCGCACTGCCCCCGTGCGCCAGATAATCGGGCAGGTCGCGACGGGTAACCCGATCGCCGTCCGCCAGCGCGCACGCGCGCTCGACGACGTTCTGCAGCTCGCGCACGTTGCCGGGCCACGCGTAGGCTTCCAGGATCCGAAGGGCCTCGTCGTCGAAGCCCGTGACCCGCTGCCCGCCGAAGCGCTTGAGAAACGCGAAGGCCAGGAGCTTCACGTCGCCGGCACGCGCGCGCAGCGGCGGCAGCTGGATGGCGATCACGTTCACGCGATAGTAGAGCTCCTCGCGAAACTGACCGCGGCCGGCTGCCTCGCGTAAGTCGCGATTCGTCGCGGACACCAGGCGCACGTCGACGTCGATCTGAGCCGTGCCGCCGACACGCCGGAGCTGACGCTCCTGGAGCGTCCGGAGCAACTTCACCTGGAGCGGGAGAGGGAGCTCCCCGATCTCGTCCAGGAACAGGGTGCCGCGGTGCGCGACTTCCATGAGGCCGGGCTTGGCGCGCACGGCGCCGGTGAACGCGCCTTTTTCGTGGCCGAACAGCTCCGACTCGAGGAGCTGCTCGGGCAGCGAGGCGCAGTCGACCGGTACGAACGGCTGCGCCGCACGCGGGCTGTTGGCGTGCACGGCGCGCGCGATGAGCTCCTTGCCGGTACCCGATTCCCCGACCACCAGGATGTTCGCGTCGGAGCGGGCCGCCTTGCGGACGAGCTCGAATACCTTCGTCATGGCCGGGCTCCGCCCAATGATGTTCTCGAAGCCGAGCGCGCCCTGGAGCTGCTCGCGCAGGTTCCGGTTCTCCAGCGCGAGCTCGCGCTGGCGAAGGCCGCGCTCGACCGCCACGCGGAGCTGATCGACCGAAAAGTTCTTCGGCAAGTAGTCGAAGGCGCCGTCCTTGATGGCCGCCACTGCCGACTCGATGGTGGCGAACGCGGTGATCACGATGACCGGCAGCGTCGGATCGATCGCGTGCGCGCGGCGGAGCAATTCCATCCCGTCCATGCCGGGCATCTTGAGGTCGGTCAGCAGGAGGTCGGGGTGCTCCGACTCCACGAGGGCCAGCGCCTGGTGCGGGTCGGTCGTGCTCAGACACTGATAGGACGCGCGCTTGAGGATACGCGCGCAGTTCTCGACCATGTCCGGCTCGTCGTCAACGACCAGCACCCGGCGCGCCGTCACGCGAGGTCTCCGGGCTGCGCGCTCCGAAACGTCAGGACGAACGTGGTTCCCCGGCCGGGCGCCGACTGCACGTCGACGGTTCCCTGGTGCTCACGGACAATCCCATAGGAGATCGAAAGTCCGAGTCCGGTCCCCTCGGCCTTCGTGGTGAAGAATGGATCGAAGATCTTTGGCAGGATCTCCGGCGGAATCCCGGGGCCCGAGTCGCGAACGACGAGCTGCACGCCGCCGGGCGGCTCGGCCACCGCGCTGGTCTCGACGGAGATCTCACCGCCGCCCTTCACCGCGTCGCGGGCATTCGTCACCAGGTTCATTACGACCTGCTGGAGCGCATTCGCGTCCCCCCAGATCGGCGGCAGGCCCGGCGTGAGCGCCCGCTGGAGCGTGAGCCCATCCTTGACGATCATCTTCTCAGCGAGCAACAGGGTCTCGTCCACCACCTGGTTCAGATCGACGCGGCCCCGCTCACCCGCCGAGTGCCGTGCGAACGACAGGAGCCCCTGAGCGATCCGCGCCACGCGCTGAGCATGGCGGTGGATGACCTTCAGGTCCTCGGCCACGTCGGGCGCCAGGGGCGCGGACTCCGACTCAAGCAGCATCAGCTCGGCGCGCGACGAGATGATGCCGATCGGATTGTTCAACTCGTGCGCGAGGCCGGCGGCCAGCGTGCCGAGCGCGGCGAGTTTCTCCGCCTGGCGGGCCGCCCGCTCCAGCCCGAGACGATCAGTGATGTCCTCGATGAGCAGCACCGCCCCCGCGGCCTCCGCGCCGTGGCGGATGAGACCCCCGCGGATGTTCCACGCCACGTGCTCGCCGCGCAGCGTCTCGTGCGCGACTCCGTCCAGCTTGAACTCGTCGATGTCGCCACGCAGCAGCTGGCGCAGCGGCTCGGCCACCGCCTCGTTCTTGAAGTGGGGGTTGACGTCGAAGAGCGCGCGCCCCATGAGCTCGTCGCCGGGAACGCCGCACCACTGTTCCATGGCCCGGTTCCACGCGACGATGCGCCCGTCGCGGTCGAGGGCGATGAGCCCCTCGCGCAGACCCTCCACCACGCTCCGGATGTACCGCTCGCGGTCGTTCGCCTCCGTGGTCAGGGACGTCACGTGAGCGCGCTCGCGCAGCTCGAGGTCGGCGAGGATCCCGACGCTGATCGCCGCGCCCAGCAGCACCACCACGCGGATCGCCGCGTTGGGGACGTCGACCCCCTGGATGGTCGGCCAGATCACGACGAGATAGGCGGCTGCGGAGACCACCCCCACCGCGACGCCGCGCTTGATGCCGTAGTAGTAGGACTGAAGCGCCGCGATCAGCGGGAGCGCGAGATAGAGCGCGCTCCGCGCGCCTCCGGTGAGATGGATCATGGTCAGCGCGAACAGGCTGTCGATCACCAGCACCCAGAAATTGAGCCGCAGCGTCGCAGCCGGCTGCCACCATAGGGCCGCCTCGACGGCGGCGCTGTAGACGAGGAAGCTCACCACGGTCAGCACGAGGGCCGGCGAGCGCTGCTCGACCGGGGCCAGCCCCACCCAGGCGACGGCAACCAGGAGCGCGAGCGTCCGCAGCAGCGGCAGCGCGAGGACCCGCGAGCCCCCGACGCGCCGGGCGAGACGGTCGATCACGGCTCTGGCGTCGAGCATCTCCGACATTATAGGTCGCAAGCCCTTCGCGATAGGTCGCAAGCCCTTGGCGGGCTCCCGGCGAGACTCGCGCGTAAACTCTCTGCCGGCCGACGTCTTCTCAGTACAGGTGGCAGGACACGAGATGGCCGGGCGCGACCGCCTTGATCTCCGGGGCCACCCGCGAGCACTGCTCCATCGCGAGCGGACAGCGCGGGTGGAAGTGACAGCCCGAAGGCGGATCGATGGGCGACGGCACCTCGCCGCTCAGAATTATGTCTTCCCGCGGCGCGTCCGGGTCGGCCGGTAGCGCCGCCGAGAAGAGCGCCTTCGTGTACGGGTGGAGCGGGTTGCGGTAAAGCCGCTCGGTCTCGGCGTGCTCCACGATGCGGCCGAGGTACATGACCGCGGTGCGATGGGCGATGTAGCGCACGGTGGCCAGGTTGTGGGCGACCAGCAAATAGCTGAGCTCCTGCCGTGCCTGAAGATCTTTGAGGAGGTTCATGATCTGGGCGCGGATCGACACGTCGAGCGCGGAGACTGGCTCGTCGAGGACGATCAGTTCGGGGAAGGACGCGAGCGCGCTCGCGAGCGCGATACGCTGGCGCTGGCCGCCGCTGAACTCGTGCGGGTAGCGGCTGGCCGCGTCCAGCGGAAGCCCGACCTGATGCAGGACTTCCTCGACGCGCTCCAGCTTGGCCCGGCGGGTGACCCGCCGGTTCACGACGAGCGCCTCGGCGATCGTGTCGCGCACTCTCAGGCGAGGGTTCAGCGACGACCATGGATCCTGGAACACCGCCTGGACGCGCGTGTGGAACTCGCTCAGCTCCGTGCCGGCGAGCGTGTGGATGTCGCGGCCGTTGAGGAGCACGCGCCCGGCGGTGGGTCGCTCGAGCCGGAGCAAGAGGCGCGACGTCGTCGTCTTGCCGCAGCCGGACTCGCCGACCAGGCCGAGCGTCTCCCGGCGCCCGATGGAAAAGCTGATGCCGTCGACCGCCTTGACGTGGCCCGTGGTACGCGCGACGAGCAGCCCCCGGGTGACCGGAAAGTGCTTCGCGAGGTTCTCGACCTCGATCAGCGGCTCGTCAGCGATGGCTCCGCCCTCCAGCACGCGACCTCGTGCGCGGGGCCGACCGGAACGGTCGGCGGATACTCGCGACGGCAGCGGTCATCCACATAGCTGCAGCGCGACGCGAAGCGGCAGCCGGCCGGCAGCGCGTGGAGCGGCGGCGGCTGTCCCTCGATGGACGGCAGCCGATCGGCTGCCGCCTCCATGCGTGGCACGGAGGCCATCAGAGCCTCGGTGTACGGGTGGCGCGGCGCGCGGAAGAGCGCGCGGGTCGGTCCGCTCTCCACGATGCGTCCGGCGTACATCACCGCGACCCGATCGCACATGCGCGCGACGATGCCGAAGTCGTGGGTGATGAAGAGCATCGCGAGCCGGGTTCGCGCCTGGATCTCCTTGAGGAGCGTCAGGTACTGAAGCTGGATCGTCACGTCGAGCGCCGTCGTGGGCTCGTCGGCGATGAGCACGCGGGGCTCCCCGGCGACGGCAATGGCACCGACCACCCGCTGCTTCATGCCGCCGCTCATCTGGTGCGGATAGGCGCGAAGCCGCTGCGCGGGCGCCGCGACCCTCACGCGCTGTAGGGCCTCCTCGGCCAGACGCCGGAGCGCCGCCATGCCGCCTGCGAAGCGCATCCGGAGCGCCTCCACGAGCTGATCGCCGATGGTGAACACGGGATTCAGCGACGTCTGCGGATCCTGCAGGATCATCGCGATCCGCCGGCCGCGAACCCAGCGCATTTCCGCCTCGCTCTTGGTTACGAGATCCTCGCCCTCGAGCAGCACCTGGCCCTCGATGATGCGGGCAGCCGGCTCGGGCAACAGGCGCAGCACCGAGAGTCCGGTCATGGTCTTGCCGCAGCCCGATTCACCCACCAGCCCCAGGGTTTCGCCCTCGCGAAGCGTGAAGCTCACCCCGTCGACCGCGCGGACGACACCCCAGCGCGTGTAGAGGTAGGTGCGGAGGTCCTTCACCTCGAGGACGACCGGAGCCGCGGCAGCCAACGCGCGCGCGACTCCTCAGACCTGCTTGAGCCGCGGGTCGAGCCAGTCGCGGAGCCAGTCGCCGAACAGGTTGAACGCGAGCACGACCAGGATGATGGCAACGCCGGGCACGACCGACAGCCACCAGGCACCCGCGATGTGGCTTCGCCCGTCGGCTACCATTTGGCCCCAGGACGGCGTCGGGGGTGGGATGCCGGCGCCGAGGAACGAGAGCGACGCCTCGACGATGATGACGAAGCCGATGTGCAGGGTGAGGAGCACCATGAACGTGTTCAGCACGTTCGGCACGATGTGGACGGCCATGATGCGCAGGTGCGAGCAGCCGTGCACGCGCGCCAGCGCGACGAAGTCGCGCGTCTTCACGGCCAGCGCCTCGCCCCGCACCACGCGCGCGAACCTCGCCCAGATGAGCACGGTGATCGCGATCGAGATGGTCCCGAGCCCCTGCCCCAGGCTCACCGCCAGGAGCAGCGCGATGAGGATCGTCGGGAACGTCAGCGTTGCGTCGACGACCCGCATCAGAACGCTGTCCGTCCGTCCGCCGAGATAGCCGGACACGATCCCCACCATGAGCCCGATGCCGCCGCCGGCCAGGAGCGCCGCCGCCGCGACGATCAGGCTCACGCGCGCACCGTAGATCAGGCGGCTCAGGACGTCACGGCCGAGGACGTCGGTGCCGAGCAGGTGCTTGGTGCTCCCGCCCTCCTGCCACGCGGGCGGCAGCAGCTTGTCCGGGAGCGACTGCTCGGTGGGCGAGTGGGGCGCGATGAGCGGCGCCAGCAGGGCCACGAGAACCAGGACGACGATGATGAAGAACGAGCCCCACGGCAGCCGGGCCAGCGCGCTCTCGGACCGCGGCGCGACCGAGGCCTCAGGCGCCGCACTGAAGCCAGCATCGATCGGCTCGCCGACCTGCGCCATCTCAGGCGAACCGGACCCGCGGGTCCAGGTAGGCGTAGAGGATATCCACGCCCAGGTTGACGCCGAGCACGATGATGGCCTTCAGCAAGATGACCGCCTGGAGCAGCGGATAGTCGCGGAAGATGACCGCTTCGTACGTGAGGCGACCAACGCCCGGCCACGCGAACACGGTCTCCGTGACGATCGCGCCGGTGATGAGCAGCGCGAAATAGACGCCGAACAGCGTGGTGACGGGGATCAGCGCGTTGCGAAGACAGTGCTTCCAGATCACCACGGTCTGCGAGAGCCCTTTGAGCCGGGCGAGCTTGACGAACTCGCTGCCCATCACCTCGAGGAGGCTCGAGCGAACGAGCCGCATCATGCCGGCCACCAGGAACACGCCGAGGGTGATGGCGGGCAGCACGTAGTGGCTCGGCCCGCCCATGCGCGACGACGGCAGCAGCCCGAGCTTGATGCTGAAGACATAGATCAAGATGATGCCGAGCCAGAACGACGGCGTCGCAATACCCAGGACGGCAATGGCGCCGGAGATCCGGTCGATCAGCGTCCCCCGATAGACCGCCGCCAGCACGCCGAGCGGAATCGCGATGGCGAGCGCCCCGACCATGGCGAGCGGCAGGAGCCGCAGCGTGTTGGGAAGACGCTCGAAGAAGACTTCCGTGGCCGGCTTCCGGTACCGGATCGAATCGCCGAGGTCGCCGCGCACCGCGCCGGACAGGAAGATGTAGAGCTGCTCGTGGAGGGGTCGGTCGAGTCCGAGGACGCGCATGAGATGAGCGCGGTCCTCCTGCGTGGCATCTTCACGCAGAAGCAGATCAGCGGGATTGCCGCTCACACGCGCCATGGCGAAGATGACCAGCGCCAGGACGAACAGGAGCAGCACGCTCTGGAGAATCCGCCTCAGGATGAACCGCTGCACCGGCGACGCTCGCCCGGCCTTCAGGGCCAGGGGTGCCCTTCCGGCTTTGGCATTCGCTCGGCCACGTCGCCGAACTCGTGCCGGCCGGGTATCGGCTTGAAGTAGCCGACGCTCTTCGGGTTCACCGCCCAGGTGCCTAGGCCCTCGAGGATCGGCACGGCGATCCAACTCTTGGCCACCAGCTCGATCATCCGGTTCGTGGCCGCCGTGCGCTTGGCGTCGTCCCGCTCGGCGACGACCGCCTCGTACGCCTTGTCGGCGTCCTGGCACAGCGCCGGGCAGTTCTGCGGATCGCCGAACAGATGCTGCACGCCCTTGGAGACGAACGTCGTCGCGTAGCGCGGGATCGGCTCCGGCCGTCCGGCGGTCCGATACATCGAGGCTGTTCCGACGAGCCCCTTCTGCTCGCCTCGCCCCATGGGATCGAACGCACCCCACTCGACGGTCTTCATCTCGACCTTGACCCCGATCTTCTCCCAGAAGCCGGCCACCGCCTCACCGATCGGCACCATGAACGGGGTGCCGGGAAGTGCCGTGTTCCAGAACGTCATCTTGAAGCCGCCGCCGTAGCCAGCCTCGGCCAGGAGCTGCTTGGCTCGGGCCGGCTCGTAGCGCAGCGCCGTGCGAGACCAGTCTTCCCAGCGCGGCACCGTCATGTCACTCGAGTACTTGAACGACGCGAACGGCATCGGCCAGCGCGCTTCCTTGCCCATGACGTGGTCGATGATCTGCTGGCGATCGATGGCGAGGGAGAGCGCCTCGCGCACGCGGACGTCGTTGAGGGGCGACGACTTCGCCTCGGGTCGATAGAGGCCCCAGAACTGATAGACGGCCTGCATCGTGCCCGGCACGCTGACGATCTTCATTCCGCCGGCGCGCGCCTCCTTGACCGCCTCGGGGCCGATGCTGGCGATCGCGGCCTCGCCGGTGCGCACCATCGCCAGGCGCGTGCTCTGCTCGGGCACCAGCAAGAGCGTCAGCCGCTTGAACTGGGGCGTGCCCCGCCAGTGCGGATAGGTGACGGCCTCGTACTCGATGCGGTCGCCGGGAACGCTGCGGACGAACTTCCACGGGCCGCTGCCAACCGGTTTGTCGCGGAAGCCCTTGGCGCCGACCGTCTCGATGTACTTCTTCGGCATGACCGAGCCTTCCATGAAGACGGCCCGCGAGAGGCTCGCCGCGAACTGCGGGATGACGCCTTTGGTGTAGACACGCACCGTGAGGTCGTCCACGACCTCGATCCGATCGATCGCGCGCCGGAGCGCGGCGGCGCCCGAGGAGATCGACTCGGGCGACATGACGCGCTCGAGGCTGAACTTCACGTCCTGCGCGGTGACCGGGTCGCCGTTGTGGAAGCGGAGCCCCTTGCGCAGATAGAAGGTCCAGCTCTTGCCGTCGGCGGCCTGCTCCCAGCGCTCGGCGACACCGGGGCCGATGCCGCCGTTGTCGAGGTCGAATCCGACCAGCGAGTCCCAGACGGGCGCGTGATAGTGAGCGTGCGGGGCGCGCGTGTCCATGATCGGGTCCATGACCTGGGCGCCGAGGGTGTCCAGCGCGATGACGAGCGCGTCCTTGTCGGCGGCGCTCGTATCGAACGGGGTGCCGGCGACCAGAAGGCCGCTGAGCGCCAGAGATAGCAGAATCCGTGTCAGCATCGTGTCTCCTTTGTGCGGGCCATTCTTCACAGCGGAGTCCCGCTGTCAAGCTCTTGACGGAACCGACGGCGCCGGGCGAGTATCGACAGGCGCGGAGGGGTCGCGCCGCGCGCGATCGAGGAGGCCAAGAGCCATGCATTTCGGAATCTTCGTCGAAGAGATGCGCTACGGAGCGAGCCAGGTCTCGGCGTTCCGGGACACGTTCGAGTTGGCCGAGCGCGCCGAGGACTGGGGCCTCGACTGTGTCTGGCTCGGCGAGATCCACTTCACGCCGAACCGCTCGGTGATCTCGGCCTCGCTCCAGGTCGCCAGCTCGATCGCGACCCGGACCCGGCGCCTTCGGGTCGGAACGGCCGTCACCGTGCTCCCGCTCAACCATCCGCTGCGCATCGCCGAGGAGATCGCGACGCTCGACCACATCAGCGAGGGCCGCCTCGAGTTCGGGATCGGCCGCAGCGGCGTCGCGCGCTCGTACGACAGCTACGGCATCGCCTACGGTGAGAGTCAAGCGCGGTTCCGCGAGGCGCTCGAGATCATCCGCGAGGCTTGGAAGGGCGAGCCGTTCAGCTATGAGGGCGAGTTCTACCGGTTTCAGAATACGACGGTCGCGCCGCGCCCTTTCCAGATGCCGCACCCGCCCATCCGGATGGCCGCCAACACCGAGGAGACGTTTCCGGCGGTCGGCAAGATGGGCCTGTCCATCTTCGTCGGGCTGCGCGCCGCCGAGATCCCCGATCTGCGCGCGCACCTGGCCCTGTACCGGCAAGCGTGGCGCGAGGCGGGCCACGCCGGCAATCCGAGCGTATATCTACGGATCCCGGTCTACGTCTCGACGACGGAGCAGGGCGCGATCGACGAGCCTCGCGCGAGTCTCACGCACTTCTTCGGGCGCCAGACCGAGCTGGCGCGCGCGGTGGTCGGCCGCGCCGGCGCCGGCCCGGCCGACCGCCGCCGCGCGCTCGCCGAGCGCATGGCGAATCTTTCGTACGACGACGTCCTCACGAAGAAGGTCGCCTTCGGCACCGCGGCCGGCGTAATCGATCGCCTGACCCAGCTCCGAGAGGAGCTGGAGATCGACGGAATCATCGCCGAGCTGAACCCCGGCGGGCGTATCCCGCTCGAGCTCGAGACGCGCAGCCTGCGCCTTCTCACCCACGAGGTCATGCCGGCCTTCAAGTAGCCTCGGAGCGCGGACGCTCCGCGTCCCTCCGCTGACGCGACCTCTTCCGGCGCGACTATCCGGCACTACCTGCGGCATCCCGAATCGACGCTCGCGCCTTCTTCTCGACATCCATCGCAATCGCTACCATCTTGTGAACACTCTTGGCGTGCTCGGCCGTCTTCTTCATGACCTCGCTGTCGTCTTTGCCATGCGCCACGAAATTGCAGCCGGGCATAAGATCGGCGCACCTGAGTTCTCTCATCACGACAAGCTCCTCCGCCGAAAGGCCAGCGATGTTTCCGAATCGAAACGGCGACACGACGTGAGGCGCCCAAGGCTCAGCGGCCCGCCACCAGCGAAGCGGCGCCTCAGCTAGCGTGCGCGCCTACGCCGCCTTCGCGCTGCAGTTCTTCCGGGTGACGCTGGGGTGCCCCGGCCCGGCTTCTTGCCGTAGCCTCGGTTGCACTCGTTGCAGAATTGCTGCGCGTCATCCTTGAGCTCTCGCTTACAGGTGAGGCATCTGACCATCCCAATCCTCAATTCCAGGTGGTTTAATTTTCGTTGTATGATTTTTATTTATAATACAAGATATATATGATATAGGCAATCTCGAGATTATTCGCAGAGGCGGGGAGCGGTTCTCTATGGCTGAAGACATCAAAGCCATCGTTGGATCCATAACGCGTAAAATCGCCAGCATCGAAGACACCGATGCAGCGACAAATGTCGTCGTGGCGGCCGGACGGTGGAGCCCGCAGACGACGCAGCGGGACGCGGCGCGATCGCAGATGCTGTGGATGGTCGATCAGGCAAGTCGAGCCGCCAAGAGCGGGCGGGTCGATGACGCTCGATGGTGGTGCGATAGGGCGGTATGCGCCCTGTGGAACATGAACTAGCGCGAGCGGTTCAGCCGAGGACGATTCGGACGTTATGTGCCTTCCGGTCATCGACGAGCCGGATGCTGAGGCCGCCGGCGTGATCGCGCGCTCCTCTCGGATGGCGTTGGCGATCACGCGATGCGCGTCGCGAAGCGTGCGGCCGTTGTGTTCCACGCGCTGCAACAACCGCCACCCCCGACCCGACCGCCGCATGACGCCCTGGGCAGCCGCCAGGCTCTCGGCATGCTGCTCGAGGCGCTCGATGCCAAAGAGCTCGGCGCGGAGCGGATCTTCGGGAGACTGCTGGGCTATGCGCATGCGGTCTTTCTGCAGGGCTTGATTTTCTGTAGGGGTCAGACGGAGGGGGCAGATCCCGGCTGGCGCAGCAGACCATTCGTGTTCGGCATCCCCATGCGCCGCAACCAACGGAAATGGGCAATCACGCCTTCCCGGAACGATCTGTGCTCGGCGTAGGTGACCTCAAAGTCTCGACACGTCTGTTCCACCAGCTTCGAAATCGCCGGGTAGTTGACGTGGCTGATTCTCGGGAATAGGTGGTGCTCGATCTGGAAGTTCAAGCCGCCGAGAAGCCACGCCACAACTCGGCTATGGCGGGCGAAGTCTACGGTTGTCTCCGTCTGATGGACAGCCCAGGCCCGCTCGAGACGCCCGGTGCGCGCGGAGGGCAGCGGGAACGCCGCCTCTTCTACGCAGTGAGCCACCTGGAACACCACGGCGAGGGTCGCCCCGAGCATCAGCGCGGCGATCCCGTAGTGGATGAGGACCACATTCACCGGGTGGAGAAGCAGCGGGACGCCGAATGCCCAGGCGAAGAAGGTCGCCTTACCGGCCACCAGAGAGGCGAGGTCCCACCCGGTGGGGCGGCGGATACGGTGGCTGCCGATTCGGCCGGCGATGAGCCTTCTGAAATCGTCGACGAGCTGCCACCTGATCGCGAGAAAGCCGTAGATCGGCCAGAGGTAGAGGTGTTGCCACCGGTGAAACGCGAGCCGGGTCTGCTGCGGCGTGACGCGGCCGAAGATGCCGAGGTTGAGGTCGCCGTCGTAGCCGGTGACATTGACATACGTGTGATGGATGACGACGTGCTTCCAGTGCCACAAGTACGAGCTGCCCCCGATCATGTCCAGCGTCATCGCCATCAGCTTGTTGATCGAGGGGTGATCGGAGTACGCGTGATGGCCGCCGTCGTGTTGAATGTTGAAGCCGACACCGGCCGCGGCCAACCCGAGCAGAATGGCCAGCGGCACACTCTGCCACCACGCGTGGGCCACGAACACGAGCAGCAGGTACGTGACAGCCAGACCGGCGAGGAGGATCGCCGACTTCAGGTACATCTCCCAGCAATCGCGTCGCCGCCGGCCGGTGGCCTGGAAATACTCGTCGACTCGCCGCCGAAGCTCGAGCTGAAAGGCGCTATCCGTCCCGAATTTGAGAGCTCCTCCCGAGATCATCGTCACGGCTTTCCGACCAGGTACTGGTCGATCGCATCCTCGATCTCGCGAGGGAACGACGGCGCAACGCCCACGAGCTCCAGCTGGTATGTGCGGAGCATGATCTCGCGGAAAATCGGCAACGCTACGCGGCCCCCGGTCTCCTTGTCGCCCAGGCTACGGTTGTCGTCGAAGCCGATCCGGACCGCCACGGTGACCCCCTGCGGTCCGTAGGTCGACCCCACGAAGAGCGCATCGCGAAAGTCGCTCGTCGTTCCGGTCTTCCCCATGATCGGGATCGGGAAGTCGCGGCCGTAGAGGGAGTGGGCGGTACCTGCAGGAATGCGGACCACGCCCCGCAATCCCTCCTGGATCAGATTCAAGTGTCTGGAGGTGAACTCGAGCGCGGTCCGGGCCGCCTCGTAGAGCACCTCGCCGGAGGCGCCGGTCACGCGATCGATGATGTACGGCTCGGCCAGGAGCCCCGAAGCCATCGCGCGATAGGCGCCCGCCAGCTCGAGCAGCCGCACTTCTGACGCCCCGAGGGCCGTGGTGATGTAGGGCTGCAACGGTGTGCGGATCCCCAGCTCTCGGGAGGCCCGGATCACTCTGTCCAGGCCGATCTCGCGGGTGATCCACACGGCCACGGCGTTGCGGGACTCGGCCAGCGCCTGGCGCATCGGGATGGGCCCCTTGAACTCGTTGTCGTAATTCGCGATCCACTTGACCGGACGGTCGGCTCCCATGGACACCGCGATAGGCTCGTCGGGCACCGTGGTGTCGAGGTCGAGCCCTTCGCGGAACGCAGCCAGGTACACCATCGGCTTCCACGCCGAGCCCGCCTGCCGCAGCGAGCCCGTCGCACGGTTGAAGTCGGAGTAGCGGGCCTGGCGATTCTTGTAGAAGTATCGCCCACCCGCCTCGGCCAGGATCGCCGAGTCTCCATTGCGGAGCACGACCACCGAGCCCTGGATCAGTCCCTTCGCCAGGGGGTGCCGCTTCTCGTAGAGAGCAAGACCCGTCTCCAGCGCTTCGTTCACGATGGTCTGGACCCGCTGGTCCACCGTGGCGTGGACCGAGATCCGCCCCTGGAGCAGATCCTCGACCCCGAAGCGGCCCGCACCGTGCTGTCGAAGCTCGTCGAAGACCGTGGCGATCGCAGCCGGCGCCTGCGTCTTGACCGAGCTGTTCGCCACTGTTGCCACCAGCACCGGCTCGGTCTGCAAGCGCTTCGCGAGATTCTCGGGGATGTAGCCGTTACGTGCCATCAGGGCCAGGATCTCGTTGCGGCGGCGCAGGGGCCGCGCGTTGCCGGGCGCCGGGAGATAGTCTCGCGGCGCCTTGGTGATCCCCGCCAGCAAAGCGGCCTGCCCCGCGTCCTCTATGGTGTAGCTCGACAACGGCTTGCCGAAGTAGTACTCGGAGCCGGCGGCGAAGCCATACCGGCCGTTGCCGAGATAATTGAAGCTGGCCGACCGAGCGAAGATCTCGCGTTTCGCCCGCTCCCGCGATCCGAAACGGCGGCTCATCTCCTCCTCGAGCCAGAGCGCGAGCCGCACCTCCTCCAGCTTTCGGAAGAGTTTGTTCGTGGCCGGGACGCCCACGACCAGGGAGAGGAGCCGCCAGGTCGGGCGGTCGCGGAAGAGCGTCAGGTCGTTCTCGCGGCCCCACCGGTTTCGCAGGAAGTAACCGCGGACCAGCTGCTGGGTGAGCGTCGAGCCACCCTGGGGAAGACGCAGTCGGAATCCCTTGCCGTCCCACCACGCACTCACCGAGCTCGTCACCGTCTTGTAGAGCACGCGTGGAAGCGCTCGATAGTCCACGCCGGAGTGCGTGAAGAAATTCTTGTCCTCGGCCGCCAGGATCGCCTGACGGATGACCGGCGGCACCTCTTCGTAGGAAACGATCTGGCGGTACTCTCGTGCCAGCTCGATCAGCAGTGCGCCCCGTGCATCGTAGACCTTGCCAATCGTCGGGAGGTCGAAACGGATGAAGGGCTCGAGGTCCGGAACGCCGCTCCGGTCGAAGTAGATATGATAGGCGAGTGTCGCCGTCGCGAGCCCGGGCGGTAGCAGCACCATGAGCGACATCGCGAGACACACGGCGCGGCGCGAGTATGCGGACCGCAAGCGTCGGGCAACCCGGGCGACGGCGGCAGCACAAGAGCTCATCGGTCACCAGCCCGTGACGATGCCCGGGCAGCGCTTGGCCCAGGGCGCTTCAACGGTCGCGTACGCGGCACGGGCCGCGTCAGCTCGGCTGCTGCTAGCGTCGATCGCTCGTCATCGCAACAACACCTGACGCCTGCGAGTGCAATGGCAATCCGGGGTCGGCAGATGAGCCTCCTCGGTCGGCTCCCGGGTCACGCGCTTCATCCGCCTGACGATCCCGAATCCGCGAAAGGGCCTCCAGAAGCTGCGCATAGCCCATGATCACCGCAAGCGGATTGTCGATCTCATGCGCCGCCGCAGCCTTCCTGCGGTACGTGATGCGACGGGTGATCGACGATGCTCCGACAATCTTTCCCTCAGCGTCCCGGATCGGCGACACCGTGATGGACACGTCGATGCGCCGCCCGTTGTTCTTCACCCCGACAGTCTCGTAGTGAGTGACCCGCTCTCCCCGTCCGACCCGCTCGAGGATGTTTGGCAAATCGTCCTCCGGGATCGTGATCCCGCGTGGCCACCGCCCGAGGACCTCGCGGGCCGTGTAGCCATGGAGCCACTCGGCGCCGGCGTTCCGGTTCGTGACCATGTCGTAAAGGGTCATGCCGACGATGGCCTCGTCCGAGGACTCCACGATCGACGCGGCGAACGCCAGCGCCGCTTCGGCCTCGCCTCGCTCCTCGGCGGCGTGGACAGCGGCAGCGCCACCATTGCGATGATTCCGATGAAGGCCTGCCACAGGAACAATTCGTGGCGGGTCTCCCGCACGAACCGCCCGGATCCCCGCACCGTTCCCGCCCCGTTCGGATGAGACACGTCGACTCATATCGTGAATGATCATCCAATGCGTGTTCTGATGCTGGTCAGAATTGCTCAGGGTCGTCACCTCGCTCGGCTCGAGAGGCTGCCGTGGCAACCCGGCCGAGCGTTCCTACGACGCGCGTTTCTTCAGCGCCAACATCG
>JBKPCO010000131.1:0-4534 GCA_046727415.1 Candidatus Methylomirabilota bacterium
GACCATCGATCGCTTCGGCCTGGCGCTGCACATCCGCAGCAATACGAGGGCCGAGACCCGAAAGTGGTACGACAACGTCGTCGCCGCGACGTCGTACATCGGGCCGACCATCAAGCCCTGAGCGCCGTCTTTTGAATGGACCGGCTACGCGCGTTGGTTAGCTGCTCCAGCGCGTCTGCAGCATCACGCGCAGCACACGGTTGATGCGGAGCCAGGGATCGGCGGATCGAGACGCCGGCGTAAGCGGCCCGCGACTCTCTCGCCCCGGAGTTACGGACGCGTCAGTGTCGGGCCACGCCACCCGGCGTGGGGGCTGCCGGCGGGAAGTACTCGGCGACCGGAATCTCGATCACGACGGGGCCGTTCGCCACGAACGCTTCCTTGACAGCGTCGCCAATCTCTTCCGCGCGCTGCACGTACATCCCCCGCGCGCCATACACCTCGGCGAGCTTGTCGAAGCGCGGGTTCACGAGGTCGACGCCGATATAGCGCGCGCCGAAATGGCGCTGCTGCTGCGCCTTCTCGGCGCCGTGACAGCTGTTGTTCAGCACGATGCTGACCAGCGGGATGCGCCAGCGCACCGCCGTGTTGATCTCCCCCGAGGTATAGAGGAATCCGCCGTCGCCTTGCAGGCTCACCGCCGGGCGGTCGGGACGACCGAGCTTGGTCCCGAGGCCGACGCAGTAGCCCATCCCGAGCCCGCCGTGACCAGCGTAGTTGAACATTGTACGGGGCGTCTCGAAGTGGAGGCGGTCGTAGCCCAGCCCGGGCGCGACACCCGCGTCGATCGTCACCATGCAGTCGCGCGGCAGAACGCGGCGCAGCTCCGGGAAGACCCGCTGCGGCATCATCGGGCTCGCCGTCAGGGACAGCTCGGCTTGAAGTCGCGCCTGCCGCCGCGCCGCGAGGCCGGCAACCTCGCTTCGCCACGCGCTCCTGGCGCTTCCCTGCCCATGGGTCTCGCGCACGGCGCGGAGCAGCTGCTCGGCGACAGCCCGCGCGTCACCCACGATGCCGACCGCCACCGGGTAGTTGCGGCCGATCTCCTGGGCGTCGATGTCTACCTGGACGATCTTCGTCTCGCGGTTGATGACGCGGTAGTCCCAGAACGTCGTCGCCTGGTTGAGCCGCGTTCCGAGCGCCAGGATGACGTCGGCGCGGTGCAGCGCTTCGGCCGCCTCGGCGGAGCCGCGGCCGCCGGGCGGGCCCACATAGAGGTGATGGCTGTTGGGCACCACGTCGTTGTGGCCGTACGAAGGCACGAGCGCCATGTCCAGAAGCTCGGCCAGTGCCACCGCTTCCTTGCTCGCCTCCGCGTCGATGATGCCGCCGCCCGCTAACAGGAGCGGCCGCTGCGCCTGCGCCAGCAATGCCGCCGCGCGCTGGATGGCCTGCGCGTCGCCCGCGATGCGCGTCTCCACCGCCCGGTAGGCACCGGGGCGGAGCGGCTCGCCTGCGACGGTCTGGTCGTCGAGGAGGTCGCGCGGAATATCGAGGAAGGCCGGTCCCTGCTTGCCCGAGAGCGCGGAGCGGAATGCGTACTGAAGCATCTCGGGGATGCGTTCGGTCTTGTTCACCTCGAGCGCAAGCTTGGTGATGGGCTTGAACAGCCCGACGAGGTCGAACGCCTGGGCGCCGTCGCGATAGATGTAGTCGCGGGCGACGTCGCCGGCGATTACGATCACCGGCGCGCGTCCCTTGTAGGCGAGCGCGACGCCCGTGACCAGATTAGTGGTGCCGGGCCCGGAAGTCGTGATGCAGGCCGTGGGCTTCCCCGAAGCGCGGGCGTAGCCGTATGCCATGAAGGCCGCGCCCTCTTCGTGCCGGGTGTCGACGAAGCGGATATCGCTCCGCCCGTACATCTCGGTGACGATGCTGTTGGTGGTCGTTCCCACCACGCCGAAGGTGTACTCGACCCCTTCGGCGCGCAGCGCTTCGAGAACCGCCTGGCCGGCCTTCATCGGTCTCTCCTTGCTAGGAACGTCAGCTGCTGAAAGCCTTCTTGAAGAACTCGCCCATCGTCCGCCCGCTGAACTTGGCGCCCTCGACAACCGTGTGGCCGACGCCCGAGAACATCTCCTTGAAGCCCGAGCCGACCTCTCCCTGCCCGATCTGCTTGGCGCCCTGCTCGACTCGTTTCGTCTCCTGATCGACCTTCGTCTTGTCGGCAGCGCCGGCCGCGCCGGCAACCATGCTCAGCGCGAAGACGCACGCGATTGAAATCCATACCTTGTGAGAGCTTCGAGTCATGACGCACCTCCTTCAGTGCGGTTAGCTCAGCTCTCACGCTACCACCGGTGCTTAACCGTCAGAATCAGGGCATTACCCGATCCGCCACGTCCTACACGCTGTCGAGCGCCTTCTTCATCTTGAGGATCGCGTCGATGTGCTCGCGCGGCGACAGATTCGAACCCATCGTGTTCACGGAGAGATGGGATGCGCCGAGGTCACGCCACTCGCGCGCGCGCTGCGTCCACTCGGCGGGCCCGCCGATGGAGTAGGTGAACCGCCCCTCGATGCCGACCGCCGAGGGGGCGCGGCCCGCCTCCTTGATGTAGTCGCGCACGCGCCCCATGATCTGCCGCGCCTCGTCGCCCGGCTGGAACTGTGGAAACCACCCGTCGGAGATCTGCGCCACGCGCTTGAGCACGGGCTCGGCCATGCCGCCCATCCACACCGGAATGGGGCGCTGGACGGGCAACGGATTGATCCCCACCCGATCGAGCTGATGGTAGGTGCCCTTGAAGCTCACGAGCGGCTCGGTCCAGAGCTTCCGCATGACCGCGATCTGCTCGCCGACACGCCGGCCGCGGGTGTGGAAGTCCTCGTTCAGCGATTCGTACTCGGTGTAGTTCCAGCCGATGCCGACGCCCAGGCGCAGCCGCCCGCGCGTGAGCACGTCGACCGCGGCGGCCTGCTTGGCCACCAGCGCGGTCTGGCGCTGCGGGAGAATGACGATGCCGGTCACCAGCTCGAGCCGCTGCGTGCATGCCCCGAGGTAGCCGAAAAGCACGAAGGGCTCGTGGAACGAGCTCTGATCGGTGTAGGGCGGACGGCGTCCGAGCCTGTCGAGGCGCTCCAGCGTGGCGCCCAGCACGTGATCGAAGACGAGCAGGTGATCGTAGCCGGCCGCCTCGGCTGCTTGCGCGTAGTCGCGGATCACTGCGGGGTCAGAACCGATCTCCGTCTGCGGAAACACCACGCCTGTTCTCATGGTCGTGCCCCTCTCTTCGTCGTGCGCGTTCTGCGTCGCGCGCGTGCTTTTGCCGGTCCGTCAGCAGGCTCCGAGACTACCACGGGGCCGCCGTATAATGCGCCGCGGTCATCGGCCCCTGGATCTCAGCGTGGAGGAAACGATGCGAGTGGGTTTCATCGGTCTCGGGAACATGGGAGAGCCGCTCGCGGGCTTCGTACGCACGGCCGGTCACTCCCTCGTGGTTTACGATCTGCGAAGGGCGGCCGCGGCGACGCTGCTCGCGCGCGGCGCGACGTGGGCGGAATCGGCGCGGGACGTGGCCGCGCAGTCCGACGTGATCTGCATCTGCGTCCAGGGTCCGCCCGAGATGCGACAGGTGGCGCTCGGCGCCGGCGGCATCCGGGAAGGCGTGAAGGCCGGCTCGGTGGTGATCGATCTCACCACCAATGCGCCCGGCGTGGTGCGCGAAGTCGGTGAGGCGCTGAAGGCGCGCGGCGCCCACCTGCTGGACGCGCCGCTCGACGGGGGCCGCGAAGGCGCTCTGGCCGGGCAGGTCACGCTCTTCGTGGGCGGCGACGAAGCCGTATTGAGCCGGGTGAAGCCCGTCCTCGACACGTTCTCGAAGAGCGTCGTGTGGGTGGGCGAACTCGGGACGGGATCGATCACGAAGATCGTCCACAACGCCCTGGCGATGAGCATCGACCTGCTGCTCGCCGAATGTCTGACCCTCGGCGCCAAGGCCGGCGTCGCGGTGCCCCGACTCATCGAGGCGTTCAACCAGGGCTGCATCGTGAGCCAGAATATGACGTTCACCAAGCGGATGCCGGCCACGCTATTTCGCGGCGATTTCACCGCGCGCTTCGCCCTGGCCCTCGCCCACAAAGACTTCAATCTGGCCGGCGACCTCGCTGCCCAGCACGGCGTGCCAACGCGACTGCTCGACCTCTGCCAGCAGGAGCTTCAGGAGGCCATGAACCGCGGCTGGGGTGACCAGGACCGTCTCCGGGCGTCGACGCTCCAGGAGGAGCGCGCCGGTGTGCAGCTCCGGCTCTAGACAGCGGGTCAGCCTTTCCTGATCTCGACGTGCTTAAGAACTAGAGACCTGATTGTGCGGGCGGTATGATCAGGCGAGAGCGCCGAGTTTTCGGGGACAGGGTCAGGCGTGCAGGCCGACCCGACCGCTGCCATCTCCGGCTCACCTGGACAGGCGTAGGCAGAGTGTCGAACGCGGCGAAACGAGTCTTGATCGTCGATGACCAGCCTCACGTGCTCGGCGTACTGCGCGAGCTCATCGCTTCCTACCGGCACGAGCACGTCTACGAGATCACGACGACTCAG
>JBKPCO010000132.1:0-12717 GCA_046727415.1 Candidatus Methylomirabilota bacterium
GCGGTGCCGCGGTTGCCCGCCGCGTCGAGCAGCTCGGCAGCGAGCTTCTCGGCCATGCTCCGCTCCGCCCGCCGGCGGGCGGCGCCGATGACCCAGCGCATCGCCAAGGACGTCCGGCGGTCGGGGCGCACCTCGACCGGCACCTGATACGTCGAGCCGCCGACCCGGCGCGACTTCACCTCGACGGCCGGCTTCACGTTGTCGATCGCCGACTTGAACATCTTGAGCGCGTCCTGCTTGCTGCGGTCCTCGACCGAGAGCAGGGCGTCGTACATGATGCGCTCGGCCGTCGACTTCTTGCCGCGGATCATCATGATGTTGACGAACTTCGCCACCAGCCGGCTCCCGTACTTCGGATCCGGCAGCACTTCGCGCTTCGCCGCGCCCGCCCGTCGCATGACCTAACCTCCGGCGCCCTTGGTCGCCTTGGCGCCGTATTTCGACCGGCTCTGCTTGCGGCCCGCCACGCCAGCGGTGTCGAGCGTGCCCCGGATGATGTGGTACCGGATGCCCGGGAGATCCTTCACGCGGCCCCCGCGGATCATGACGATCGAGTGCTCCTGCAAGTTGTGGCCGACGCCCGGAATGTAGGACGTCACCTCGAGGCCGTTCGTCAGCCTCACGCGCGCGACCTTGCGGAGCGCGGAGTTCGGTTTCTTCGGCGTCGTCGTGTACACACGGATGCAGACGCCCCGCTTCTGCGGACACGCCTGCATCGCGGGCGTCTTCGACTTCTTCCGCACCGCCTCACGACCCTGACGGACCAACTGGTTGATGGTCGGCATGACTCTCCGCGCCCTTTAAGGCGACAAAACTCTCACGTTATAACCGAGACACCCTGTGGTGTCAACGCTTTAGCCGCTATCCGGCCACCGCGACCGACTCGTCCGCGTCACCCGTATCGGCGATCGGCGGCGTCAGGGACAGCACGCTGTCGAGCGACTTCACGGCCTCGCCGCCCGGCGTCAGCACCTCGACCCGGGTGTAGTTCGAGAGCCCGGTTCCGGCCGGGATGAGCCGGCCGACGATCACGTTCTCCTTCAGCCCGCGGAGGTCGTCGGTCTTGCCGGAGATCGCTGCCTCCGTGAGTACCCGGGTCGTCTCCTGGAACGATGCCGCCGAGATGAAGCTGTCGGTCGAGAGCGACGCCTTCGTAATGCCGAGAAGGACCGGCTTGGCGGTCGCGGCGCGCTTGCCCTGCGCCAGGACCGCGTCGTTCTCCGCCTGGAACACGAACTTGTCCACCAGCTCGCCGACGACGAACTCGGTGTCGCCGACCTCCTCGATGCGCACCCGCCTGAGCATCTGGCGGACGATGATCTCGATGTGCTTGTCGTTGATGGTCACGCCCTGCAGGCGATAGACCTCCTGCACCTCGTTGACCAGGTAACGCTGCAGCTCGCGGTCGCCGAGGACCGCCAGGTAGTCGTGCGGATTGGGCGAGCCGTCCATCAGCGCCTCGCCGGCGCGGACGCGGTCGCCCTCGTGCACGCTGATGTGCTTGCCCCGCGGGATCAGGTACTCCTTGGTCTCGGCGTTGTCGGCCCGGATGACGATCTTCCGCATGCCCTTGACGAAGCCGCCCATCTCGACCCGACCGTCGATCTCGGTGATCACGGCCTGCTCCTTGGGCTTGCGCGCCTCGAACAGCTCCGCGACCCGCGGCAGACCGCCGGTGATGTCCTTGGTCTTGGTCGTCTCACGCGGGATCTTGGCGATGATGTCGGCGGCGAAGACCTCGGCGCCATCCGGCACGTTGAGGTTCGCGCCCACCGGCAAGGCGTACCGGTGCCGCTCGCTCGTCTCGACCGCCGCGCCACTGTCGCCGGCCGAGCGGATGATGATACCGGGCTGCAGCTTGCCCTCGGCGTCTTCGATGACGACCTTGCGCGCGAGGCCGGTGACCTCGTCGAACTCCTCGCGCACCGTCATGCCCTCGACGATGTCCTGGTATTCGACCCGCCCGGTGAACTCGGTCAGGATCGGGTTCGTGAACGGGTCCCACTCGACGAGCACGGTCCGCGTGCGGACGCGCTGGTCGGCCTTGACCTTGATCTTGGCGCCGTACACGACCGGGTAGCGCTCGCGCTCGCGGCCGCGCTCGTCGGCCACGCCGATCTCTCCGTTCCGGTTGGTCGCCACCAGGTCGCCGTCGCGGTTCACGACGGTTCTGAGGTTGTGGTACTTCACGACGCCCGCGCTCTTGGCCTCGTGCTTGGAGGCCTCCACCACGCGGCTGGCGGTCCCGCCGATGTGGAACGTCCGCATGGTGAGCTGAGTGCCGGGCTCGCCGATCGACTGCGCGGCGATGATGCCGACCGCCTCGCCGAGCTCGGCCAGCCGTCCAGTGCCCAGGTTGCGCCCGTAGCACATGACGCAGATGCCGCGCTTGGTGTCGCAGGTCAGCGTCGACCGGATCCGCACGCGCTCGAGGCCCGAGTCCTCGATCTTCTGCGACAGCTCCTCGTTGATCTCGGTATTGGCCTGGACGATGATCTCGCCCGACAGCGGGTCGCGGATGTCCTCGGCGGCGACGCGGCCGAGAATACGGTCGCGGAGCGACTGGATGATGTCACCGCCCTCGACCAGCGGCGTGGCATCGATGTACTTCACGGTGCCGCAGTCGTACTCGGCGACGATCACGTCCTGCGACACGTCGACCAGCCGCCGCGTCAGATAGCCGGAGTCGGCCGTCTTCAGCGCGGTGTCGGCGAGACCCTTGCGGGCACCGTGCGTCGACGTGAAGTACTCGAGGACCGTGAGGCCCTCGCGGAAGTTCGACGTGATGGGCGTCTCGATGATCTCGCCGCTCGGCTTGGCCATCAGGCCGCGCATGCCGGCCAGCTGACGGATTTGCTGCTTGCTGCCTCGGGCTCCTGAGTCGGCCATCATGTAGATCGGGTTGAACTCGCCGCCCTGCTCGCCACCCTCCAGCTCGCGGAACATCTCCTCGGCGATGAGCTCGGTGACGTGCGCCCAGATGTCGACCACCTTGTTGTAGCGCTCGCCGTTGGTGATGACACCGTCCTGGTACTGCTGCTCGACCTCGTTGACCTGCTCGCGGGCCGAGGCGATCTGCCGCTCCTTCGACGACGGGATGTGCATGTCATCGATGCCGATCGAGAGTCCCGACAGCGTCGCGTAACGGAAGCCGAGGTCCTTCAGCTCGTCGAGGAAGTGCACCGTCGCCTCGTTGCCGAGCGTGTTGTAGCAGCGGCCGACCAGCGAGGTGATCTCCTTCTTCTTCAGCTCCAGGTTCACGAACCGGAGCTGCTCGGGCACGATCTCGTTGAGCAGCGTGCGGCCTACCGTCGTCTCGAGGATCTCGCCGTTCCAGCGCAGGCGGATGCGGGCCTGCAGGTCGACGTCCTCGTTGTCGTAGGCGATCCGCACTTCCTCGGCGTCGGCGAAGAGCCGCCCCTCACCGCGGACCGGGCGCTCCGGCGTGCCGAGCCGCTCCTTGGTGAGGTAGTAGATGCCGAGGACCATGTCCTGGGTCGGCACCGCCAGGGGCGCGCCGTTCGCCGGGGACAGGATGTTGTTGGCCGACAGCATCAGCACCTGAGCCTCGAGCTGCGCTTCCATCGAGAGCGGGATGTGGACCGCCATCTGGTCGCCGTCGAAGTCGGCGTTGAAGGCGGTGCAGACCAGCGGGTGAATCTCGATGGCTTTGCCCTCGACCAGGATCGGCTCGAAGGCCTGGATGCCCAGGCGGTGCAGCGTCGGGGCGCGGTTCAGCAGCACCGGGTGCTCCCGGATGACATCCTCCAGGATGTCCCAGACTTCCGGGCGCTCCTTCTCGACGAACTTCTTGGCCGCCTTGATCGACGACGCGATGCCGCGCTCCTCCAGCTTCCTCAGGATGAAGGGCTTGAAGAGCTCGAGCGCCATCTTCTTGGGCAACCCGCACTGGTGCAGCTTGAGGTACGGCCCAACGACGATGACCGAACGGCCTGAATAATCGACGCGCTTGCCAAGCAGGTTCTGGCGGAACCGGCCCTGCTTCCCCTTCAGAGTGTCGGAGAGGGACTTGAGTGGCCGATTGTTCGGCCCTGTGATGACTCGACCCCGTCGTCCGTTGTCGAAGAGCGCGTCGACCGCTTCCTGCAGCATCCGCTTCTCGTTGCGGATAATGATTTCAGGAGCTTTCAGATCCATCAACCGCTTGAGGCGATTATTTCGATTGATGACCCGACGATACAGATCGTTGAGGTCGGAGGTGGCGAACCGACCACCATCCAGAGGCACCAGCGGGCGGAGCTCCGGCGGAATGACCGGCACGACTTCCAGGATCATCCAATCGGGCTGGTTGCCGGACTTCAGGAACGCCTCGATCACCTTCAGCCGCTTGACGATCTTCTTTCGCTTCTGCACGGACGTCTCGCCGAGCATCTGAGCCCGGAGATCGCGGGCCAGCGAGTCGAGGTCCATGTCGCGCAGGAGCTCGCGGATCGCCTCGGCGCCCATGCCCACCTTCAGGGCCTCGGGACCGTGTTCCTCCTGGAGCCGCCGCGCCTTGTCGACCGCCATCAGGTCCTTCTTCTTGATCCCCTGCAGGCGGCTGTCGAGGACGACGTGCTCCTCGAAGTAAAGGATCTTCTCCAGCTCGCGCAGCGACATGTCGAGAAGCTGGCCGATCCGGCTCGGCAGCCCCTTGAAGAACCAGACGTGCGAGACGGGCGACGCGAGCTCGATGTGGCCCATGCGCTCGCGCCGCACCCGCGCGCGCGTCACCTCGACACCGCACTTGTCGCAGACGACGCCGGCGAACTTCATCCGCTTGTACTTGCCGCAGGCGCACTCGTAGTCCTTGGTCGGACCGAAGATACGCGCGCAGAACAGGCCGTCGCGCTCGGGCTTGAACGTCCGGTAGTTGATGGTCTCCGGCTTCTTGACCTCGCCGTGCGACCAGTCGCGAATCTTCTGGGGCGCGGCCAGCTTGATCCGGATCGCGTCAAACGTGATGGGCTTCGCATGCCGATCGAGGATGCCCCACAGGTCCTTAGTAGGCTTGTCCTCTCTGATCAGGCTGCCGAATGGCCTATCCGTCAGCATTCGCACTCTCCTTTGGGAAGCCTTCTCCCATGTCTAGGAAGTCTTCTTCCCGTCCTTCGTCACCAGCTCCACATCGAGCGCCAGACTCTGGAGCTCCTTCACGAGCACGTTGAACGACTCCGGCGTGCCTGGCTCGAGGAAGTTTTCACCCTTGACGATCGCCTCGTAGATCCGGTTGCGTCCCTCGACGTCGTCGGACTTGACGGTCAGCATCTCCTGAAGCGTGTGCGCCGCGCCGTAGGCCTCGAGCGCCCACACCTCCATCTCGCCAAACCGCTGCCCGCCGAACTGGGCCTTGCCGCCGAGCGGCTGCTGGGTGACCAGCGAGTAGGGCCCGATCGAGCGCGCGTGCATCTTGTCGTCCACGAGATGCGCGAGCTTGAGGATATAGATCTGCCCGACCGTGACTTCCTGGTGGAAGCGGCGACCGGTTCGCCCGTCGAAGAGCACCGTCTTGCCGGAGGTCGGCAGCCCCGCCTGCTTGAGGTGCTCCTTGATCTCCTCTTCGGTGGCGCCGTCGAAGACCGGGCTCGCCACCCACAGACCGAGGGAGCGCGCGGCCCATCCCAGATGCGTCTCGAGGATCTGCCCGACGTTCATGCGGGACGGCACGCCGAGCGGGTTCAGCACGATCTCGACCGGTGTGCCGTCCGGCAGGTACGGCATGTCCTCTTCGGGCATGACCTTGGAGACGACGCCCTTGTTGCCGTGGCGACCGGCCATCTTGTCGCCGACCGACAGCTTGCGCTTCACCGCCACGTACACCTTGACCATCTTGATGACGCCGGGCGGCAGGTCGTCGCCGCGGCGGAGGCGAGACTTGCGCTCCTCGAACATGTTGTCGTAGACGCCGATCTGCTCGTCGGCCAGGTCCTCGATGCGCTTGATGGTCTGGGCGAGGTTTTCCTCTTCCTTGACCTTGACCTTCTTCAGCTCGTTCCACGAGAAGTTGTCGAGTTCCTCGCGCTCGATCCGGTCGCCCTTCTTGGTGAGCCGCTTCATCTTGTTGGTCGGATCGAAGAGGTCCTGGGTCGCGGTCTTACCGACCAGCAGGTTCTTCAGCTTCTGGTCGCGTTCCATCTCGACCATCGCGATCTCGTCCTGATAGTCCTTCTCGAGGCGCGCGACCTCCTCCTCCTCGATCGACTTGGCGCGCTCGTCCTTGTCGATGCCGCGCCGCGAGAACACCTTCACGTCGACCACGGTGCCCTCGATCCCCGGCGGGACCGTCAGGGACGTGTCGCGCACGTCACCGGCCTTCTCGCCGAAGATGGCTCGCAGGAGCTTCTCTTCCGGCGTGAGCTGCGTCTCGCCCTTCGGCGTGATCTTGCCCACCAAAATATCGCCCGGCTTCACCTTCGCGCCGATTCGGACGATTCCTGATTCGTCTAGATCTTTCAGTGCTTCTTCAGAGACATTCGGAATATCTCTGGTGACTTCTTCTTTTCCCAGCTTCGTGTCCCGTGCCTGGATCTCGAACTCCTCGATATGGATCGACGTGAACCGGTCGTCCTTCACGAGCCGCTCGGAGACCAGGATCGCGTCTTCGAAGTTGTAGCCGCCCCACGGCATGAAGGCGACCAGCACGTTGCGCCCGAGCGCGAGCTCGCCCTGGTCGGTGCCCGGCCCGTCGGCGATGATGTCGCCCTGCTGGACGCGCTGCCCCTTCTTCACGATGGGCTTCTGGTTCAGGCACGTGTTCTGATTCGACCGCCGGTACTTGGTCAGATTGAAAATGTCGAGCGGCAGGTCCGCGACCGGATCCGCCTTCTTCGACCGCCCCTCGGCCCGGACCACCACCCGGTCGGCCGCCACGTACTCCACGACTCCCGGCCGCTTGGCGACGATGACCGCGCCCGAGTCGCGCGCCACCACGTGCTCCATGCCGGTGCCGACCAGCGGCGCCTCCGGCTGCAACAGGGGCACCGCCTGGCGCTGCATGTTCGAGCCCATGAGGGCCCGGTTCGCGTCGTCGTTCTCCAGAAATGGAATCAACGACGCCGCGACCGAGACGAGCTGCTTGGGCGACACGTCCATGTAGTGCAGCTCTTCGGGAGAGACCATGCGGAACTCACCGCCCTTGCGCGCCGACACCCGCTCCTGCACGAACTTCCCGTTGCGGTCGAGCTCGGCGTTGGCCTGGGCGATGACAAACTTCTCTTCCTTCAGCGCGGTCAGGAAATCGATGTCGTCGCTGACCCGCCCGTTCCCCACCTTGCGGTATGGCGTCTCGATGAAGCCAAACTCATTGGTCCGGGCGTAGGTGGACAGGGACGAGATCAGACCGATGTTCGGGCCTTCCGGCGTCTCGATCGGGCAAATGCGCCCGTAGTGCGTGGGATGGACGTCGCGCACCTCGAACCCTGCCCGCTCGCGGCTGAGACCGCGCGGACCGAGCGCCGAGAGCCGCCGCTTGTGGGTCAGCTCGGCCAGCGGGTTCGTCTGGTCCATGAACTGCGACAGCTGCGACGAGCCGAAGAACTCCTTGACCACCGCCGAGACCGGCTTGGCGTTGATCAGGTCGTGCGGCATCAGGTTCGTGATGTCGGAGATCGACATCCGCTCCTTCACCGCCCGCTCCATGCGCGTCAGGCCCACCCGGAACTGGTTTTCCAGCAGCTCGCCGACCGACCGCACGCGACGGTTACCGAGGTGGTCGATGTCGTCGGTCGCCTTGGCGCCCAGCCGCACCATCAGGAGGTGCCGGATGACCGAGACGATGTCCTCGCTCCGGATCGTCTTGGCGTTGGCCGGCGCCTCGATGCCGAGCTTCTCGTTGATCATGAAGCGGCCCACCCGGGCCAGGTCGTAGCGCCGCGGATCCATGAACATGCCACGGAACAGCGAGCGCGCCGACTCGACGGTGGGCGGGTCGCCCGGGCGCAGGCGGCGGTAGATCTCCACGAGCGCCTCGTCCGGGTTCTTGAAGTGGTCGCGCGCCAGCGTCTCGTAGAGCGACTGGTCGATCTTGCCCGAGCTCACCACCAGGAGCTTGAAGGGCGCCACTCGCCGGGTCATCAGCTGCGACAGCACCGTCGAGGTGATCTCGGTGTTGGTCTGCACCAGCACCTCGCCGCTCTCGGTGTCGACGATCCGGGAGGCGGTCCGGCGCCCGACCAGCGACTCGGCGCGCACCGGGATCTTCTCGACGTTCGACTCGCGGAGCTTCTCGATGAGCTTCGCGTTCAGCGTCTTGCCGGCGGTCACGATCGGCTCGCGGTGGCGCGGCGGTTTGACGTCGTCGGCCACCTTCGCGCCGACGTGGGCGTCGGCGTTGAGCGTCACCCACGCGTTGCCGTCCTCGAACGACAGCACTTCCTCGGCCTCGTAGAAGTGCGCCAGGATTTCCTCGTCGGAGAGGATGACAAGCTTGTCGGGGAACGTGCTCTTCTCCAGGAACCAGAACGCTCGCAAGAAGGCCGTCGCCAGCATCTTGCGGCGGCGGTCGACGCGGACGTGCAGGATGTCGTTGGCGTCGAAGTCGAACTCGACCCACGAGCCCCGGTAGGGGATGACGCGCGCCGAGAAGAGCGGCTTGCCGGACGCCAGCGTCTTGCCCTTGTCGTCGTCGAAGAACACGCCGGCCGAGCGCTGCAGCTGGCTGACCACCACGCGCTCGGTGCCGTTGATGATGAACGTGCCCTTGTCGGTCATGAGCGGCAGCTCACCCAGGTACACTTCCTGGCCGCGCTGCTCGCGGATCGTCTTGGTCTTGGCTTCCTTGTCGTGATCGTAGACGACGAGCCGGAGCGTGACCTTCAGCGGGATCGCGAAGGTCATCCCGCGGTCGTGGCATTCCTCGACCGTGTACTTGGGTTCACCGAAGTGGTACGAGTCGAACTCCAGCAGCGCGTTGTCGTTGTAGTCGGCGATCGGGAACACCGACTTGAAGACCGCCTGCAGGCCGGACTCCTCGCGCCGCTCCGGCGCGATGTCCTTCTGCAAGAAGTTCTCGTAGGACCGCTTCTGTACCTCGATCAGATTCGGGATCTCGACGATCGACGGGATCTTGCCGAAGTCCTTACGACCGCGGTGCCCACACTGAATCGTCCCTGCCATACCCTCTCCTGGGGCCGGCTCCCCGGCCCCGGCTTGACGGAGTCGCTAATCGCTAAACAGTCGAGCGCGCCCCCGGACGCGCTTACTTCACCGAGACCGTCGCGCCCTGTTCCTCGAGCTTCTTCTTCATATCCTCCGCTTCGGCCTTCGTGACCTTCTCCTTCACCGCCTTCGGAGCGCCATCGACCAGATCCTTGGCCTCCTTCAGGCCGAGCCCGGTCAGCTCGCGAACCACCTTGATGACCTGGATCTTCTTCTCACCCGCCGCGCCGAGGATCACGTCGAACTCCGTCTTCTCCTCGACGGCGCCAGCCGCGGCGGCCCCGCCGCCGGCCGCACCCGGGACGGCCGCGACCGCCATCGGCGCGGCGGCCGACACGCCCCACTTCTCCTGCAGGAGCTTGGAGAGCTGGGCCGCCTCCAGCAGCGACAGCTTGTCGAGTTGCTCGGCGATCTGCTCTACCGTTGCCATCGTCGTTCTCCTTTATGAAGGGCATGGGCACCCGGGCTATCGCCCGCCCATGCCCCGCCGCTACTGCACGCTACGCTCTATACGGTCGCGCGGCGCGAGCCCCGAACACCCGTGTCGGGTGTCGGTGCTCCGTCGCAATCCTTGTGCTAGCTGCTCGCTGCGGGCGCCGCTTCTGCGGGCGCTGATTCGCCGCGCTGCTTGAGGATGTAGACCAGCTCTCGCTGAGGCGCCGTGAGCACGCCGACCAGCGTGGCGAGCCCGCCCTGGATCGCGCCGACGATCTGCGCGCGCAGCGCTTCCTTCGACGGCAGGTCCGCCAGCGCCCGCAGCTCGGTGGGCGGCAGCACCTGACCCTCCACGAATCCGGCCTTGATGGCCAGCGCCTGATGGGCCCGCGCGAAGGTGTGCAGCGCCTTCGCGACCGCAACCGGGTCTTCCTTCGAGGTAATGACGCCAACCGGCCCCTTCAGGTGCGTGCCCAGCCCGTCGAGAGGCGAGGACGCGATGGCCAGCTTGGCCAGCCGGTTCTTGACGACCTTGTACTGCGCCGACACCGCCCGCAGCTGCTTGCGCAGCTCGCTGAGCTGCTGCACCGTGAGGCCGCGGTACTCGGTGAGCACCACGGTCTTCACGCCCTCGAACCGCGTCTTCAGTTCCTGAACCTCGGTGACCTTCTCTTGCGTTGGCACTGGCGCTCCCGTCCTAGACGGCCTTCTTGAACAGATTGGCCACGGCCTGCGCGTCGACCGGCACGCCCGGCCCCATCGTGGTCGAGACGGTCAGCGAGCGAAGGTACGTGCCCTTCGCCGCCGCCGGTTTGGCGCGAACGATCGCCTCGATCAGCGCCATCCCGTTGGCCCGGAGCTGCTCGACGCTGAACGAGTGCTTGCCGATCGGCGTGTGCACGTTGCCGGCCTTGTCGACGCGGAACTCGACCTTGCCCGCCTTCGCCTCGCGGACGGCCCGGCCCACGTCGAACGTCACGGTGCCGAGCTTCGGATTGGGCATGAGCCCGCGCGGGCCCAGCACCTTGCCGAGCCGACCGACCTGACCCATCAGGTCCGGTGTCGCCACGGCCGTGTCGAACTCCATCCAGCCGCCCTGCACTCGCTCGACCAGGTCCTCGGCGCCGATCACGTCCGCGCCGGCCTCGCGCGCCTCGCGCTCCTTCTCGCCCTTGGCGAAGACCGCGACCCGCACGGTCTTGCCGATGCCGTGCGGCATCACCACCGCGCCGCGCACCATCTGATCGGCGTGCTTCGGGTCGACGCCCAGGCGGAACGAGATGTCGACCGACTGATCGAACTTCGCCGCCGGCATGCTCTTGAGGAGCTCGACCGCCTCCTCGAACGAGTACTGCTTGTCCGGGGCGATCGTGGCCGCCGCCGCGTCGTAGCGCTTGCTGATCTTCTTCTGCGTCACCGTCGCCATGTCGTCTCCCGCTTGCCCGCTAAACCACGTCGATGCCCATGCTGCGGGCCGTGCCTTCGATGATCCGCATCGCGGAGTCGATCGAGTCCGTGTTGAGGTCGACCAGCTTGGTCTGCGCGATGTCCCGCACCTGCTGCCGCGTGACCTTGCCGATCTTGTCCTTGTGCGGCACCGCCGACGCCTTCGCGATCCCTGCCGCGCGCTTGAGGAGCACCGCGGCCGGCGGCGTCTTCACGATGAACGTGAACGACCGGTCCTGGTAGATCGTCACCACCACCGGTAGGATCAGCCCGTCCTCGCGCCCGGTCTGGGCGTTGAACCCCTTGCAGAACTCCATGATGTTCACGCCGTGCTGGCCGAGCGCCGGGCCGACCGGCGGCGAAGGATTGGCCTTGCCCGCCGGAATCTGCAGCTTCACGACCGCCTGGACCTTCTTCATCGCGCTGCCCCGTCGCGAAGAACGCGCATCAGATCCGCTCCACCTGGTAGTACTCGAGCTCGACAGACGTGGGCCGCCCGAACACCGGCACCACCACCTTCATCCGTCCGCGCTCGGGGTTCATGTCGTCGACCACTCCCTGGAAATTGACGAACGGTCCGTCGATCACACGAACCTTGTCGCCGCGCGCGAAGACCGACTTGGGCTTGGGCTTCTCGGCGCCCGCCTCCATCTGCCGCAGGATGTCCTCGACCTGGTCGTCCGACAGCGCGACCGGCTTCGACCCCGATCCGACGAAGCCGGTGACCTTCGGCGTCGAGCGCACGAGGTGCCACGTGTCGTCGGTCAGCTCCATCTCGACGAGCACGTATCCCGGGAAGAATTTCTGCTCGGTCTCGCGCTTCTGCTTGTTGCGAACCTCCACGACCTTCTCGGTCGGGACCAGGACTCGCGTGATCTTCTCGGTCATTCCGAAGATCTTGGCGCGAGACTCGATCGCTTCCTTCACCTTGTTCTCGAATCCCGAGTAGGTGTGAACGACGAACCACTTCTTGCTCGTCGACACCGTCGCATCCCCGCTCATCGCAAAATCGCCTCGACGATCTTGGCCAGCACGATATCCACGCTGCCCAGGAACAACGCCACCACCACGGTGACCGCGATCACCACGACGGTGGAGTTGATCAGCTCCTGCCGACTGGGCCACGTCACCTTGCGAAACTCTGCGATGACCTCCCGGACGAACTCCTGCGCGCGTCTCAGAAAGTCCATCGCGTCCCCGCTCCATCCAACCGATGGCAGGGGTGGAGGGATTCGAACCCCCATCCCCCGGATTTGGAGTCCGGTGCTCTAGCCGTTAGAGCTACACCCCTACCCCGGAGAAGGCCGCGACGGCCTTCTCGCACGCTGACTCTCAAGCGGTTGGCCCTTCCATTCACCCCGCCGAAAGTCCCGGCGGTTACTTCGTCTCTCGATGCGCCGTGTGCTTGCGGCACCAGCGGCAATATTTCTTGAGCTCGAGGCGGTCCGGATGCGTCCGCCGATTCTTGGTCGTCGAGTAGTTCCGGCGCTGACAGGTGGCGCAGGCGAGCGCGATGATGTCGCGCATGCGCTACTCCGTGATCTCCGTGACCACACCCGCCCCCACCGTCCGCCCCCCCTCCCGGATCGCGAACCGCAGCTCCTTCTCCATCGCGATCGGCACGATCAGCTCGATCGCCATCGTCACGTTGTCCCCCGGCATCACCATCTCCACCCCCTG
>JBKPCO010000133.1:0-9316 GCA_046727415.1 Candidatus Methylomirabilota bacterium
CCGTCGCTAGACACTTGATCAGATTACCGTGCATTTGCATGGCGCTTTCCCCCTCGTTGGTAACATTCCTTGGGAAATCCAGTAGACGCGGGCGGCGTCACACTGCGCGACCCGTCGATGTCTGCGGTATTCATCCCGAGCCATTCGCCAAAAACTTTGGTCGCATGTTCGCCGAGCAGTCACCAGCGTCAAGTTCTTAGGGGCTGTCCTACACCGCCGGCTTTATGTTCTGGTTGTGGCGGAACAGGTTGTCTGGGTCGTACTGCTTCTTGAGCGTCGCGAGACGCTCATAGTTGTGGCCGTAGGCGGCCCTGACCCGGTCTGCGCCGTCGTCTTCCTCGCGCCCGATGTCGTTGACATAGAATCCGCCGGTGGAATAGGGCTGGAGCGCCTCCCACGAGTCTCGGGTCCAGCGAACGTGCCGCTGCGACTCCTTCGGATCTAACCACTGGCCCACGAGGATCAGATTGTAGAGGGCATTGCGGTGCGCATAGGCGGTGTTCCCGCGTTGCATGGCACCGCCCGTCTGCTGGAAGAACGAAGAGGACAGGGGCGACGACACGCGAGCGAAGTGGTCGATCAGGAGAGAGATCGCTTCATCCCGGATCTCTCGGAGAAAGTGGACTTTCTCGTAGTACTGATTCCTTGGGGGAAAGCCGGCCTCGAACGTGGTCTGAAGCTCCGTGTACGCCATCGGGCGGATCTGATCCATCAGCGGCGGACCAAACTTGCGAACGGGCTCGACCAATCGCTCTCCGTCCTCCAGCGCTCCCGTATAGCAGACGCCGATGACGACCACCTTGGCACCGTCGGGTGAGGTCAGCAGCGCCGCATAGGTGGTCAACTGCGCATGCGTAGTACCGGAGAAGTCGCGGTAGAACTTCAGGACGTCTTTGGCGTTCTCGAAGGGATGGAACACCAGACCGGCCAGCACTGGGCCGACAGGATGCAAGCGGTACTCAAAGGAGGTCACCACGCCAAAGTTCCCGCCGCCGCCACGCACCCCCCAGAAGAGGTCCGCGTGCTCCGTGTCACTCGCCACTCGGCACGTACCGTCAGCGGTGACGATGTCGACGGAGGTCAGGTTGTCCGAAACGAGCCCGTATTTGTATCCGAGCCAGCCATGGCCGCCACCGAGGGTGAGACCGGCGATGCCGGTATCGGCGACGACGCCCCCCGGAGTGGCCAAGCCGAACGCCTGCGTCTCGCGGTCGAACTCGCCCCAGCGGACGCCAGCCTCCGCGCGGACCGTCCGTCGCACGGGATCGACCCGGATGCCCTTCATGCGCGACAGGTCGATGACCAGCCCGCCGTCGCAGACGCCGGTGCCGGCGAAGCTGTGGGCGCCCCCGCGCACCGCCACCAGCAAGGCGTGGTCACGGGCGAAGTTGACAGTGTTGATGACATCGGCTACCCCGGTGGGCCGGACGATCAGGCCCGGACGGCGGTCGATATTCGCGTTCCAGACCTTGCGCGCCTCTTCGTAGCGACCGTCGTCAGGAGTGATGAGCTCGCCGCCAAGGGTCTTCTTGAACTCGTCGACGGCTCTTGTCGTGAGCTTGGTCTCGCCACCAGTGAGCGTCGTAACACGGAGGTCCGACATGGCTTCCTCCTCGATTCGAGCGTAGGAGACATAAACTTGTTTAGCTCCGCTCTCTCATCGCGGTCTCGGCCGTCCTTTCTCCGCGAGTCGCCGCTGGCGCGACTCCTTGGTCTTCGCCTCGTCCACGGCGGTGCCGTCCGGCGTCAATACGACGCCGAACGCTGTGATCGCCAGCGCCGGCGATATCTTCCCGTCCAGCACGTCGGCGAGCACGGCCGCGGGGTAGCGATCCAGCGGGTCGCCGTAGCCGGCGCCGCCCGCGATGTACTCCCAGAGCTGGTCACCCGGGTGGAGGACGATCATCTTCTTGGACGGGAGCTCCTCGCGGGTGCCGTCCGCTCTCACGATGTGCGCGTGTGCGCGGGCGCCCGGCGCCCCGCCTTCGAGACCCCAGGGCGCCGAGTCGAAGCGCTCGCCGCGATGGGAGACCATGACGTCGGTCGTCGCCTCGAACACCTTCTCGAGGCCGAGGCCGCCGCGGAAGCGCCCGGCCCCGCCCGAGTCGACCCACAACCGCGCGCGCCGGATGCGCAGCGGGAAGTTCATCTCGACCGACTCGACGGGGATGTTCATGCAGTTCGAGACATCGGTCTCGATGACGTCGATACCATCCTTGTCGGGGCGCGCGCCCATGCCGCCTGCGGCCAGCTCGCTCGCCACGAAGGGCCGGCCGGACTCGGGATCCTGGCCTCCGAACGCCATCACCAGGAGCGTGCCGGAGTTCGCCGCCGGTATCCTGCCGGGGAGCGCGCCCACCAGCGCGCCGAGGATCGTGTCGGCGATCCGCTTGATCGTGGCTGTCCGACAGCTCACCGGCGCCGGCGGCCGCGGGTTCACGATCGTCCCCTCGGGTAGCACCGCGTCGACCGCGCGGAAGCAGCCGCCGTTGTTCGGGATGGAGGGGTCTGAGATCGCACGCACCGCGTAGTACACGGCCGCCATCGTCGAGGCGGGCACCGAGTTGAACGGACCCCGCACCTGGGGCGCGCTGCCCGTGAAGTCGAACGTCATCGACGAGCCACGCACGCGCAGGGTGACCGCGATCTTCACGGGCTTCCCGATGCTCACGCCGTCGTCGTCCAGCCAGTCCTCAAACGCGTAGTCCCCGTCGGGAATGGCTTCGATCTGTCGCCGCGTGAGTCGCTCCGCCCGGGTGAGCAGCTCCTCGATGTACGCGACCACCGTCGTCGAGCCGTGCACCGTAAACAGCTCGCGCAGCCGCACGCCGCCGAGCCGCCCGGCCGCCACCTGTGCCATGAGGTCACCGGTGAACACGTCCGGCAAGCGCACGTTGCGGGTGAGCACGTTGAAGAGATTCTCGTCCAGCTCACCCGCGCGGAAGAGCTGGGTCGGCGGGATGATGATGCCTTCCTGGTAGAGCTCGGTGGCGTCTGTGGGCACGCTGCCCGGGGTGCGGCCGCCGACGTCCTGGTGATGACACATCGTGCACGCCAGAGCGACCGCGCGGCCGTCGGTGAAGACCGGTACCGCGAGCGTGATGTCAGGCAAGTGCGTCCCGCCGTCGTAGGGGTCGTTCAGCAGGAACGCGTCGCCCTCGCACATGCGCGCCGGCGGAAATGCGCGGACGATGCGTTGCGCCGCGAACTGCAGCGCGCCCAGGTGAATGGGGATCGCCGCGGCCTGAGCGATCGTCTCACCGCGGGTGTTGAAGAGCGCGGCGGAGGCGTCGAGGCCTTCCTTGACAATGGGTGAGGCCGCGCTCTTGAGAAGCGTCAGCTCCATCTCGTCGGCGATGGCGTCGAGCCGGTTTCGGAGCACCTCGAGGAGGACGGGATCGACGGTCATCAGCCTCTCCTCAGGCGCAGATTGCCGGCCTCGTCGACCAGGGCGGTGACGCCGGGCGGGATCACGGTCGTCGTGTCGTCTTGCTCGACGATGACCGGACCGGCCAGACGCGCGCCCAGCGGCAGGCGTGCCCGCTCGTAGAGCGCGGTTGGCAGATAGCCGTCCCCGAAGTACGCGCGGCGTTCGCCCGTGTGGGCGTCGGCCAGCGTGCCGCTCGCACGCGCCGCCGGCCTCGCCGCGGGCCGCGGCAGGGGATACGTGTGCACGGCGCGGAAGTTCACGAACTCCACGAGCTGCTGCGTGCGCGCGTAGCCGTACACCCGCGCGTGCGTGGAGTGGAATGCGGCGACGATCTCCGGCACGCGTTCACGTGTCAGCGGCGCGCCGATCGGCACCTCGAGCTCGTATGCCTGCCCGACGTAGCGCATGTCGGCCGCATAGACCACGCGCACCTCGCGCGCCGGCACGCCTTCCTCGTCCATCCGGGCGCGCCCGAGGGCGTCGAGCTCCGCCAGGCACCGGTTGACGTCTGTCAGGTCGGCGACGTGGGTGTGGGCCTGGAGGGTCCGCGCGTGATGGTGCTCGATCGCGGCCGCGAGGAGACCGAAGGCGGCGAGAACTCCCGGCGCCTCGGGCACGAGCACCTCTGCCATCCCTATCTCGTCGGCCAGTGCGGCGCCATGCACCGGTCCCGCCCCACCCAGCACCACCAGCGAGAACCGGCGGGGGTCGTAGCCGCGCTTGATGGTGACGAGACGGATCTGGTCGGCCATGCGTGCGTTTACCACGCGATGGATGCCCGCGGCCGCGGCGACTGTGCCCAAGCCGATCCGTCGGCCGATCGCGGCAACCGCGCGCTCGGCTGCATCCACGTCGAGTGCCATCGTGCCACCCGCGAAGCGGGCCGGGTTCAGGTAGCCGAGGACCACGCTCGCGTCCGTCACGGTCGCCTCGTCGCCGCCGCGACCGTAGCAGGCCGGCCCGGGCTCGGCGCCGGCGCTCCGCGGTCCCACGCGAAGCCCTCCGCTCGCGTCGATCCATGCGATGCTGCCGCCGCCGGCGCCGATCGTGTTCACGTCCACCATCGGCGTCCGTACGGGGTACGGGCCGATCGATCCCTCTGCGGCGAGCAGGGGGGCTCCCTCCCGCACCACGCCGACGTCGTTGCTGGTGCCGCCCATGTCGAGGGAGACGAAGTCGCGCACGCCCGAGCGCCCGGCGGCGAAGCTCGCGCCGATGACACCGCCCGCGGGACCGGACAGGAACAGCGTCACCGGCTGCCGGGCCGCCAGCGCCGCCGACACGATGCCGCCGCGCGAGCGCATGATGAGGGGCGGCGCGGTCACGCCGAGGCTGCGCAAGGTGTCCGCGAGCCCGGCGAGGTAACGCTTCACCACGGGGCTCAGGTACGCGTCGAAGGCCGTCACGCACAAGCGCTCGTACTCGCGAAAGGTCGGATCCACCTCCGACGAGAGCGACACGCTGATCTCGGGCGCCAGCGCCGCAACGATCTCCCGCGTCCGCCGCTCGTGGACGGGATTGACGAATGAGAACAGGTAGCACACGGCGATGGCCGAGACCCCCTGCGCGCGGAGCCGCTGCACCGCGTCGCGCACGTCAGCCTCGTTCAGCGGGACGAGCACGCGGCCTTTCGCGTCCAATCGCTCACGGACGCCGACACGCCGCCGGCGCGGCGCCAGGAAGGTCGGGGTCTCCGGGTCCATTGCGAGGTCGTACATGCGCGAGCGCTTCATCCTCCCCAGCTCGAGCACGTCCTCGAAGCCTTCGGTGGTGAGGACAGCCGTCACGGCCCCCTTCTGCTCGAGGACAGCATTGGTGGCCACCGTCGTGCCGTGGATGAAACGTTCGACCACGCCGGGCCGGGCGTCCGCCATGGCGAGCACCTTGGTGACGGCGGCGCCGATCCCGTCGAGGAGATCCTTCGGCGTGCTCGGCACTTTCGTGAACGTCAATCGGCCCGCGGGGTCCAGGGCCACGATGTCGGTGAAGGTGCCGCCGATGTCGACGCCGATCTGCACGCTCCCGCCTCCCGGCGGCGCCCACGTTACCACGTGGAGGGCGCGACGGTTGTATTCACGCCAGGTGACAGGCCACGCGACGGCCGTCGAGCTCGCGGAGCGGGGGCTCCTCGGTAGCGCAGATGTGCTGGGCGAGCGGGCAGCGCGTGCGAAAGCGACAGCCGCTCGGCACCGCGCGCGGGTTGGGCGGCTCACCTTCTAGCGAGAAGTCGAGCGTGACCCGACGGCCGCCGATGCGTGGCACCGCGGCGAGCAAGGACTTCGTGTAGGGGTGACGTGGCCGTTCGAAGATCGTCGGCGTTTCGCCGAGCTCGACGATCTTGCCGAGGTACATGACAGCGATTCGCGCGCACATCGCGCGGACCACCCCGAGATCGTGCGAGATGAACAAGTAGGTGAGCGCGAAGGTGTCTTGGAGACTGCGGACGAGCTTCAGCACGCTCGCCTGGACGGAGACGTCGAGCCCCGAGGTCGGCTCGTCGAGGATCACCATACGCGGCCGCAGGGTCAGGATGCGCGCGAGCCCCACGCGGCGCTGCTGACCGCCGCTCAGCTCGTGGGGATAGAGATCGAGGTGCGCGTCGGGAAGCCCGACCGCGGCGAGGATCGCGTTCACCTCCCGCTCGCGCTCGACTCGCGAGAGCCTCGTGTGGATTTTTAGGGGCTCGTGCAGCGAATGGACGATCTTCCAGCGCGGGTCCAGCGACGCGCCGGGGTCTTGGTACACGTACTGAAGGTCTTTCGCGACTCGACGGCGCTGGCGCCTCGGCAGCCGTCCGATCTCGCGACCGGCGAAGCGGAGGTCGCCCGAGCTCGGCGTGTAGATGCCCATCACGGTCTTGCCCAGCGTCGACTTCCCGCAACCGGACTCGCCGACGAGGCCGAGCGTCTCACCCGGCCACACCGAGAGCGACACGCCGTCCACGGCGCGCAGCCAGCCAACGCGGCGTCCGAAAGCATTGCACACCGGAAAGTGCCGGGCGAGGTCGACGATCTCGAGCAAAGGCGGTGGTGTGACGCTCACGCGTCGACTCCGAGAGGCTCGTGAATCGGGTGATAACAGCGCACGCCGTGGGCGGTGCCCGCGAGCGTCTGGAGCGCGGGCCGTCCTCGACTGCACTCCGCAGTCGCGTGGTCGCAGCGCGGGTGGAACCGACACCCGGCGGGCGGCTCGATCAGGCTGGGAACCTCGCCCGGGATGTCGCGGATCTCGCCACCGGGGCTCGGCACGCTGGCGAGCAACCGGCGCGTGTACGGATGGGCGGGGCGGGCGAAGAACGCATCGGTCGGGGCTTCCTCCATCTCCTGGCCGGCGTACATCGTGACGATGCGGTCGCAGATCTCGTGGGCCGTGCCGAGGTCGTGCGTGGTGAAGAGGACGGAGACGGAGCGCTCCTTCACCAGCGCGCGCAGGAGCCGCAGGATCTGCGCCTGAATCGTCACGTCGAGCGCGGTGGTCGGCTCGTCGGCAATGATCAGATCGGGCTGCGGCAGGAGGGCCATCGCGATCATGAGCCGCTGCCGCTGACCGCCGGAGAACTCGTGGGGCAGAGAGCGCAGCGCGCGCGCCGGCTCGGGAATCTGCACGGCGCGGAGCATTTCCAGCACCGCCTCGCGGTCGGCGCGGTAGCGCTCCGGTGGGTAGCGGCGGAAGGGCGACGGCGCGGCGGCGGCCTCCCCGACGCGCGGCGACTTCCACTTCATGACGTCCATGATCTGGGTCTCGACGGGGAACAGGGGGCTGAACGACGTGAACGGATCCTGTGGGATGAAGGTGATGGCGCGGCCACGCACGCGGTCGTTCACGGCGCCGGCCGGCGCACGCAGGAGGTCCGTGCCCTTGAAGCGGACCTCACCCCCGCGGATGCGGGCGGCGCCGGCCGGCAGGACGCCGAGGATGGCACGCGCGAGAGTGGTCTTGCCGCAGCCGCTCTCGCCGACGAGCCCGACCACCTCACCCGGGGCGACGTCCAGGCTGATGCCGTCGAGCACTTTCGCCGGGCCCCGATCGGTGACGAAGTCGACGCGCAGCCCCTGGACCGAAAGCAGCTCAGTCATCACTCTCCGCCCCGTCGCAGCCGGGGGTCGAGGACGTCGCGGAGCCCGTCACCGAGAAGGTTGAAGCCCATGACGGTCAGAAAGATCGCAAGGCCCGGCGCGGCGGCATACCACCACGCGTCCGGCAGGAACTCGCGGGATTCCGCGATGGTGCGCCCCCACTCGGGCGTCGGCGGCGGCGGACCGAGGCCGAGGAACCCGAGCGCGGCCGCCGTCAGGATCGTGAAGCCCATTCCGATCGAGGCGCGCACGATGATCGGGGAGGCGATGTTTGGCAAGACGTGGAGCGCGATCAGCCGCCACGGCGAAGCGCCGAGGGCGGATGTGCTCTCGACGAAGACCTCCTTCTGCAGCGCGCGCGTCTCGGCGTACACCACGCGCGCAAACCACGGCCAGTACGTGGCCGACAGCGCCAGGATGACGTTCGGTAGCGACGGTCCGAGTGTCTGCGCGATGGCGATCGCGAGCACCACCTGCGGCACCGCGAGGAAGACGTCGGACATGCGCATCAAGAGGTCGCTGAACCAGCCGTGGTAGTGACCCGCCACGAGGCCGACGGGCACGCCAACGACCAGGGACGCGCCCACCGCGATCACACCGATGAGAATAGTTATCCGCGCGCCAAAGAGGAGACGGCTGTAGACGTCGGCACCCATCCGGTCGGTCCCGAGCCAGTGCGCGCGGCTCGGCGCTTTGAGCCGCTCAGCGGGGTGGAGCTCGAGCACGTCGTCCGGATGCGTGGAGAGGACGGGTGCGAGCAGCGCCGAGACGAGCAGCGCCCCGATGAGGACCAGGCCTATCAGAGCCGACCGATCACGGGTGAGCCGCGTCAGGACGAACCAGACTACGCTCGCCGTCGAGGCCCGCTTCGATGGGATCATGTGGCCCGCTCGCGCGGGTCGATCAGGGTATGGGCCACGTCGACGAGCAGATTCACGACGATGAAGATCGCGCCGGCCCACACCGTGAAACCCATCACGGCGTTGTAGTCGGAGCGAAGGATGGAGTTCACCGCGTAGGTGCCGATTCCGGGCCAGTCGTACACCGCCTCCGTCACCACGGCGCCGGCGAGCAGAATGCCGAAGAGCAGGCCGATCTGGGTCACGGTCGAGGTGAGCGCGGAACGGAGGATGTACTTCCACACGATGACGAAGCGTGGCAATCCCATCGCCCGCTCGTAGAGGACGAAGTTCGACTGCATCACGTCGAGCACGCCCGCACGCGTGAACCGCACGAGGGTCGCGAGCGCGGGAAAGGCGAGCGTCGCCGCCGGCAGGGCCATATGGAGCAGCGCAGCCCCGAACGTGGGCCAGTCTCCGGTGACGCCGGCATCCACCAGGTAGAAGCCCGTGATCGTGCGCGGCGGAAAGCCCTGCAACCGGCCATTGAGCGGTGTCCAGCCCAGCCGCATGGCGAAGAGGAGTTGCAGCATGATCCCGAGCCAGAAGCTCGCAATGGCGAGGCCGGACACGGTCACCAGCCGCAGCGCGTGATCCAGCGGCGAGTCGCGCCAGAGCGCAGAGAGGACGCCCAGGGGGATGCCGGCGAGCACCGAGACCAGCATTGCGGCGAGCGTCAGCTCGATGGTCGCGGGCAAGCGGTGCGCGAGATCCTCGGCGATCGGGCGGCGGGTGAAGAGGCTCGTGCCCATGTCCCCGTGCGCCAGCCGCGTGACGTAATCGGCGAACTGCGCCGGAAGCGGCCGATCGTAGCCGAGCTGTCGCCGTAGTGCTTCGACCTGAGCCGGCGTGGCCGTCTCGCCGGCCACCAGCGCGACCGGATCGCCCGGGATGACTCGCGAGATGACGAA
>JBKPCO010000134.1:0-2619 GCA_046727415.1 Candidatus Methylomirabilota bacterium
TGGGCGACGAGGGGGCGCATGCCGAGTTCGCTGGCCACCCCCAGGGCCTCACGGTAGTGGCCTTCGGCCGTCTCGGCGTCGAAGGGATAGCGACAGGAAGCGATCTCGCCCAGGTGGCGGAGGGCCCAAGCCTCGTAGCCGCGTTGGCCGCGCTCACGGGCCAGCGCGAGGGCTCTGTCGCCGCATGCGATAGCCTCCTCGAGGCGATCGGCCAGCATATAGGCCTCGCTCAAGTGCGTGACGATGAGCGTCTGGAAGGACGCTGTGACCCTCTTCTGACCTTCGTCAAGCAAGGACAAGGACAGGCCCTGTCATGATGAAGCCTAACTTGATTCTCTACCGTCGAGAGCACGTCGTTGGGCACCCCGCTGAGTTGTCGCACGGCTCGCCGGATGAACTCCCGCAAGCTGGCGAACCCCTCGACGGTCATCGGTCGTTCGCTGTCGGCCCGTCTGGCCGGGTCCCCGTGCAACTCCCTCTAAAATCGGCTCGTCGTAGGATGAAGAGGCCGGAGGTGGTGAGGACGAGTAGGAGGCACGCCAGGTCATTCCTCGCTCTCCTCCGCGCCGCCGTCACGGCATCGGGCCATCAGGCCTCCCCTCCTTCGTCTGTGTAAGCCCTCGACGCCGCAGTCTCAAGCTCACGATCGGCGTGCGCGAGCCTGACGCGCTCGGCTTCCGCGTGCAGCCGGCGCGCGGTTTCGACGGTGCCCGTCCAGGTCGTCGACGCCGCGCGATCTATAAACTGCGTCCGCGCCGACACGAAGTCGATCTCAGTCTTCCGGTAGCCATGGCGCTTAGTCTGTACGTGCACTGGCGCCGACAGCACTAGCTTCACGTCCGCCAGCATCGCGGTATTAGTCTTCATGGATCCTCTTAATCGCCTCATCGCGGGAACGCCCACGTCGGGAGCACGAGCGGTAGCAGCACCATGAGTGGCACCGCTTCGCCCACGGTACGGTGCCAGCATGCGGACCGCACGCGTCAGGCCACACGGGCGACGACGGCAGCATCAGGCTCATCGGGGCCGCCTATTGAACCTTCGGCTTGGGCGTTGCGTGTGCCGCGGCCGCCCCATCGTCGTCACGCACGAGACGACGGCGCATCCGGTCGAGCTGGCCCTCGAGACTCCCGTCCAGGACGACGCTATCGCTCTCGACGATGAAGCCGCCGAGCATAGCGCGGTCGACGATCTCCTCGAGCATCACCTGACGGCTTCCCAGCGCCTTCCCGAGCTTCGCCGCCAGCATCTCGCGCTCGTTGTCGGTGAGCGGCACGGGGGTGCGAACGTGTGCGCAGACGCGCACGAGATCCTCGTCGAGACGCTTCTGGTACTTTTCGGCGATCACCTTCAGATGGTCGGTCCGGCCGCGGACGGCCACGAGAGCCAGAAAATCGGTCGTGAGCTTCGAGAGGCCCGACCGCTGCGCGACCTCCGTCGCCACCGCCCGCTTCACGGTCGGCGGAATCCACGGCCGGGCAAAGAAGTCGCGCAGTTCCGCGACGCCCTCGAATGTCGCCGCGGCATCGTCGACCTCGCGCCCGATCAGCTCGGCCTCGCCGCGCTCCTTCGCGAGCTCGAAAAGCGCCTTCGCGTACGGCGTCGCCGCTCGCCGTCGCTTCACCGGCTGAGCCCTCCGGCCCGCGGGGTCGCCGATTGCCGGCGAAGCGGCGGCAGCCCGCACTCGACGATTTTGTGGAGCAGTGTCTTGTAGCTCACCCTGAGGATCCGGGACCCCGCGGCTCGATTCCAGTCCACCCGATGCAACCCGCGCCGCCCGCCGTGCGATCTTCCGTAAACCCTCGGTCGGCTGCGCTGGTGCGCGCCCGCGAAGGCCCCCTTTTCGTGGCCGAAGAACTCCGACTCGAGAAGCCCAGAAGGGATCGCGGCGCAGTTGACCTTGACGAACGGCCCGTCACGTCGAGACGAGCTCGAATGTATGGCTCTGGCCACGAGGTCCTTCCCAAGGCCCCTTTCGCCTCGGATCAGCACCGTCGCATCTGTATCCGCGACGTTTTCGATGATCGTCCCGATGGCGCGCATCTGTGAGCTGCCGTCAGACAGCGAGGCGTGCCGTTTCGGATCGGCCGTCCGCACAGAGCTCACGAGCCTGGCCCAGCGTTTGATGTCACGTGAGCTGCCCTGGAAGATCCGAAGGCGCCGCCGGCGAGCTAAAACTCCCCACCGTGCCCCATGGCTTGGTCGGCCTTTCCGGCTTCGGGGCCGTCCGTGACGATCACTTCGGTCGTGAGCAGCAACGACGCGATGGACGCCGCATGCTGCAGTGCGACCCGCTCGACCTTGGTCGGGTCGATGATTCCCGCCAGCATCATGTCGACATACTCGTTGGTCTCGGCGTCGAAGCCGCGCGTGTGCGGCACCGTGGCCCTGACCTTCTCGACGATCACGGAAGCCTCGAGCCCGGCGTTCTCGACGATCTGCCGGATCGGCTCCTCGAGGGCGCGCCGCACAATGCTGACACCGGTGCCCTCATCGCCCGAGAGCTTGAGGCTGTCGAGCACGTCCGACGCGCGGAGCAGCGCGACACCGCCGCCCGGCACGATTCCCTCCTCGACGGCCGCCCGAGTGGCGTTGAGGGCGTCCTCGACCCGCGCCTTC
>JBKPCO010000135.1:0-8392 GCA_046727415.1 Candidatus Methylomirabilota bacterium
CCACGAGGCGACGCCAGGCACGATCTGCTCGTTGGGGACCACCAGCGGCAGAATGGACTCGGTGGCCTGTTGGCAGCCGCCCGCTGCGGCCGCCGCACCGGAGGCCGTCACGATCTTGAAGAAGTCGCGCCGTTTCATTTAACGGGTGCTCGAGGCCGCGTCGGCCGTGGGTGGCGAATGATAGACACGCGTGGCTCCGTCCCTGGACACGTGTGGCTCCGTCCCTAGTGGTGGCACGTCACGCAGTCGAGCGGCGCGTGCCGGCCGGGCGTCGTCGCGTTCTCTTTGCGGTGACAGTCGACGCACCAGCCCATCGTGAGCGGCGGCGGCGCGGGCCTCAGCCCGACGAGATTCAGCAGGTCGTTCGACAGCCGCGGTCCCGTCTGGGCCGCGTAGGTGGTCATGTTCTCGACCGGCCCGTGACACGTCTGGCACTTGAGGCCCACCCGAATGTGCGCCTTGTGCGGGAAGTAGGTGAACTCAGGAAGCTTGTTCACACGCACCCAGGGGATCGGCTCCTTCTTCGCGTAGAACTCGGCGAGCTTCTTCACCTCGGGCAGCGCGGCCCCGGCGATCTTGTGACAGCCCATACAGCGCTCGACCGACGGCAGCCCGGCATACTCCGAGCGGCGCGCTTCGCTGTGACAGTACTGGCAATCGATCTTGTACGTACCGACGTGGACATTATGGGGAAAGTTGATCGGCTGACTGGACGGCGTCGCCACCGCCGGTTGGCGGCTCCACGACGACACCGCCAGGAAGATCAGAACGGCTAGGAGCGCCACGCCGAGTGCGCCTACGCCCGTCCTGGCCGACATCGACAGTCGATCGCCCTCCGAGGGATTGAAGGATGCTTGTGAACCCTATCACCGGCCCCGCGGCCCGTCAATCTATTCACACGGTTCGTGGCGACCGAATGGCTCAGTGGCGCGGCGCCCGCGACGATCAGTCCGCGATCAGCGCCTGGGCAGCGGCGCGTCCGGCGAACGCGATGTCCGCGTCGGTGTGCGCGAGCGACACGAATGCCGCCTCGAACTGCGATGGCGCCAGGAACACGCCGCGCGCGAGCATCTCGTGGAAGTAGCGCGCGTAGCGCTTCGTGTCAGCGCTCTTGGCAGAAGCGTAGTCCGTTACCGGGTCCTGGCAAAAGAAGCCCGTCAGCATCGAGCCGACGCGGTTCACGGTCAGCGGTACGCGCGCCTGATCGGCGCCGGTTCGCAGTCCACGCTCGAGCTCACTGCCGAGCGCCTCGAGACGACGGTAGGTGTCGGGCTTCCGGAGCTCGGCGAGCGTCGCGAGACCCGCCGCGACCGCCAGCGGGTTTCCCGACAGCGTCCCGGCCTGGTACACGGCGCCGAGCGGGGCCACGTGGCTCATCAGGCGCCGCGATCCGCCATAGGCGCCCACCGGGAGTCCGCCCCCAATCACCTTGCCGAGGCACGTCAGGTCGGCGCGGACGCCGTAGAGCTCCTGCGCGCCGCCGTACGCGATGCGGAATCCGGTGATGACCTCGTCGAAAATGAGCACGCTCTCGTGGGCGAGCGTGATCTCGCGTAGACCCTCGAGGAAGCCGGGGCGCGGTGGTACCACGCCCATGTTGCCGGCAACCGGCTCGACGATGACGGCGGCGATCTCACGCCCGCGCTCGCGAAAGAGCGCGCGCACGGCGTCGAGGTCGTTGAACGGAGCCGTGAGTGTCAGCTGGGCGAGCGGCCCGGGCACACCGGCGCTGTCCGGGATCGAGAACGTCGCGCCGCCGGAACCCGCCTTCACCAGGAGACTATCGGCGTGGCCGTGATAGCAGCCGTCGAACTTCACGAGATACGGGCGGCCGGTGGCGCCGCGCGCCAGCCGGATCGCGCTCATCGCGGCCTCGGTTCCCGAGCTGACGAGGCGCACCAGCTCGATCGACGGAAAGGCCCGCGTGATCGCCTCGGCCATCTCGACCTCGAGCCCGGTCGGCGCGCCGTAGCTCGTCCCGCGCGCCGCGGCCTCGGTGACGGCGGCGACGACCGGCGCCGCAGCGTGGCCGAGGATGAGCGGGCCCCACGAGCCGAGGAAGTCGAGATAGGAGCGGCCGTCGACGTCCCATATGCGCGCGCCCTTGCCGTGGGCCACGAAGAACGGCTCGCCACCGACCCCGCGGAACGCGCGGACCGGACTGTTGACGCCGCCGGGAATCACGCGGCCGGCGGCTTCGAAGAGACTCTTGGAGTCGCGCATGGTCAGGATTTCCGGCCCAGCAGCGTGCTGAGCCCCGCGCGCTCCCACAGGCGGCCCGCGTTGAAGAGGGTGCGCTCGAGCCAGCGCCAGCGGTCAGACCCTATCTCGATGCGCACGAAGTCGCGCTCGCGATCGTTCCAGCGAAAGCCGGCGACCGCCTCGACCTGTCCGCCCATCACCGACGTCACCAGATAAGTCGCGCCGGGATACGTCGGCTCGCCGCCGATCAGCGCCTGCTGCCGGTCGGTGGGCGAGAAATAGGCGCCCGCGTCCACGTGCGAGTGGTAGATCACCGCGATCGAGTATCCCTCGCCTTCGAGGCGTCCGATGCGAAGCAGGTCCTTGGGATCGATGAAGTACGCCGTGCGCGCGTCCCGGGGATGGCGCTGCGGATCCTTGGCGTGCAGCTCGTCCTGGATGTTCCGGCACCGGACGATGCGACGGAGCCGCCCCTGCTCGAGAATGACGCCGCACGACTCGCGCGGATACTCCTCGACCGCCTGCCGCCGGATCGCGTCGAGCTCCTCCGCTGTGACGATCATGGCGCCACTGCGGCGCGCCGGCGGCCGCCTCCCGCCAGTGCCGGAATGATCGTGACTTCGTCGCCGTCCTTGAGCGTCGTGCGCTGACCTTGGAGCGATTCGATCGCTTCGCCGTTCACATAGATGTTCACGTGGTGGTGTACCTCGCCGCCCTCGTCGCGCACGAGCCCCTTCAAGCCGCCGTACGAGGCCTCGAGTTGATCGAGCAGCCGGCAGACGTCGACCGCGGTGACCTCGACGCGGTCGCGATTGTTCGTGGCCCGACGGAACGAGGTCGGGATGTAGACCGTCACGGCCACGCCTAGCCTCCGGGACTGAGATATCGCTCGCCGGTGTCGGGGAGCACGGTGACGACAATCTGACCGGATGTCATCTCTCCGGCCACGAGACAGGCGGCGAAGGCCGCCGCGCCGGCGGAGACGCCGACCAGCAGCCCCTCTTCGCGCGCCAGCCGGCGCGACCAGGTCAGCGCGTCCTCGTCACGCACGGCGATGATCCGGTCGATGATCGTCCGGTTCAGCACGCCCGGCACGAACGAGGCGCCGATCCCCTGGATCGCGTGGGGCCGCGCCCGGCCGCCGGCCAGCACCGGCGAGGCCGCCGGTTCGACCGCTACGATCCGCACCTCCGGAAGCTTGTCCTTGAGCACCTCGCCCACTCCGGTCAGCGTGCCGCCGGTGCCCACCCCGGCCACGAACGCGTCGAGCCTCCCGCCGACGGCGTCGAGGATCTCCAGCGCGGTCGTTCGCCGGTGCGCCTCCGGGTTCGCGGGATTCTCGAACTGCTGCGGCATGAAGTAGTCGGGGTGCTCGCGCAGGAGCTCGCGGGCCGCGTGCACCGCCCCCGTCATGCCCTCGATCGCCGGCGTCAGGTGAAGCTCGGCGCCGAAGCGTGCGAGGAGACGCTGGCGCTCGACGCTCATGTCGTCGGGCATCGTCAGGATCAGCCGATAGCCCCGTACCGCGGCCACCATCGCCAGGCCAATTCCGGTGTTGCCGCTGGTCGGCTCGACGATCGTCGAGCCCGGTTTCAGGAGGCCGCGCCGCTCGGCGTCCTCGAGCATGGCGACGGCGATGCGGTCCTTGACGCTCCCGCCTGGGTTCAACGACTCCATCTTTGCCACGACGCTCGCCCCGCCGGGCTTGGGCAGGCGATTCAGTCGGACCATCGGCGTCCGCCCGACCAGCTCGACGACCGAGTCTGCGATCTTCGGCGCCGGCGTCATATGTGGTACATCGGCCGTGCGGCCCGGCGGCGCTCGAGCGCGCGGGTCGCGAGATCGCCGAGCGTGAGCTGGTCGACGACCTTCGAGACGGCGCTCGAGATCTCGTCCCACAGCTCGGCCAGGTCGTGGCGCTCACCGGTGCTCCGGCCGCCCCGGCGCTGCGTCTCGAACGGCGCCCCGGCGCCCTCGACGGCGCGCAGGACGTCGCCCACCGTGATGTCCTCGGGCGGGCGCGTCAGGTGATAGCCGCCCGCCGAGCCGCGCCGCGATGTGAGCAGCCCGGCGCGCTTGAGGGCGAGCAGCACCTGCTCGAGGTACCGCTGCGGGATCGCCTGGCGCGCGGCGATGGCCTGGATGGGCGTGAGGCCGCGGTCGCGATGGAGCGCCAGGTCGAGCATCGCCTGGATCGCGTACTCCCCTTTGGCCGAGATTCGCAAGTGACCCTCAGCTCACGCCGCCGCGATCGAGCAGCCGCGCGGCGTCCCGGGCGAAGTAGGTGATGACCACGTCCGCGCCGGCGCGCCGGATCGCGGTCAGGGCTTCCATCATCGCGCGCTCCTCGTCGAGCCAACCCAGGCGACCGGCGGCGCGGATCATCGCGTATTCTCCCGAGACCGAGTACGCGGCCAGCGGGACGCCGAACTCTGCCTTCGCGCGGGAGATGATATCGAGGTACGGGAGCGCCGGCTTGACCATGACGATGTCGGCGCCCTCGTCCAGGTCGAGCGCGATCTCGCGCATGGCTTCGACGCCGTTGGCCGGGTCCATCTGATACGCGCGCCGATCGCCGAACTGCGGCGTCGAGTCCGCCGCGTCGCGGAAGGGGCCGTAGAAGCTCGACGCGTACTTGGCCGAGTACGCCATGATCGGCGTGTCCGCGAAGCTCGCGTCGTCGAGCGCCTCGCGGATGGCGCCGACGCGGCCGTCCATCATGTCCGAGGGCGCGACCATGTCCGCGCCGGCCTCGGCGTGCGAGACGGCGACGCGGGCGAGCAGCTCGAGCGTCGGATCGTTGCGGACGGTCCCGCCCTCGACGATGCCGCAATGGCCGTGGCTCGTGTATTGGCACAGGCACACGTCGGTCAGGACGAGCAGGTCCGGCACCACGTCCTTCACGGCCCGGACCGCCTGCTGCACGATGCCGTCCTCCGCGTACGCCTCGGAGCCGCGCGGGTCCTTGTCGGCGGGCAGGCCGAAGAGCAGCACGCCCGGGATGCCCACGCTCGCGACGTCCTTCATGTCTTTCACCAGCTCGTCGATGGAGAGCCGGAACTGCCCGGGCATCGACGCGATCGGCTCGCGCACGCCCCGGCCGTGCACCACGAAGAGGGGGTAGATGAGGTCGTCGACGGCCAGCGCCGTCTCGCGCACCAGCTTGCGGAGCAGCGGCTTTTCGCGGAGACGTCGGGGACGGAACATGGCGTGCGCCATCACTCGCTCCTTCTTGATCGTCGGCCCGCGCTCTTGGGAGCCCGGGAGAAATAGTCGGCCAGCGCCCGCGCGAGGGCCGGGATCGTGTACTCGCTCGGCATCACGTCGGTGGACAGGCCGTACTCGGCGGCGGTCGCGGCGGTGATCGGCCCGATGGACGCAACGGCGATGCGCCCCCGCCAGGCGCTGCGCTCGTCGTCGCTGAACTGTTCGGCGAAGTTGCGCGCGGTGGACGAGCTGGTGAACGTCACCGCGTCGACCGAGCCCGACGCCAGCGCCTCGCGGAGGCGGGCGACGCCGTCCTCGATGCGCCGGGTCTGGTAGGCGGGCACCTCGGTCACGGCGACGCCGAGACGGCGGAGCTCGACCACCAGGACGTCACGCGTCTCCTTCGCACGGGGCAGCAGCACCCGGTCGCCGGGCCCGAGGACGCGCCGCAGCCCCTCGACCAGCCCCTCGGCGCGATACTCCGTCGGGACCAGCTCGACGCGCACGCCGTGCTCGGCGAGCGCCTCGGCAGTCGCCGGACCGATCGCCGCCACCCGCTTGCGGGAGATCGCCGTCCACGCGAGCCCTCGCGCGGACAGCCGCCGGTCGACCATCGCGACCCCGTTCACGCTCGTGAAGACGACCCAGGTGAACGATTCCAGCGCGCCGAGGGCCGTGTCGAGAAGCTCCCACGACGCGGGCGGCTCGATCACGATCGTCGGCGCCTGGAGCACACGGGCGCCGGCCGCCTCCAGAAGCTGGGCGAATCGTTGAGCCTGCGCGCGGGCCCGCGTGATCACGATGGTGCGGCCCTCGAGGGGCCGCTGGTCGACCGGCCGCGTCACTCGCGCCATGACGCCACCGGCCTGAGCGCCGCCACCGAGGCGGCGCCTTGATCGAGGAGCGATTGCGCGAGCTGCCGGCCCAGCCGCTCGGGCATGTCCGGCGTGCCCAGGCCGCTCGCGCGCAGGACCTTGCGCCCGTCCTCGCTCGCCACGAGCCCGTTCATCCGGAGCCGGCGGCCGTCGAGCACGGCATGAGCGGCCATCGGTGAGTTGCACGAGGCGCCGAGGCGGCCCAGGAACTCGCGCTCGGCGAGCGCGCAGGCCCGCGTCGGCCCGTGATCGAGCTCGGCGAGCCGGGCGCGCACGAGATGGTCATCGACCCTGATCTCCACAGCGAGCACGCCCTGCCCCACCGCGGGCACGAAGGCCTCCGGGTCGAGCGGCTGCAGGTTGCCCGGGGTCAGTCCGAGGCGCTTGAGGCCGGACGCGGCGAGAATCATACCGTCCCAGCCCTCGCTCGCGAGCTTCCGGAGCCGCGTGTCCACGTTGCCGCGAACGGGCTCGACGACGAGATCGGGTCGCAGCGCCAGCACCAGCGCGCGGCGGCGCGGGCTCCCGGTGCCGATCCGGGCGCCGGGCCGCAGGCTCTCGAAGCGCGCGGGCTCGCGCGTCACCAGGACATCGCGCGCGTCTTCCCGCTCGGGAAACGCGGCGAGGACGAGACCCGCCGGGAGCTGGGCCGGCAGGTCCTTGAGACTGTGCACGGCACAATCGATCGCGCCGCCCAGGAGCATCTCCTCGATCTCTCTCACGAACAGCCCTTTTCCTCCGATCCCCGCGAGCTGGACCTCCTGCCGGCGATCACCCTCGGTCCGCACGGGCACGAGCTCGACCTGTTCTCCCGCGCCGGCAAGATAGCCGGCGATGCTGCGTGCCTGCGCGAGTGCGAGCTGACTGCCCCGGGTCCCAATCCGGATCATTGTAGCGGGTGCCTCGAGGCCGGCTTGGACCGAGGGTGGCCTGAGACAGGCGCGACCCGGCTCCGGTCCGCAGTCAACCCGTCGACCCGGCGCCGATCGGCAGTCAACCCGCCGACCTGGCTCCGACACACCCGATCTCTTGCAACGGCCTGTTTCATTCGTTTCTTCCCCGGCCGAGTCCGAAGAGCTCGTGGACGAGCTCGAGCCAGGAGCGTGGGGAGCCGGCCCGGGAGGATTCGCGGAGCTTGGTGATGGGCGCGTGGAGAATCTTGTTCACGATTGCGTTCGACATCGCCTCGAAGGCGGCGCGGGTCTCGGGCGTGGCGTCCGGCAGCCGGGCAAGCGCGCGCTTCACCTCGCCGACGCGGATCGCCTCGAGCCGCTCGCGCAGCGAGACGATCGTGGGAATCACCTCGACGTCGCCCAGCCGAACGAGGAACTTCGCGACCTCGCGCTCGACGAGCGCCTCGGCCCGGTGGGCCTCGCGGGCGCGCTCGCGGATGTTCGCATCGACGACCTGCTTGAGATCGTCGATGTCGTAGCAGTAGACGTCGTCGAGCGTGTCGACAGTGTCCTCGACGTCGCGAGGCACGGCGATGTCGATGAAGAACAGCGGCCGGCCGCGGCGGGCCGGGATCACCCGGCTGACCGTCTCGCGCTTGATCACCGGATCGGGCGCGCCGGTCGAGGCGATGACGATGTCGACGGCCGCCAGCGCGGTCGGCAGCTCGTCGAAGGGCACGGCGGTCCCCGCCAGGGCCCGCGCCAGCTCCTGGGCTCGCGACCAGGTGCGGTTGGCGACGTAGAGCGGGAACGCGCCCTGATCGATGAGGTGCCGGGCGGCGAGCTCGCTCATCTTGCCCGCCCCCACCAGGAGCACACCCCGGCCGACCAGCCCGGCGAAGATCTTCTTCGCCAGCTCGACGGCGGCGAACGAGACGGACACGGCGTGCCGGGCGATCTCGGTCTCCGTCCGCACCTTCTTCGCGACGGTGAAGGCCTGCGTGAACAGCGTGTGCAGCGCGGGCCCGATGGTCTCGCACGACTGGGCGAGCGCGAACGCGTCCTTCACCTGCCCGAGGATCTGGGGCTCGCCGATCATCATCGAATCGAGACTCGCGGCGACACGGAACGCATGACGGACGGCGTCACCCTCGGCGTGGGTGTAGAGCGCGGTCTCCACCGAGGCCGAGTCGACGCCGCGGTGACTGCAGAGGT
>JBKPCO010000136.1:0-46767 GCA_046727415.1 Candidatus Methylomirabilota bacterium
AGACCGCCGAGCCGCACGCGACCGTCGCCGACGACGGTGGCGGCGACGAAGTTCATCACCCCGATGAAGTCGGCCACGAACGGAGAAGCCGGCTCGCGGTAGATCTCGAGCGGCGTGCCGACCTGCTCGATGGCGCCGCCCCGCATCACCACGATGCGGTCGGCCATCGTGAGCGCCTCTTCCTGATCGTGCGTGACCATGATCGTCGTCACGCCCAACCTCCGCTGGAGCTGCTTGACCTCGTGGCGCAGATGCACTCGCACCTTGGCGTCGAGGGCCGACAGCGGCTCGTCGAGCAAAAGGAGGCCGGGCGAGGTTGCCAGGGCGCGCGCGAGGGCCACGCGCTGCTGCTGGCCCCCCGAGAGCTGCGCCGGATACTTCCGGCCGTGCTCGCCCAGGCCGACCATCTCGAGCAATTCGCGCACGCGCCCGGCCACCTCGACGCGCCGCGCGCGCGCGTGCGAGAGGCCGTAGGCGACGTTCTGGGCGGCGGTCAGGTTGGGGAAGAGCGCGTAGGACTGGAACACGATGCCGAAGTCGCGCCGGCTCGGCGGCAAGGCCGAGATGTCCCGGCCGCCCTGCTCGATGCGCCCCGCCGTCTGGATGTCGAGGCCGGCGATCGCGCGCAGGAGGGTCGTCTTACCGCAGCCCGATGGGCCCAGGAAGCAGACGAACTCGCCCTCGGCGATCTCGAGCGAGATGTCGCCGAGCGCGGTGAAGGCGCCGAACTTCTTGGTGAGACCCTGAATCCGGAGATAGGGCGGCGTTGGCACCCCGTTACTTCTTGGGCTCCGACTTCGCGTTGTAGCGCTCCTGCCACTTGTCCAGGATCGCCTTGCGATTCTTCGCCGCCCACTCGAAGTCGTTCTTGATCATGTGGTCGAGCATGTTGCCGGGGAGGTTCTCGATCGGCTGCGACAGCTTGGAGATCGCGACGACCGCGTAGCCCTCGCTGTAGAGCTTCATCGCCTTCTCGCCGACCGACCAGTCGACCAGCGTCTTCACCGCGTCGAGATTCTTAGTGCCCTTCACGATGGCCGTTGTCTCCATGTCCCAGCCGGACTTCTCGGACGGGAAGATGATGTCGATCGGCGCGCCCTGCTTCTTCACCCGGGCGGCGCGGAACTCGAACGAGATGCCAACGGGGTATTCGCCCGCGCCCGCCATCGTGCAGGGCTTCGAGCCGGAGTGGGTGTAGACGCCCATGTTCTGGTGGAGCGCGTCCATGTAGTTCCAGCCCTCGGCCTCGCCGAAGCCCTGGAGCCACGCGGAGACCTGCAGGAAGCCGGTGCCGGACGAGGCCGGGTTCGGCATGACAATCGTGCCCTTGTAGACGGGCTTCGTCAGGTCCTTCCACGACGCCGGCTTCGGCAGGTTCTTCTTCTGCGCCTCCACCGTGTTGAAGCAGATGGCGGCGACGTAGGCGTCCATGCCGACCCAGGCCGGCGGGGTCTCCCGATCGCGGAACACCGCGTCGAGCTTCTCCAGACCCTTGGGCGCGTAGGGCTGGAGCATGCCCTCGAGCTTGAGGACCATGAGGCTGGTGGCCGAGAGCCCCCACACCGCGTCGGCCTGCGGGTTCGCCTTCTCCGCGAGGAGCTTGGCGGTGATCACGCCGGTGGAATCGCGCACCCACTTGATCTCGATGTCGGGATGATCCTCGTTGAAGCGGGCCGCGTACTTCTTGAGATCGTCGGCCTCGACGGCCGTGTAGACCGTCAGCGTCGCCTTCGCGGCTCTGACGCTCGACGCCGCGAATCCGACTGCTGTCGCAACGATGGCACCGCAGAGCAACAGCCTGACCAGCGACCGCTTCGTCATAGAAGCCTCCCCGCGCTCTCGCTCGCGCGCGGCGCGATTCTAGCCCACATAATTTCCCTCCGCACTTCGCTTGGGGTTGGCGACCCGGCGGCATCCCGGGCGAAAACATTCATTCTTGCGTGGACGGTCGTGGCTCGGTGAGCTGCAACCGTTCTTCTTCGGCGTCAGACGAGGCGGTCGCGGAGGCGGGAGCTGATCGCGTCGATCAGCATCACCATGGCGACCGTGACCAGCAGCACCGTGGAGGCGGCGGGGTAGTCGATCATGCGGAGGTAGGTCTGGAGATAGAAGCCGATGCCGCCGGCGCCGACGAAGCCGAGGACGGTGGCCGCGCGGATGTTGGTCTCGAGCCGGTAAAGGACGTAGGACAGGAAGAGCGGAAGCACCTGGGGCAGCACGCCGAAGCGCAGGATCTGAAGCGGCGTCGCGCCGGCGGCGGTGATCGCGTCGACCGGGCCGGGGTCGATGCCCTCCACCGCCTCGGAGTAGAGCTTGGCGAGGGAGGTTGTCGTATAGGCCACGACCGCGAGGACACCCGGGAAGGGCCCGAGCCCGACGGCCGCCACGAAGACCAGCGCGTAGACCAGCGTGTCGACGCTCCGGAAGAAGTTGAGCACGGTGCGCGCTGGATAGAAAAGCGAGCGCGGCGCCACGTTACGGGCCGAGAGGAAGCCGAGCGGCAGCGCCAGCACGGCGGCGGTCGCGGTGCCGAGCAGCGCGATCTCGACGGTGGTTATGGCGCCCTGGAGCGCGGCCGGGAGCACGCGCAGGTCCGGCGGCATCATGCGCCGGAGGAAGTCGAGCATCCACGGCACGCCGCGGGCCAGCCGCACGGGATCGGCGCCGGTGTCCCAGACGAGCCACGCGAAGACGACCAGCGCGACGAAGACGGCGGCGCGGGTTGTTGTAGCGAGGTCCGTGAGGCCGGCTTGTGCCGAGGGTGGCCTGACACAGGTGCGACCCGGCTCCGCACGCCCGAATTTCCCGTCGGCGCGACCCGGCCTCGGCCCCGAATGCCCCTTCATTCGCCGTAGATCTCTCGCACAACGGTGGGAGTGACAGCGCCTGGCGGCCCATCGAACGCGACGCGGCCCTGGCGGAAGCCGACGATGCGCGTGGCGTAGGCCAGGGCGGTCTCGAGCTGGTGCTGGCTCACGACGAGCGTGAGCCCCTGCTCGCGGTTGATCGTCCGGAGGATGTCCATGATGCTGCTGGTGAGCGCGGGATCGAGGCTCGCGGTGGGCTCGTCGGCCAGGATGACCGCGGGCCGCTGCGCGAGCGCGCGCGCGATCGCGACGCGCTGCTGCTCGCCGCCCGAGAGGGTGTCGGCGCGGCGGTCCGCGAGGTGAGCGAGCCCGACCTGCGCCAGGCACGCACGGGCCAGCTCGTGGTCGGCCGCCGGAAAGCGTCCGAGCACGCTCGCGGCGGGCCGGACGTAGCCGAGGCGGCCGGCGAGGACATTCTCGATCACCGGCGCGCGCTTCACGAGATTGAACTGCTGGAAGACCATGCCGATCTGCCGGCGGATCTCCCGAAGCTCGCCGGCGCCGGCGCCGGTGACGAGGCGGCCGGCAACGCGGATCGTTCCATCGGTCGGCTCGACGAGGCGATTGAGCGCGCGAAGGAACGTGGTCTTGCCGGCGCCGCTTCGGCCCAGGATGGCCACGAACTCACCGGGGCGGACGACGAGGTCGACCCGATGCAAAGCGACCGTCGCGGGCGGGCGGACGACGCGGAGCCCCGCGACCTCGATCATGGCGGCGGATGCAGCCACGGCGGCGGATGCGGCGGAGCTCAGCGGGGCCGGACGCCGAGCAGCTCGATCGCCGCGCGCACCGGGTCGTAGTCGCGGTCATCGGCCGGCGCGAACCCGTCGATCTCGTAGAGCCGCTTGAGGAGCGCCGCGTGCGCCGGCGCACGGATCTGCAGGAGCGCCGCCCGCACCTTCGCGAAGACTGTTGGATCGAGCCCGGCGCGCGCCGCGATGCCCGCCTCGGGGATCGGCGGGGTCTCCGCGACATAGACGATCCGCTCGCGCTCGGCCGGGTCGGTGAGGTATTGCTCGCGGGCCATGTCGAACGAGGCGAGCGCATCGACGTGGCCGTTGAGGAGGGCGCGCATTCCGGCGTCGTGCGAACCGGCGAAGACGACCTCGCGGAAGAATGTCTTCGGATCGCGGTTCTTCACGAGACCGCGCTCGATCAAGAGCACCATCGGGTAGATGTAGCCTGAGGAGCTGGCCGGATCGATGAACGCGATCGTCTTGCCGCGCAGGTCCTCCAGCGCCGCCAGGCCGGAATTCTTGCGTACGTAGATGCGTGAGGTGAACGAGCTCTTGCCGTGCCAGAGGTTCCTCGCGATGATCATTGCCTTGGCCTCGCGGCTGGCCAGGACGTAGCCGCCGGGGTGCACGAACGCGAGGTCCGCCGTCCGGTTCCGCAGGGCCTCGATCACCGCGGCGTAGTCGGACGCGACCGTCACGCGCACCGGCATGCCGACGAGCCCGCCGAGCACCTTGCCAAATTCCTCGCCGGTGGCCAGGAGATCGGTCGGCTTCTGCGAGGGTGTCAGGACCAGGTGCAGCCCATCGGCGGCGGCGACCGCGCGCGGGGCTGCCACGACGAGCGCGAGCGCCCACAGCGCGAGGAGTGTGCGGGCGATCATCGGCGGTGAGTGTACCATCCAGGTGAGATCATGAGCGCTCTCCGGCCCGCCTTCCTCTGGGCGCTGATCGTCGTCGCCGCGGCCGCCGGCGGTGTCTACCTGACCGACCAGCTCTTCATCGCGCCGGGCCGCGCGCTGCAGCGGCAGCTGGCGGAGCGCGACGCCCAGATCAAGACCCTGACCGAGCAGAACCAGGCTCTGGAAGCCGCTGTCAGGCTTCTGCGCCACACGGAGCGCCGCGCTCGGCTCGTGGTGCTCGATCAGACGATCGTCCCCGGCGGACACCCGCGGACGCGCGTCAGGTTCAGCGAGCTCGACGGCCAGGGCGATCCGATCGGCGAGCCGCGTGAGCTCGTGCTCGAGGGCGACGAGGTCTACGTCGACGCGCTGGTCATCAAGTTCGAGGACACGTCGGTGATGGGCGGCGATGCGCTCAAGGGCAAGGCGCTCCTGCTCTTCCGGCGCATCTTCACCGATCGGCGAAGGCCCGCCGAGGGCGAGGTGCTGGATCGCGAGGGGCAAATGCCTCAGTCCTACGCCGCCGAGCGGGCGCCGACCGCGTTCGAGCGCGACCTGTGGGCGCGCTTCTGGGAGCTGGCCAACGACCCGGAGGAGGCGAAGAAGCGCGGCGTGCGAGCTCTGCACGGCGAAGCGGTCTCCACCCGGCTTCGCAGGGATCGCATCTACACCATCACCCTTCGCTCGACGGGCGAGCTGACGATCCAGCCGGTTCGATAGAATCCGTCTCGATGAGCGCCAATACCGCCGAGGTCATCATCTGCGGCGCCGGCATCGCCGGCATCGCCGCCGCGTACCACCTGGCGGTGCGTCGCGGTGTCCGGGGCGTCGTCCTGGTCGATGAGCGCCCGCCGCTCTCGCTCACGAGCGACAAGTCGACCGAGTGCTACCGCAACTGGTGGCCGGGCCCCGGCACCGACATGGTCGCGCTCATGAACCGCAGCATCGATCTCCTGGAAGAGCTCGCGCGCGAGAGCGGCAACGCGTTCAGGATGAACCGCCGGGGCTATCTCTTCGCGACCGCCGACCCGACGCAGGTGCCCATGTTCGTCGAGCGCGCCCGCGAGGCCGAGGCACGCGGCGTTGGGCCCGCGCGCGTTCATCCCAGTGGCTCGAGCGACTACCGGCCGGCTCCCGCCGACGGGTTCGAGAACCAGCCGACCGGCGTCGATGTGATCACCGACCCGGCGCTGGCCCGCCGGCACTTCCCGTACCTGGCGCCCGACACGCTCGCCGTCCTCCACGCGCGCCGGTGCGGGTGGTTCAGCGGCCAGCAGCTCGGCATGTACCTGCTCGAGCGCGCGCGGGAGGCCGGCGTGCGGTTTCTCGAGGGGCGGGTGGAGCGGATCGACACGACCGGCGGCCGCGTCCGTTCGGTCCGGGTGAGCGCGCGCGGCGGCGAGACGACGATTGGCACGCAGCGCTTCGTCGACGCCGCCGGCCCGTTCTTCGCGCCGGTGGCGCGGCTGCTCGGCGTCGAGGTGCCGGTGTTCTGCGAGCGTCACGCGAAGGTCGCGTTCAACGACACGCTCGGCGCCATGCCGCGCGCGGCGCCGATGACGATCTGGACCGATCCAGTTACGCTGCCGTGGTCGGACGAGGAGCGCCGCGAGCTGGCCGCGTCGGCCGAGCACAAGCGGCTTGTCGAGGAGTTCCCGGCGGGCGTCCACGGCCGGCCCGAAGGCGCCGGCGAGAGCCCGGTCGTTTTGCTGATCTGGACGTATGACATCGAGCCGGTGGAGCCCGCGTTTCCGATCGCGTTCGATGCCTCGTACGGCGAGATCTGCCTTCGGGGCATGTCGCGGATGGTGCCGGCGATGGCGGGATACCTGTCGCGCCTGCCGCGGGTCGTGGTCGACGGCGGCTACTACACGAAGACCCGCGAGAACCGATTCCTGGCCGGCCCGCTGCCGCTCGAGGGCGCCTACGTGCTGGGGGCCCTCTCCGGCTACGGGCTGATGGCCTCGAACGGCGCCGCCGATCTCCTGGCCGACCACATCGCCGGACGGCCCCTGCCGCCGTACGCGCCGGCTTTCCTCTTGTCCCGATATGACGACCCGGCGTACCGTGAGCGCCTCGAGCAGTGGGGCGACTCGGGGCAGCTCTGAGCATTACAGTCGTCAACATACAAGGAGGAAAGCGAGATGGCGAAGATCGAGAAGTACTGCGCGAACGGTGTCTACGACCCGCCCGGCTACAGCCAGGCCATCAAGGTGAGCGGCGCCCAGACGATCCTGTTCCTGGCCGGCCAGGTGTCCTATGAGAAGGACGGCACCGCGAAGCACCGCGGCGATTTCACCGCGCAGGCGCGGAACGTCCTGTCCTGCGTGAAGGCGCTCGTGGAAGCGGGCGGCGGCACCCTCGACAACGTGGTGAAGATCACGACCTTCGTGACGGACGTCCGCTACCGGCCGGAGTTCCGCGCCGTGCGCGACGAGTTCTTCGGCCAGAAGGGCCCGGCCTCGACGATGATCGAGGTCAGCAAGCTCGCGCACCCCGACTATCTGATCGAGGTGGAGGCCGTCGCGGTCGTCTGATCAGCGCGCGATCACCGTCGCGCCGCCCTTGATCACGCGCTTGATGCGGCGCACGTCCGTCAGGATGGAGATATCCCGAAGCGGGTCGCCCTCGACGAGCACGAGGTCGGCCCACTTCCCCTTCTCGATCGTGCCGATCTCGCCCTGGAGCCCCAGGCACTCGGCGGCGCGGCTCGTCGCCGCCTGAAGCGCCTGCATGGGCGACAGCCCGGCCGCCACCAGCAGCGGGAGCTCGGCCGCGTTGTTCGGGTGGCCGTGGCCGCCGGCGTCGGTGCCGGCAACGATCTTCACGCCCGCCTCGAGCGCGCGCGCGACGCTGTCTCGGTGGTGCGCGCGCAGCGCGTGCGCGCGCTCGCGCACGTGCGGCGCCGGTGACTCGCGGTGGTACTCGTACACGAGCAGCGTCGGGACGAAGAAGATGCCCTTCTCGGCCATCATCGGGATCAGCTCGCGGTCCTCGTCCAGGTAGCAGCCATGCTCGATGGAATCGACGCCCGCCTCGATCGCCACGCGGAGACCCGGTCCACCGAGGGCGTGGCACATGACTCGCCGGCCGAGCGCGTGCGATTCCTCCACCAGGACCTTCAGCTCCTCCAGCGTGTACTCGGAGTCGCGTGGGCCGTGGCCGGCGCGCGAGCTGGCGCCGCCCGTCGTCGCGCACTTGATCTGATCAGCGCCGGCGCGGACCATCGTGCGCACGGTTGTGCGGATCGCGTCGATGCCGTCGGCGACGCTCGGCGGCAGGCACGGATCGCCGCTCTCCGGCGCCACGTGCCCGGACGGGCTCACGCGGTCGCCGAGGCCGCCTGTGGGCGAGATGATCGCGAGTGACAACACCAAGCGCGGCCCCACGATGAGCCCGTCGTTCATCGCGACCCGGAAGCCGGCGTCGAGCCCGCCGGCATCGCGCACGGCCGTGTAGCCCGATTCGAGGATCGTCCGCGCCACCGCGGCCGTCCGCAGATGTGACGTGCTGCGCGGCTCGTCGAGCCCCCAGCGCTTGGCCATCTCGTAGCCGTGCGAGGCGAGATGATCGTGGCAGTCGATGAGCCCTGGCAGGAGCGTGAGCCCGGGCGCGTCGATGACCTCGCCGGCGACCGAGCGGCCGCCGCTCGGGCCGGTCGTCACAGCCTCGATCCGACCGCTCTCGAACGTCACGACCGCATCGCGCACGGGCGGTGCCCCGGTCCCGTCGATCAGCGTCCCAACCCGGATGATCGTCATCACGCGCCTCCCGCCGGCTTGCCGGCGGAGGTAGCCTACCGCACTCCGGCGCGCCTTGACAGCCGCGCGTCCGGCGCGTATCAACCCTGCATACTGCGGCGCTCCACGCGAAAGAGGAAGTGCGCGCTGCAGGCCGTCGCGGGGCTGGGGCCCCGCCGGCCGAGGCGCGCCTTAGGTAAGGAGGACAGCATGCGTGCGACCTCGCAACTCCGGCAGCTCCTGAAGTCTGGCAAGACGCTGTTCGTGCCCGGCTGCTACAACGCGCTCAGCGCGCGGATCGTCGCCGAGGTCGGCTTTCCGGCGATCTACATGACCGGCTACGGCACATCGCTCTCGCTGCTCGGCCTGCCCGACGCGGGGCTCGCGACCATGACCGAGATGCACCTGAACGCGCGCTACATCGCCGGCGCGGTGTCGGTGCCGGTCATCGCCGACGCCGACAACGGCTACGGCAACGCCATCAACGTGATGCGCACGGTCCGCGAATACATCGGCACCGGCGTGGCCGGCATCCACATCGAGGACCAGGCGATTCCCAAGCGCTGCGGCCACGTGGCCGGCCGCCGGGTGATTCCGATCGAAGAGGCGGTCGGCAAGTATCGCGCGGCCGACGCCGTGCGGCGCGAGCTCGACCCGGACTTCGTCCTCATCGCGCGCACCGACGCGCGGGGGGCCGCCGGCGGCTCGCTCGACGACGCGATTGGCCGCGCCAACGCCTACCTCGGGGCGGGCGCCGACCTCGCCTTCGTCGAGGGGCCGACGAGCGTCGACGAGGTCCGCCGCATCTGCCGCGAGGTGAAGGGGCCGGTCTTCTACAACCAGACCGGCGTGTCGCCGCGGTTCGGCCTCGCCGAGATGCAGGAGCTCGGGATCGCGGTGACGATCCTGCCGGGGGCCACCTTCCGCGCGACGATCGAGGCGGTCTACAACCTGGCCGTTGCGCTCCGGGACGAGGGGCCGCTGGCCGAGGAGCGCTTCGCGCGGGAGTTCGCGAAGCACCCGCTCGGCGATCTCCACACCTTCGCCGGCTTCGATCGCATCCGGCAGTGGGAGGCGCAGTACCTGCCGCCGGAAGAGCTGGAGAAGTACGCCGGCTCGATCGGCCACCAGCCGACGCGCGCGTGACGGCCGCGCGCCAGATCGTCGTCATGGGCGGCGGCTCGTTCAGCGTGGAGCCCGACGGCTCGCTGCTGGACGCCTACGTGCTCGACCTGTCTGGGAAGCCACGGCCTCGGATCTGCTTCGTGCCGACCGCGAGCGGCGACTCGTCGATGTACATCACCAAGTTCTACGAGGCGTTCGGCGGACGCGCGGAGGCGAGCCACCTCGGGCTCTTCGGGCGGCCCCGAACGGACATGGCGGCCGTGCTCACGGCCCAGGACATCGTCTATGTGGGCGGCGGCAACACGGCGAACATGCTCGCGGTGTGGCGGGTTCACGGCGTCGACCGGATGCTGCGCGCGGCGTGGGAGCAGGGGGTCATCCTCACCGGCGTGAGCGCGGGGATGATCTGCTGGTTCGAGGCGGGAGTGACCGATTCCTTCGGCCCGCTGGCCGCCCTACGTGACGGGCTCGGGATTCTCCCGGGAAGCGCCTGCCCACACTACGACGGCGAGAAGGACCGCCGGCCGACCTATCAGCGGCTCGTGCGCGACGGGTTTCCGTCCGGTTTCGCCGCAGACGACGGGGCGGCGCTGCACTTCGTCGACACGACCCTGAAGGCGTGCATCACCTCGAGACCCGCGGCCGCCGTCTACCGCGTGAGCGCCGAGGGCGAGAAGGTCACGGAGACGGCGCTGGCGGTCAGGCTTCTGGCCTGAGACCGCGCCGGATCAGGCGCGGCCTTCTCCGTACTCGGAGGCCACGAAGCCGGGGATCTGAGTCCAGCGAAGCCCCGGAACGTCGTGCGTACCCTCGACGGACCGCCCCTGGGGGTCCTCGAGCCCGAGCGGGTGGTGGACCAGCTCGATCAGGTTGCCGTCCGGATCGTGGATGTAAGTGTAGTGCTCTCCGGTGTCCTCACGGCGGCCCTGGTGCGGGTCGGTGCCTCCGATGTTCTGCATGGTGCTGGCGGCCGACGTCCGCACGTGCGCGATGCCGAGCTCGTCGAGGCGGGCGAGCATGCTGTTCCAGTCGTCGACCTCGAGCGCGAAGTGACTCGACGGAATTGTGTTCGGCTGGGGCCGTTCGGTGAAGTGAATCTCGCTGGCGCCAAGACGCAGCTGAAGCTGCCGTCGGTTGAGCGCCGGTCCCCGGTCGAGGAACTCAGCGCCGAGGACTTTCGTGTACCAGTCGCGGGTGCGCTCGCGGTCGCTAACCTGGATGTTGACGTGATGGATCAGCTTGGGTCTGAACATTGGGCGCGACCTCCGGCGGACGAATCATCGTCCGCCCGGTCGGCGCCCGTCAAGCCCCCAGCGAGCGGCGCGTCTCCATCGCCAGCGGGTGTTCCAGGAACACCGCCGGCAGCACGGGCCGTGAGCGGCTGCCGGTCAGCCACGTGCTGCGGCGCACCGCGGAGGGTGGCTCCTCTGAAGGCCGTCCTGCGCCAAAATGATCAATGACCCCATCGATCCGACGTTCCGCATCCCGCTTTAGGAGCCCTGTGGTGTTCATCATGGCCGCCGACACACTCAACTTCTGTGCCACGGCTGACCAGAGGGGTGAGTGCTCCGATTCTCTCGATTTTCGCGGGGTTTTGGGCCAAACCGCCGCGGGCGACGGGCGGGCCTCCGGTGACGGGAAGGGGCAGACTACCCGAGGTCGGGCCTTTTGCCCTGGCACTAGCGACGGCCACCACCGCCTATTTGAAGATCGCGTCGACCTCGACCTGATAGCCGTCGGCCAGGCGGTTCGTCTCGTTGGCCATGCCCACGACGGCCATGAGCTCGCCCAGCATCTCGTCCGTCATGCCGTGCCGTCGTGCCGAGACGGTGTGCGAGGCGATGCAGTAGTCGCAGCCGTTCGTGGCGCTCACCGCGAGATAGAGCATCTCCTTGGTGAGGGCGTCGAGGGCGCCCGGCGTCATCACCGCCTTGAGTGTCTCCCAGGTGCGGCGCAGGGTCGGCGGGTGGACGGCGATCGCCTTCCAGAAGTTGGTGACGAAGTCGGTCTTTCGCGTGGCCATGATGTCGTCGTAGACGGCGCGCACCTCGGGGTTCGCGTCGGCGTACTCGACGAGCTTCTTGCTTGCCATGGTTCGTGCTCCTTTACTCGGTAGGCGCGCACAGCCTTGTCGCCCGATCACCGCGCGCCGACGAGTGCTGCTATGCGGTCGCGCGTCGCGGCGTCGGGCAACGGGCCCGTTCCGGCCTTCATGTTGTCGGCGAGGTGCTCTGGCCGGCTCGTGGCAGGAATCACGCACGTGACGGCCGGATGCGCGAGAATCCATTTCAAGAAGAGCTGGGCCCAGCTGTCACAGTCGAGCTCAGCGGCCCAGCGTGGTAGGGCCTGACCGCGCACGCGCTGGAACAGGCCGCCCTCGGCGAAGGGGCGATTCGCGAGCACGGCGATGCCGCGGTCGCGGGCGAGGGGCAGGATCCGCTGCTCGGCTTCGCGCTCGCCCACCGAGTAGTTGACCTGGACGAAGTCGAGCTTCTCGCTCTGAAGCACGCGCTCGAGCTCGGCGTAAGCGCTGGCCGTGTAATGGGTCACGCCGACGTAGCGAACGCGGCCGGCGGCCTTCCATTCGCGCAGCGTCGCCAGGTGAGTGCGCCAGTCGAGCAGGTTGTGGATCTGCATCAGGTCGAGCTTTCGGGCGTGCAGCTGGCGGAGCGACTGCTCCATCTGGCGGACGCCTGCCTCGCGCCCGCTGGTCCACACCTTGGTGGCGAGGAACAGCCGGTCGCCGACCGCCAGCCTGGTCGCGAGATCGCCCACGACCGACTCGGCCGCGCCGTACATCGGCGAGGAGTCGACGACACGTCCGCCAAGATCGACGAAGCTTCGTAGAACCTCCTCGAGCGGGTCGCGCTCGGCGGCCGAGGCGCCGACGTCGAACGTGCGCCACGTCCCGAGCCCGACGACGGGAATCTTCTCGCCGCTCGACGGGATGCGATGCTCGAGCGGAGCGGGAGCGCCGCTCGCGCGCCCCGGTCGCGCCGCGGCCGCCGCCATCAGACGGAGCACGGCGCGGCGAGTGAGCGGCTCGCCGCGGGGCTCATGATCTGGAGTTGAGGCGATCGGAAGCATCGAGTAGCACCTCGCGGCTGGACGGGATGGGACGCTGGAGGATCGCGATCGCGGCGGACATCTATCGGTCGATCCCGTACTCCTTGAGCTTGCGCCAGAGCGTGGTGCGGCCGATACCGAGCGCCTCGGCGGCACCCGAGTGATTACGACCGAAGCGCTCCAGCGTCTGGAGGATGTGAGCGCGCTCGGCCTCCGCGAGGCTGATCTGGCGGGGCAGCGACGGCGACGGGCCAAGCTGAAGTCCCGCGGACACGTGCTGCGGAAGGTCCTCGGCCTCCACCGAGTCGCCCCGCGTCAGGATCGCGGCGCGCTCGATCGCGTTCTCCAGCTCGCGCACGTTTCCCGGCCACGGGTAGCGGAGCAGGCGTTCGAGGGCCGGCGGCGACAAGCGAAGCTGCCGGCCGAGCTTGCTCGCTGCTCGCGCGAGGAAATGCTCGGCCAGCGCTGGAATGTCCTCTCGGCGATCACGGAGCGGCGGGAGCACCAGCTGGATGACGTTGAGGCGATAGAAAAGGTCCTCGCGGAAGCTCCCCTGGCTGATCAGCGTTACGAGGTCGCCGTGGGTGGCGGCGATTACGCGCACGTCGAAGGTGGCAGACCGCGTCGCGCCCAGCCGGCGGACCTCGCCGCTCTGGAGCGCGCGGAGGAGCTTGACTTGGAGAACTCCGGGCATCTCGGCGATCTCGTCCAGGAACAGCGTGCCGCCGTCGGCCTCCTCGAAGAGACCGAGCTTGTTGATGGCGGCGCCGGTGAAGGCGCCGCGGACATAGCCGAACAGCTCGGACTCGAGCAGCGTCTCGGGCACGGCCCCGCAGTTCACGGCCACGAACGGACGCGCTGCGCGAGCACTCGCATGGTGGATGGCCTTGGCGATGACCTCCTTGCCGGTCCCGGATTCACCCTGGATTAGGACCGTGGCGTCGGTGGGCGCCACGCGCCCGACGAGATCGAGAACGGTTTGCATGGTCGGCGACTGGGCGATCAGGCCTGGGAGCCCGAAGCGCTCTCGCAGCTGCGCGCGCAGGTTCTCGTTCTCTCGCCGCAGCGCGCCACCGGTCAGCGCCTTGTCGATGCGGTGAAAGAGCTCGTCTGGCTCCTGTCCCTTCTCGAAGTAGTCGAGGGCGCCGAGCTGGATCGCGTCTTTGGCCGACTTCCACTCCGCGTACGCGGTGAGGAGGATTACCTCGGTCGTGGGCGCGTGGGCTTTCGCCGCGCGTAAGACGTCGAGCCCGTCGCCATCAGGCATGCGGAGATCCGTGACGACGAGGTCGAACACCTCCTCAGCGAGGCGCTTGGCCGCGCTGGCGACACCGTCGGCCTCGACCACGCGGTGACCCCGCTTGCGGAGTAACAGGGCCAGGGTGCTCCGCGCCGACGCTTCGTCGTCGACCACCAGCAGCTGGGCCATGCTTACGCGGCCTCGAGCGGGAACAGCAGCGTCACCCGCGTTCCAAGGCCCGGCGCGGAGTCGATCTCGATCCGACCACCGTGCGCGGCAACGATGCGCTCGGCGATGGTGAGGCCGAGCCCACTGCCGTTCCGCTTGCCCGAGTAGAACGGCTCGAACACGCGGGGGAGATTCTCGGGAAGGATCCCGGGCCCGGTATCGCTGACGGCGAGGGCGACATCGCCGTTCTGTCGGGCGACCTCGAGGGACAGGCGCCCTCGCCCGTTCATCGCCTCCACGCTGTTGAGGGCGACATTCCAGAGAACCTGGATGACTTGGTCACGATCGAAGGCGAAGCGCGGCACGGTCGGATCGACCGCGACTCGCACGTCGATGCGGGGCGCACGGGAGCGGTCGTCGCGGATCAACATGCCCACGTGCTGGACCACCTCGCGAATGTCGCCGGGCGCGCGCCGGGGTTCCTGGGGGCGTGCGTGGTGCAGGAAATCGGACAGGATGCGGTTGAGCCGGCGCGCCTCGATGCGAATTGCGGCGAGTGTCGAGGAGCGCTCGTCGGGCGTGAGCTTCGCCTCGTCGGTCAGCAGCACGGTGGCGTTGACGATGGCGGCGAGAGGGTTGCGGATCTCGTGCGCCATACCGGCGGCCAGCTCGCCGGTCGTCGCCAGACGCTCTGCTTCGCGTAGGCGCGCGTGGAGCCGTTGGCTTTCGCCCCGTGCCCGCTCCAGGACCATGATGATCACGGCAAAGGTCGACAGGAAGTAAAGGCTGATGAAGATCGCGTGCACCGCGAAGTACCCGGCCGTTCCGGGGTCGGTGGGCAGGAACTGCGTGGCAATGCGGTGCCCGCCCCAGAGTGCCAGGAGGCCGGCCAGGAGCCGCTCTCCTCGGTAGTCGGTGATAGAGCCTCGCGGCGGCCAGAAGAGCAGGCCGGCCGCGATCTGAACAACGCCGAGGCCTATGCCGACCGCGCGCTGACCCTCGTCACTGCCGGCCACGAGTGCCAGCAGCACGGTGACTCCGAAGCCCGCCAGAACGTCTCGCCCGCGCAGCCGATAGTCCCAGCGGTGAGCGAATGACGCGGCAAGCGTGAAGCCGACGGCGGCGACGGTCGCCAGGTCGGTTGCGAAGCTCGGATGCTGGACATCGAGGACGATTCCGTCCACGAGCTTGAGACCCTTCGACAGGGTGTACGCACCCCACGCGACGAGCAGGTACTGGAAGAAGCGTACGCGGTGGGACGAGTAGAGGTACGCGAAGATCAGCAGCTGGATCGCGAAAGCGACCGTCGAGATGAATGTGAGGATGACCGGCGCGGACATCATCTCACCCAAAGTTTACGCCGATGGCAAATCAGGCGCCACGTGAGTCAGCAGAATATCGCGAGGCTATGCGCCGGCCGCGTTCCATATCGAAACACCGTTTCATGGCGAAACAAACGACTCGCCGTCCGCGAGAAGCGTCCTCGCTGTTTCATCGTGAACCGGTGAGTTTCGCCCTAGAACCGGCGCCGCGTCCCCTGCTCAATCATTCCCATTGGTTGGGTCTGGCACGACCGATGCGTAACCAATGGGTCGGCCGGCTGGAGAGCCGGGTGGTCTCACGAGCGCTCGGTCCGGCGAATACTGAACGGCAGAGGAGGAGTGACGATGAAGCGCACGAACGCATTCGTAATCGCGCTGGCAACGGCACTGATGGCAACCGCCGCGTACGCAGGCGAATCCCTCAACAGTGTCGAGGCACCGCGCAGTCAGATCGTAGAGGCTCCGCGGCACACTACGGACGATGTCGAGGCGCCGCGCGGCCAGAAGGCGCAGGCCCACAGCACCGACGATGTCGAGGCACCGCGCAGCTTGGAGGCGCAGTAACTCCGCTCTAAGCGCAGTCGGACGAGCGAGGAGCGCCCTCGCTCGTCCGGCTGATCCCGTCCGAGGCACTCGCTGCGGATTTGTTGTTGAGGTGGCCCCGGGGCACGAGTAATCTTCCGCCCGGGAGATCGCCGAGGGTGACGCCGCAAACCATGTTCGAGAAGGTCTGGGCCCGGCACGTCGTGGCCGAGGGCCCGGGCGGACACGTCCTCCTTTACATCGACCGTCATCTGCTCCACGAAGGAACGACCGCCGCCTTCGGACGGCTGGCGAAGAGCGGGCGGCGGGTGCGCCGCCCCGATCTCGCCTTCGCGACGGCGGATCACTACGTCCAGACCTCGCCGGCGGCGCCCGGCCCCGACGCCGAGGGGCGCGGCATGATCGAGTCGCTCGCACGCTACACCGCCGACCAAGGTATCGTCCACTTCGGCGTTGGCGACGTCCGCCGGGGGATCGTGCACGTCATCGGACCCGAGCAGGGGCTGACCGTTCCCGGCATCACGCTGGTGTGCGGCGACTCGCACACGGCCACCCACGGCGCGTTCGGCGCGCTCGCCTTCGGGATCGGCTCGAGCGAAGTCGAGCACGTCCTGGCGACCCAGACTCTCTGGCAGAAGAAGCCCCTGACCATGCGGATCTCGGTGGAAGGCCGCCTGGCCACCGGCGTCTCGGCCAAGGACGTGATCCTGGCGATCATCGCGACCATCGGCGCCGGCGGCGGCGTGCGGCACGCCATCGAGTACGCGGGCTCGGCGATCCGCGCCATGTCGATGGACGAGCGCATGACCGTCTGCAACATGTCGATCGAGGCGGGAGCGCGCGCCGGCATGATCGCGCCGGACGAAACGACCTTCGCGTTCATCGAGGGGAGGCCGTTCGCCCCGCGCGGCGACGCCTGGGCGCAGGCGCTCGCGTACTGGAAGACCCTGCCCAGCGACGCCGGCGCGGTCTTCGATCGCGAGGTCACGCTGGCGGCCGCCGACATCGCGCCAACCGTCACCTGGGGCACCAGCCCCCAGGACGCGCTGCCCATCACCGGGCGCGTGCCCGACCCGGCGGCGGTGGGCGATGCTGGACGACGTGAGAGCATGGCGCGCGCGCTCGCCTACATGGGCCTCCGTCCGGGCACGCCGCTGGGTGAGATCGCGGTGAATCGCGTGTTCATCGGCTCGTGCACCAACAGCCGGCTCGACGACCTGCGGGCCGCGGCGCGTGTGGTGAAGGGGCGCCGCGCCGTGGTGCCGGCGCTGGTCGTGCCCGGCTCCGGGCTCATCAAGCGCGCCGCGGAGGCCGAGGGGCTCGACCGGGTCTTCGTCGATGCGGGATTCGAGTGGCGCGACGCCGGCTGCTCGATGTGCGTAGGGATGAACGGCGATCTGGCCGGCGAGGGCGAGCGGGTGGCCTCCACATCGAACCGGAACTTCGAGGGGCGCCAGGGCAAGGGGGCGCGCACCCACCTGATGTCGCCGGCCATGGCGGCTGCGGCGGCGGTGACCGGCCGGCTCACCGACGTCCGCGCGCTCGGGGTGTAGCGTGCAGGCCTTCACGCGCGTCACCGCGGTCGCCGTGCCAATCGACCTGCCGAACGTCGACACCGACCGGGTCATTCCCGCGCGCTTCCTGCGCAAGGACAAGAGCGTGCCCGAGTACGCGAGCTTTCTCTTCCACGACGTGCGCTTCAACGCCGACGGCTCGGAGAAGCCGGAATTCGTCCTCAACCAGCCTGGATTTCGCGGAGCGCAGATCGTCATCGCCGCCGAGAACTTCGGCTGCGGCTCGTCGCGCGAGGCGGCGGTGTGGGCGCTCGGCGCCTACGGCGTCCGCTCGGTGATCGCGCCGAGCCTCGGCGACATCTTTCACCAGAACTGCTTCAAGAACAGCCTGCTGCCGGTGATCCTGCCCGCCGACGTCGCCGCCGATCTGCGCCGTCAGCTCCACGCGCAGCCGGGCCTCGAGATCACGGTCGACCTCGAGGCGCAGACGGTGACGGCGCCCGACGGCGGTCGTCATCGCTTCGACGTGGACGCGTTCCGCAAGGAGATGCTGCTGAACGGCCGGGACGAGATCGGGCTGACGCTCGGCTACGAGGCGCAGATCGCCGACTTCGAGGCGCGCCGCGCGCGCGAGACGGCCTGGGCCGTCCCGCCGCGCGTGTGGTAGTGCGCGCCGCAGGCCGTCGCGGGGCTGGGGCCCCGCCGGCCGAGGCGCGCCTATAAAACGAGGGAGGGACGGACATGGCCAAGCTCACAGTTGAGTATCCCAAAGACCTCTTGAAGCTCATCGGACGCGAGCTAGGACCCTCGGAGTGGATGACGGTCGACCAGGCGATGATCGACAAGTTCGCCGACGCCACCGGCGACCATCAGTGGATCCACGTCGACGTCGAGCGGGCGAAGAAGGAGATGCCTGGCGGCAAAACGATCGCCCACGGCTTTCTCACGCTGTCGCTGGTTCCGCGGATGGCCTCCACGCTGCTGGAGGTCCAGAAGCGCAGCCGCGGCATCAACTACGGCTCGAACAAGGTCCGCTTCATCACCCCGGTGCAGGCCGGCGCGAGAATCCGCGTGCACCAGCGCATCACGGGCGCCGAGGAAGTGTCGGGTAACGGCGTGCGCGTCACCTCCGAGATGACCGTCGAGATCGAGGGGCAGGCCAAGCCCGCCCTGGTCGGCGAGATCATCGGCATCCGCTACGCCTGAGAGGCCGGCATGAAGCTCGTGCGATTCGGACGGGCCGGGGCCGAGCGCCCCGGTGTCATCGACGGCGACGGCAAGCTCCGCGATCTCTCGCGCGTCATCAAGGACGTGACCCCGGCGGCGCTCGCGCCGGCGGCCCTGCGCCGCCTGCGCGCGACCAAGCTCGCGCGCCTGCCCCTGGTGCGCGGGCGGCCGCGGCTGGGCTGCCCGCTCGCGTCGATCGGCAAGATGGTCTGCATCGGGCTCTACTACACCGACCACGCGGCCGAGGTGGGCATGACGCTCCCCAACGAGCCCACCCTGTTCATCAAGGCGCCGAGCGCGATCTGCGGCCCGGACGATCCGATCGTGCGCCCGCGGGGCGCGGTGAAGCTCGACTACGAAGTGGAGCTCGGCGTCGTGATGGGACGCGACGCGCGCTACGTGAGCGAGGCCGAAGCGCTCGGCTACGTCACCGGCTACTGCCTCGTCAACGACGTCTCGGAGCGCGCCTTCCAGATGGAGCACGGCGGCACCACCACGAAGGGCAAGAGCGCCGATACGTTCGGCCCGACGGGTCCGTGGCTGGTCACGGCCGACGAGGTCGGCGACCCGCAGGCGCTCGCGCTGTGGACGACCGTGAACGGTGAGCGGCGGCAGGACGGCAACACCGCGAAGATGATCTTCTCGGTCGCGGCGCTGATCGCCTACGTGAGCCGGTTCATGTCGCTGCGTGCCGGCGATGTGATCTCGACGGGCACACCGGCCGGCGTCGGCCACGGAGCCAAACCGCCGAAGTACCTCGTGCCGGGGGACGTGGTCGAGATGGGTATCACGAGCCTCGGCACCCAGCGCCACAAGATCGTCGAGGCTCGGTAGCGCCAGGCGCGGCTACCGTCCCTCCGAGCCACTGGTGAATCGGCGGATGAGGCCGAGCATGATGAGACCGACCCCGGCCACCAGCAGGACTCCCCAGTCGGGCACGCCGAACACGCGGACCAGCACGATGCACAGGCCGGAGAAGGTCACGATGGAGCCCGCCAGCATGAGGCCGGCCCCGGGTTTAGCCACGATCGAGGACGAAACGGCGATAGGCTTCGGCGTACTTCACCCCCGCCCGCTTGCCGTCGCGGCGCGCCCAGGCGCCTAGCATCTTCTCGATCCACTGACCCGGTCCCACCTGAGAGACGTGGGCGTGGAGCGCCGCGCACTTGAGCGAGAGGGTGTCGCCGATGTTGAACCAGGTGTCGGGCTGTAGCGATCCACTCATGAGCAGTTGTTTCACCTTGTGGGGCTCGAGGCCCTCGTCCAGGAGCTCGCGGAAGATGGCGCGCGTCTCCGAGGCGGGGAAGACCGCGTCGAGCGCCGCGCTGGCGACGGCGCGGTGATCCGGATGGTTGAGGTATTCGCTGCCGTACCAGCGCACCGTCGGATCGCCGCACACCACGACGTCGGGCCGCGAGCGGCGGATGACGCGGGTCAGATCGCGCCGCATCGTCAAGGTCGGCTCGAGGGTCCCGTCTTCGTAACCGAGGAAGACGAGGTCCTTCACGCCGAGAATCTTCGCGGCGTCCCGCGACTCGCGCTCTCGCACGGGCACCAGCCCCGTATGGTCGCGCGTGTGCTCGTTGGTACCGGCGCCGCCGCTCGTCACCAGGCAGAAGGTGACCTCGCGCCCCTCGCGGGCCCACGCGGCCACGCTGCCGGCGATCGTGAACTCGTTGTCGTCCGGATGCGCGGAGATGCAGAGGATGCGCGTGAACGACGGGTCGAGCGCGACCGTGCGGCGTCTCGTGCGCGCCATCGAGCCGCCGCTCTTCTACCCGCGCATGTGGTGCAGCGAGGGGCCCGGCCGCCGGAGCGGCGCCGTGAGGTTGGCGAACTCGCAGAGGAGCGGGCGCGTGTCGCGCGGATCGATGATCTCCTCGATCCAGAACGTTTCCGCCGAGCGGAACGGCGAGCGGAGCTTCGTCAGGCGCTCCTCGATCTCGGCCATCTTCTCCGCTCGATCGGGCGCCGCGTCCAGGTCGGCCCGGTAGGCCGCCTCGATGCCGCCCTCGAGCGGCAGCGAGCCCCAGCGGCCCGACGGCCAGGCGTAGCGCGTGCAGTAGCGGCTGCCGTTGCGGTGAGCGGCGCCGGCAACGCCGAAGACGTTCCGGACGATCATCGCGCACCAGGGCGTCGTCGTCTGCCAGATGGCCGACATCGCGCGTACGCCCTGCTTGATGGTGCCGGTCTGCTCGGCGTCCTTGCCGATCAGGAAACCCGGACAGTCGACGAGATACACGATCGGCAGGTGGAAGGTCTGCGCGGTGTCCACGAAGCGCTCGACCTTCTGGCACGTGTCGGCCGTCCAGGCGCCGCCGTAGAAGAACGGATCGCTTGCCATCAGCGCCACCGGCCAGCCGTCGAGGCGCGCGAGCCCGGTGATCATCGCGCGGCCGTAGAGGGCCGCCACCTCGAAGAAGGAGCCGCGGTCCACGACCGCCTCGACGATCGCCCGCATCTTGTACGGCTTGCGGACGTCGTGGGGGATCGCCTCGAAGAGCCACGGCTCGCGCCGATCGGTCGCGTCAGTCTGCGGTCCGCGCGGCGGGAGATCGTCGATCGACGACGGCAGATAGGAGAGGAAGCGCCGGGCGCAGGCGAAGGCGTCCTCCTCGGTGTCGACGGCGTGGTCGACCGCGCCTGCCTTGAGCTGAATTTCCCAGCCGCCGAGCTCGTTCTTCGTGAGCTTCTGGCCCAGGCGTTCGACGACCGGCGGCCCGGCGACGAAGAGCGCGGACCTGTCCTTGATCATCACGGAGTAGTGCGCGGCGGCGAGATGGGCGGCGCCGAGGCCCGCGACGGAGCCGAGGCCAAGCGCCACGCGCGGGACGGTACCCATGTTGTGGACGACCAGCTCCCAGCCGTCGACCGCCGGAACGTTGGCACGACCCGTCGTCTCGATGGTCTTGACCGAGCCCCCGCCGCCGGAACCCTCGACGAGGCGGATCAGCGGCAGCCTGAGCTCGTGCGCCATCCGCTCGCACATGTTGTGCTTGCCCTTGATGGTCGCATCGGCGGAACCGCCGCGGACGGTGAAGTCGTCGCCGCCGACCACGACGGCGCGCCCGTCGACCTTCGCCCGCCCGAAGATGAAGTTCGACGGCGTGAAGTCCTCGAGGTCGTTGCGCGCGTCGTAGGTCGCCCGGCCCGCGATCTTTCCCAGCTCATGAAACGTGCCCGGATCGACCAGCCGCGCGATCCGCTCGCGGATCGTGTAGCGTCCACCGTCGTGCTGGCGCTTGACGCGTTCGGGTCCGCCGAGCCGCTCAGCGAACTCCTCGCGGCGTCTCAGCTCATCCAGCTCCTTTTGCCAATCCATGCGGGCCTCCGGTGACCGAGAGTAGTCCCTCGGGGACACGCGGTCAACGAAGTGTGTAGAGTGGAGGCCGACGATGGCGAAGGGGCCGATCCGTGTCCTGGAGCTCCTGGTGACGACGAGCCCCGGCGGTGGGCCGCAGCACGTCTGGGATCTGGCCCGGCACCTTCCGAAGAAGGAGTTCGAGCTCATCATCGGCGCGCCGCGCGACGGCGCCTTCTTCGATCGCTTCCGCGAGCTCGGCCTGCAGATCGTGGAGCTTCCCCTCCGGCGGCTCGGCGCGCGTCATTTCGCGCTCACCCGGCGGGCGATCTCGCGATTCGGCGTCGATGTCGTGCACACGCACGGCAAGGGGCCGGGGCTCTACGGTCGAGCGATGGCGCGCTGGATGCGGGTGCCCGCGATCCACACCTTTCACGGGCTGCACTACGCGGACTACCGCCCGATCACCCGGCCCCTCTACCTCGCGCTGGAGCGCCGGCTCTCGCGCTGGAGCCGCGTCATCATCAGCGTCTCCCGCTCCGGGCACCTCGAGGGCCTCGGGCTCCGGCTCTTCCGTCCGGAGCAGAGCGTCGTGATCGTCAACGGCGTGGACGTCGAGGAGAACGAGCGGCTCCTGCTCGAATCGCCGATGCGCCGGGAGAGTCTCGGGCTCACCGCCGCCGACCTGGTGATCGGCTGCGTCAGCCGCTTCGATCCGGTCAAGCGGATCGAGCTCCTCGTCGACGCGCTCCGGCGTCTGAAAGACCAGTTTCCGCGGCTGGTGCTCGTCCTGGTCGGAGGCGGCGGCGAGCTCGAGCGGATTCGGCGGCTGGTCGCCGAAAGCGGGCTGTCGGATCGGGTGATTTTCACCGGCTTCGTGGAGAATCCGGTGCGCGTCCAGGCGGCGCTCGATCTCTACGTGGCCGCCTCGCGAAAAGAAGGCCTCCCGCTCGCGGTGCTCGAGGCGATGACGGCCGGTCTCGCGGTGGTGGCGACGGACGTTCCCGGCCATCGCGATGTCGTGGCGTCGGGTGAGACCGGCGTGCTGGTGCCGCCCGAGGATCCCGCCGCGTTGGCGGAGGCCGTGGCCGCGCTCCTGTCCGATCCAGCGCGGCGCAAGGGCCTGGGTCAGGCCGGCCGCGAGCGCGTCCGGCACGAGTTCGGCGTCCACGCAATGGCGGACGCGACGGCCCAGGTCTACCGCCGCGCGGCCGGCCGGTGAGCCGCGCTCACGCCTCCGCGTAGCCGCTGCCGCGCGTCTCGACGCCCCGCCCGCGCGCGTCGCTGATCCAGCCAAACTCCTTCAGGATCTGCTGGCTGTAGGTCACGCGCCCGGTCACGCGATCGAGCGGCTCGGTGGCCAGGAGGAGCGCCGCCTTCGCCATCAGCTCCGGCGGCTCGCCGCGCGGATCGTCGATGCTCTTCACGAGCCGGTGGTAGACGGTGCCCGGCGTCGGGACGATCTGCGAGGGCGAGACGCACGTGACCGAGATGCCGTACGGGTAGACCTCGGCCGCCAGCCCCTGCGTAAACCGCTCGAGCGCGGCCTTCTCGGCCCCGTAGCAAGTTCCGCCGCGGCCGCCGGCGGCAGGGTCCCGATACGGGCCCCGCCCCGGCCCGATCGCGGCGCCCGACGAGATGTTCACGATCGCGCCGGATCGGCGCGGAATCATCGCGGCGAGCGCCAGCTGGCTCAGGACGAAGGGCGCGTGAAAGTTCACGGCCCACGAGCGCAGCCACTTGTTCAGCGGGAAGTCCTTCACCGGCAGGTAGTACGTGAGCGCCGCGTTGTTGACGAGGACGTCGACGGGCCCGTAGCTCTCCTCGGCCGCGCGCACGAGCTTCTCGCACTCGGCGGGATCGGCGATGTTCACCGTGATCGCCCGTGCCTCGCCGCCGGCCTGACGGATCGCTGCCACGGTCGTCTCGAGCGAGCCCGCCAGCTGGTGGTCGCCCTCCCGGAGCGTGCGCGCGGCGCAGAGCACCCGGCCGCCTTCGGCCGCGAAGAGCCGCGCGATCTCCGCGCCGATGCCGCGCGAGGCGCCGGTCACCACAACCACCTTGCCGTCGAGCCTTCGCATGTGTGGGCGCCTCCCGCGCTGGGCCCTCACGCCGGCGGCCCGTTCGCGCACCGCGGCCCATGAATACCGCCACCGCGCGAGCCACGCAAGCCGCTGCCGGCGGCGGCGGCGGTCCCGGGGAATTCCCTGCGATGCCTCCGGGAAACGCCCGATGGAGAAAACTGCTCGCGACCTCTACCTTGACGACAGGCTCACGGGAGGTGGCGTCATGAAGGTCGTGTGCGCATGGTGTCAGCAGGCCGGAAACTTCGTGGTGCTCCGGGAGAAGGAGCCGCCGGGCGACGAGATCTCGCACGGCATCTGCGACGAGCACGTCCTGACCTTCCTGGCCGAGGCGCGCCGGAGGAGGGTGATCGAGCCGCTCGGCTCCGGCTGGCAGATCAAGACGAACGCGGGAGGTCAGCCTTGATCGGCAGCGAACAGCAGGTTCCGAAGCCGGTGCTGGGGCGCCTCCTGGTCATCGTGTCGCGCGCCGCGCCGGGCCGATTCACGTATCTGAAGCATCTCTATGGAAACGAGACGGTCGAGGTGATCGTCGATCGCCGGGTGCGGGATCGCCGACGGCGTTACCAGCTCGTGGTCAACGAGCGGCGCTGGCAGAGCCGCCGGCGCAGGGACCTCACCGAGGAGATGGACAACTTCGGCTGGACTCTGGTCAGGCGCTAGCCGTGTCGGCGGGCGTCGTGGCCTCGGTGCAGAAGGAGGCCCTCGCGGGGCAGGCGATTCTCGACACGAGCCCGTCGATGCGGGCGGTCCGGACTATCATCGAGAGCATCGCCGATACCGACGCGATGGTGCTGATCCGGGGCGAGAGCGGAGTAGGCAAGGACCTCGTCGCCCGGAGCATCCACGCGCATTCCAGCCGGTGCCATGGGCCGTTCGTCAAGGTCAACTGCGCTGCGATTCCTCACGATCTGCTCGAGTCCGAGCTGTTCGGGCACGAGCGGGGGGCCTTCACCGGGGCCCATCGGCGCAAGCCCGGGCAGTTCGAGTACGCGAAGGGCGGCACGCTCTACCTGGACGAAATCGCGGAGCTGCCGCTGGCCCTCCAGGCCAAGCTCTTGCACGTGCTTCAAGATTTCACCTTCGCCCGCGTGGGAGGCCACGGCCTGATCGACGTCGACGCTCGCGTGATCGCGGCCACCAACCGGGACCTCGAGCGCCAGATGGCGCTCGGCGAGTTCCGAGACGATCTCTACTATCGACTCAATGTCGTCGAGCTCCGGATCCCGCCCCTCCGGGAGCGGCGGGAGGAGATTCCCGGCCTGGTCGCGCTGTTCCTGACCCGCTTCAACAAACAGTACCGGCGGCAGAAGCAGCTTTCGCCGGAGACCCTGGCGCGCCTTACCCAGCACTCGTGGTCGGGCAATATCCGAGAGCTCGAGAACGTCATCCGTCGCATGGTGGTCCTCGACGACGGTGAGCAAGCCTTCGAAACGCTCGTCGCGAGCGGCCGCAACGGGTCCGGGATCGTTCGGCCCGTGGTCCTGGTGCCCGAGAGCCTGCGCGAGGTCGCGCGTCGGGCGGCGCAGGAGGCCGAGCGCAACACCCTTGCCGAGGTGCTCGAACGGGTCCACTGGAATCGGGCCTTGGCGTCGCGGATTCTCAGGGTCAGCTACAAGACGATGCTGCACAAGATCGCCGAGTATGGGCTGACGCCCGTGCGGCGAGCCTAGGCGCCCGCCGAACACTGCCTCGGTTTGCCGATGGGCCAACGGCCTCCCTAGGGCTTTACCGGCCCTCCGAGTCAGGTAAACACCCTATAGGCGGCCTCGCCTGGCGCGGTACACTGCTGCGCACGTGCCCGCGGGGGTATCCACCATCCACCCACGGATGGCGAGCGGAGCTGGGGAGGTGTCCGGTGGCCAATAGCCAGGAATTCGCAACCCTCACCGAGCCGCGTCTCGAGACGACGGCGTCGCGACTGCGCGAGCTCGTCGCGCACCTCCGGCAGCAGCGCGCCCAGCTACGGGAAGAGTGGGCCCGTCTCATCACCGAGGCGCAGCTGCTCACGGCGATGACGAAGGAAGAGATCTTCGCCGAGGCGACCTCGGTGTACGACAACTACGTCGAGGCCCTGGAGACGGGCACCTACGAGGCCCTGCAGGCGTACGCGCGAAACCTCTCCGAGCGCATCATTCCCCGAGGGGTCGAGACGCACGAAGTCGTCGGGATCGTGCTGCTGCTCCGCGACGTGCTGGGCCGCTCGCTCTTCGGCAAGTACCGCGAGGATTTCAACAAGCTGAACCGGATCCTCGACGCCTACGAGCCGGCCGCCAACCGGATTGCCGGCACGGTCGCCGTCGGGTTCGTCCAGGAGCGCGAGCGCATCATCCGCGAGCAGCAGGAGGCGATCCGTGAGCTGTCGACTCCGGTGCTCCAGGTCCGCGAACGGCTGCTCATCCTGCCGATCATCGGCGTCATCGACCCGCAGCGCACGCGCCAGCTCACCGAGCAACTCCTGCGCGGCATCCGGACCAACCGGGCCAAGGTCGTCGTGCTGGACATCACCGGCGTTCCCTACATCGACTCGCCCGTCGCGAACCACCTGGTGCAGACGGTCGAGGCAGCGCGCCTCCTCGGCGCGGTCGTCATCGTCACCGGCCTGTCGCCCGAGATCGCCCAGACGCTCGTCAACATCGGCGTCGACCTCGGCAAGATGAACACCGTCGGCGACCTCCAGGGCGGTATCGAAGAGGCCGAGCGGCTCCTGGGCTACAAGGTCGTGCCGCTGCAAGAGCCGGCGACGCCCTCCCCCGCGTAGCGACGGCGAGGGTGTCGTGCAGGTCCCGATCCTCAAGCAGGGCGCGTATCTCATTGCGACGGTACAGTCCGCCCTCACCGACGAGGACCTCAGGCAGCTTCGCGATACGCTGGTCGTGTCGGTCAGCAAGGTGCGCGCGCGGGGCGTGATCGTCGACGTCACCGCCCTCGACGTCATCGACTCGTTCGCGACGCGCACCCTCCGCGACGTGGCCCACATGATCAGGCTCCGCGGGGCCGAGACCGTCATCGTAGGGATTCAACCGGAGGTGGCGTTCTCGATGGTCAAGCTCGGGCTCTCGCTCGAGGGTATCGCGACCTCGCTGGACCTGGAAGAAGGCCTTGCCTACCTTGACCGCAAGGGCAGGGGACCCGGCCAAGAGGTGGCTCATCGTTGATGAGGTGCGAGTGCCCATCGACTGCGACGCCGACATCGTCGCCGCCCGCCAGAAGGGCCGAGAGCTGGCGTCGCACTGCGGGTTTTCGACGACCGACCTGGCGGTCGTCGCCACCGCCATCTCCGAGCTGGCGCGCAACATCGTTCGCTACGCGCTGCACGGCGAGATCGTCCTCCGACTAGTCGAGGACCGCAGTCGTCGCGGCGTCGAGGTCGTCGCCCGGGACGACGGGCCGGGCATCCCCGATGTCGGCCGGGCGATGGAGGATGGATTCTCGACCTCGGGAGGCCTCGGCATGGGGCTGCCGGGCACCCGGCGCCTGATGGACGACTTCGAGATCGCGTCCGACTTCGGCAAGGGCACGCAGGTGACCGTCCGGAAGTGGAAGCGGTGAGAACCGGGCCGATCGAGTGGGCCGTCGCCGAGCTGGCCCGCCCGGGCCAGACCGAGTCCGGCGACCACTACGTGGCGATGGAAATCCCCGGCGGGGCGATTGTCGGTGTCGTCGACGGGCTGGGACACGGGGCCGAGGCCGCGAATGCGTCCAAAACGGCCGTGCGGTCGATCGAGCGTCACGGTGACAAGCCCCTCATCAAGCTGATGCAGGAATGCCACCGGAGCCTGATCGGGTCGCGCGGCGCGGTCCTCAGCGTGGCGGCGTTCAATGTGGCCGAGGAGAGGATGACATGGCTCGGCGTCGGCAACGTCGAGGGACTCCTGCTACGCGCGCAGGCCGCGTCGACTCCATCGCGCGAACTGCTCCTGCTTCGCGGCGGTGTCTTGGGCGTGCACATGCCGGCGCTGACGGCCGCGATCGTACCGGTCGTGCCTGGTGACACGCTGATCTTGGCGACTGACGGCGTGCGGAGCGAGTTCCTCGACGAGTTCCGCGCGCATCGCGACGGGCCGCAGGTGCTCGCCGACCGCATCCTCGAACGCTTCGGCCGCGGCACCGACGACGCGCTCGTGCTGGTCGCGCGCTACCAGGAAGGGGAGCCGTGAATCCCGAGCTCCGCGCCTTGACCCGGCGGTACGCGCGGGCGCTGCAAGGGTTCCTGTCGGGGCGCGGCGAGGCGGCGCTGCAGGAAGCCTACGATCTCGGCCGCGAGGCACTTGCGCGGGGCCTCGGCGTGCACGACCTGGCCTCGATCCAGCATCGCGCCCTGCTCAAGGTGCTCCTGGCGGTGGCGACGCGGGAGGAGGGCGCGCGCACGCTCCGCGCTGCCGGTAAGTTCTTCGTCGAGAGCGTGCTGCCGTTCGAGATGTCCCATCGCCGGAGCCAGGAGGTCAACGCGGCGCTCCGCGATTCGGAGGAGCGCTACCGGAGCGTGGTGGAGACCGCCCGCGACGTCATCTTCACGCTCGCGTCCGACGGCAAGATCACGTCATTGAATCCGGTCTTCGAAACGATGACCGGCTGGTCCCGCAACGACTGGATCGGCAAGGACTTCGCCCTGCTCGTCGATCCGGACGATCGCGAGCGCGCCGGCCAGCTTCGCCGCGCGGCCGTTGGCGGCCGCGCGCCCGGTGTGCTCGAGGTCGGCATTCGCGCCAGTTCCGGCGCCACGATCCCCTCCGAGATCGTCGCGACGATGCTGGTGCGCGACGGGCGGATCGCCGGCGTCCTCGGGGTGGCACGCGACATCACCGACCGCAAGCTGGCCGCGAAGGCGCTGCATCACCTGAACGAGGGCCTGGAGGCCGAGGTCAAGCGCATCGCCCATGCGCTGCACGATGAAGCCGGGCAGCTCCTCGCCTCGGTGCACATCGGGCTGGTCGAGATCGCCCGCGACCTGCCGTCCCACGCCGCGCGGCGCCTGGAGGACATCCGGGGGCTCCTGGACAAGATCGAGGAGCAACTCCGGCATCTCTCGCACGAGCTGCGCCCGACCATTCTCGACGACCTCGGGCTCCGGCCCGCGCTGGAGTTCCTCGCCGACGGTGTCTCGCGCCGGACGGGGCTGCAGATCTCTGTCGATGGCTCGCCGGGAACACGGCTGTCCTCGACGACGGAGACGGTCCTGTACCGCATCGTCCAGGAGGCGCTCACCAACGTGACCAGACACGCCCAGGCGACGCGCGTCTCGATCGGTATCGAGCGGCGCGGGCGCACCCTGCGCTGCACCATCCGGGACGACGGGATGGGATTCGACGTGCCGGCCGTGCTGGCTCGGCGCGGCGCGCGCGGCCTCGGGCTCATCGGCATCCAGGAGCGATTGCACGGGATCGGCGGAAAGCTGACGATCGTCGCTAGTCCCGGCGGCGGCACGCAGCTCGTCATGTCGGTCCCGGTGGAGGTGGACGTTGCCGACGCGGATTCTTCTCGCCGATGATCACACCCTCGTCCGGCAGGGCCTGAAGGCCTTGCTGGAGGGGAAAGGGTTCGAGGTCGTTGCCGAGGCCGGCGACGGCCAGGAGGCCGTCCGGGCCGCCCGCGAGCGCTGCCCCGACATCGCGGTCCTGGATTTCTCGATGCCACTCCTGAACGGTCGCGACGCCGCGCGCGAGATCCTCCGGGTGTGCCCGCGGGCGCGGGCGATCTTGCTGACGATGCACGCCGAGGATCAATATGTACTCGACGCGCTCCAGGTCGGCGTGCGGGGCTACGTCCTCAAGGCGCAGGCGGCCGACGACCTCGTGCTGGCGATTCGCGAGGTGCAGCGTGGCATGATGTACCTGAGCCCGGGTGTGTCACAGGCGGTCGTCAACGCCTCGATGAGCCGAACCGAGCTCCCGCGCGATCCCCTGACGTCCCGCGAGCGCGAGGTGCTCCAGCTGGTCGCCGAGGGCAAGTCGACGAAGGAGATCGCCAGGCTCCTGGCCATCAGCTTCAAGACCGCCGAGTCCCACCGGACCCGGATCATGAAGAAGACCGACATCCACGAGACGGCCGGGCTCGTGCGCTACGCCGTCCGCCGCGGTCTGATCCAGCCCTGACGCGGGCGGCCCGGGACCGGGCCGCCTCTCACTCCAGCGTGACGAAGATGCAGTTCCGAACCTTGCCCTCGATGGCCTTGGAAAGATGTCCCTTGCCGGTGGTGTCCTCGACGAGGAGAACCTCGCCGGCGCCGATGCGCCGCGACTCGCCGTCGCTCGCGGTGATCTGAACGCCCGCGTCCAGGTTGATGATGTACTGGCGCCGCGGCGCCGGGTGCCAGTCCAGATCGTAGTCGGGCTGGACCTCGCGGAAGATGATCCCGGTGGCGGGAATCCGCTTCGAGAGCTTCCCAGCGCGGGTCGTCTCGGCGTACTCCACCTCGACGTCCTGGAAGTGCGACTCGCCGTTCTTGTCCGTGTAGAGCCGGTGGATCCTCATGATGCCTCCCGTCGGGGGCGCTGATCTCGGCGCCCCGAGCGCGCCGATCATAGTGAGGGCGGGGTGCCTGTGGCAAGGAGGCCGTATACTCACCGAAATGACGCCGAAGCCGGCGGTGGGTCTCGTCGCGGTGGCCGGTCGGCGCCGCGCGACGCTCGAGATGGCCCAGCGCCTCGAGCGCGAGGGGTTCACTGGTCTCTACTGCCCGAGCCCCGGCGACGGCCTGGCCCTCTGCGAGGCGCTCGCGCTCTCGACGCGCGAGATCCCCTTCGGCACCAGCATCGCCAACATCTACACGCGCCACCCGTTCGAGTACGCGCAGATGGCCGCGGTCATCCACGAGCTGTCGGGCGGCCGCTTCCGGTTCGGGATCGGCGTGAGTCACGGGCCGACCTACGAGCGGCTCGGGCTCCGGGCCGGCAAGCCGCTCGAGGACATCCGGAAGTTCGTGGCCGACGTGCGCGAATACGCGAGTCAGGTCGGCGGGCTCCCGCCGATCGTGCTCGCGACGCTTCGCCGCCGCATGGTCGAGCTGGCCGGCGAGGTTGCGCAGGGCGCCGTGTGGGCGAATGGCGCTCGCTCGCACATGGCGGCGTCGCTCCGCCACCTTCCGGCGTCGGCGCGTGAGAACACCGCGTTCTTCATCGCTAACATGGTGCCGACCTGCATCGACGAAGACCGCGCCGCGGCTGCGGTGGTGATGCGAAAGACCCTCGCGTCCTATGTGCGCCTGCCGAATTACCAGAACTACTGGATCGAGGCGGGCTACGAGGAGGAGATGCTGGCCATCCGGGCTGCGCTCGCGCAGGGCGAGGTGCAGCGGATCCCCGAGCTGATGTCCGACCGGTGGCTGGGCGACGTCACGCTCTTCGGCAGCGTGAAGGACGTTCGGGCGGGCGTCGAGGCGTGGGCGGCGACCGGCGTGCGGACGCTCATCGTGGTGCCGTCGTCGACGCGGGGCGGGCAGATGGTGGCCCTCGAGGAGCTCATCCAGGCGTTTCGCTGAGCACGGAGGACGAATTCAATGGGACAGCTCGAGGGGAAGGTCGCCCTCATCACCGGCGCGAGCAAGGGAGTCGGGCGCGTGCTGAGCCGCGTGTTCGCGCACGAGGGCGCCGCCGTGGTTTGTGCGGCGCGCTCCCGCGAGCTCGTCGAGGAGACGACCGCGATGGTCAAGGCCGACGGCGGCCGGGCGATCGCGGTGGTCGGCGATGCGGCCGTCGAGGCCGACGTGCAGCGCATGGTGGAGGCCGGGGTGAAGGCCTTCGGCAAGATCGACACACTCGTGAACAACGCCGGCGACGGAGGCCCCACCAAGCCGGTGCAGGATTACACGACTGAGGACTGGTTCTACACGATCAACTCGTGCCTGACGAGCTCGTACATGTGCACGCGCTTCGTGGTGCCCTCGATGATCAAGGCCGGCGAGGGCTCGATCGTGAACATCTCGTCCGTGGCGGGCCGCCGCGGCCTCGCCTATCGGATCGGCTACTGCTCGGCCAAGGCCGGGCAGGTCGGGATGACGTACGGCCTCGCCCTCGAGCTGGCGCCCCACAACATCCGGGTCAACGCGATCGCGCCCGGCGCCGTCGCGGGGCCGCGCATCGACAGCGTCATCGCCGGCCAGGCCAAGGTGAAGGGCGTCTCGTTCGAGGAGGAGCGCCAGCGGCTGGTCGCGCGCTCACCGCTCGGGCGCATGTCGACCGCGGAGGACATCGCGACGCTCGCGGTCTACCTGTGCAGCGAGGCCGCGAAGAACCTCTCGGGCCAGTGCATCGCGGTGACGGCCGGCGAGCCGGCGGTCTAAGCCGGGCGGAAGCTAGAAGCTCCTCCGACGGTCTATGCGGTCGCGCGGCTCGACCCAGTCGAAGCTGATGATCGAGACCCGGTAGGACGGAGCCTCGGCGACCGAGGTTTCGAAGAACGCGCGATTGTTGGGCGGGACATCGCGCACCGAGGTCGACGTTCTGTTGACGACGGCGCCGGCGGCGTCGAGGCTCTCCACGAGCAGCTGCATGTGGCCGGCGCGGCGGTTCGAGGAGTTGTAGACGTAGCCGTTCACCTTGCGCCCGGTCTTCGACCATTCCAGCTGGAAGTACTCGTCGATCGTCTCCTTCGAGACGACGTCGCCGGCAGGCGCGGGCGGCGCGAACGTACCGGAAGCACCCACCAGGGCACCCAAAAGCATGACCACGGTTCTCCAGCGGCGCGACATCAACGGGCCCTCCAACGATCGCTGCTCGATGCGATTTCCTGGATCCAGTTGTAGGACACGATCGTGATTCGATAGGACGGGGCGTCCGGCACGGCGACCTGGAAGTATGCCCGGTTGTTCGGCGGGACGTCGGGGACCCACGTCGGAGTCGCGGCCACGACCTTTCCGGAAGCGTCTACGCCCTCCACCAAGAGACTCATGCGCGCGGCGTACCGGCTCGTCTGGTTGTAGACGTAGCCGTTGACCTTGCGCCCCTCCTTCGACCACTCCACGCGGAACGCCGGGTCCGGCGACTCCCGAACCTGGGCGGCAGCCGGGGCCAGGGCGATCGCGGGCGCCATTGCCAAGAGCGTCGCGACCATTCCGTAGAGCCAGCCCACGCCGGAAAATCGCATGGTCCAAGTGTCTCACGCACCCCCCGGCCCTGCCACTCGACACCGCACGCCCGCGAACGAAGACACCGGCGCCGAATTCGGGTATCTTCTCAGCCACCGGCTCGTTACACGGAGGGCGCCATGGGAGCGATCACCGGCTCGGAGCTGCTCGCGAAGTCGCTCAAGACCCAGGGGATGGACACGCTCTTCTATCTCATGGGCGGACCGATGCTCGAGACCGAGAGCGCTTGCATCAAGCTCGGCGTGCGGGCGATCGACAGCCGTCACGAGCAGGGTGCCGCGATGATGGCGCACGCCTACAGCCGCCTGACGCGGCGCCCGGGCGTGTGCATGGCCTCCTCCGGCCCGGGAACGATCAACATGGCGACCGGCGTGGCCAACGCGTTCGTGGACGCCGCGCCCCTGGTCGCCGTCGGCGGCACGAGCCCGCGGATCTACTTCGGCATGGACGCCTTCCAGGAGGTCGATCAGCTCTCGCTGTACAAGCCGATCACCAAGTGGGCCACGCGCATCCTCGATGCGAAGCGCATCCCCGACGTGGTCGCGACCGCGTTCCGCCAGGCCACGTCCGGCCGGCCGGGGCCGGTGTTCCTCGACCTTCCCGGCGACGTCCTGGGTGAGGTGGTCGAGGAGTCGTCTATCCCGATGCCGGCCCACTGGCGGCCGGCGCCCCGCGCTCACGGCGATCCCGCGGCGATCACCGAGGCGATCGCGCTGCTCTCGCGGGCCGAGCGGCCTCTGATCGTCGCCGGGAGCGGCGTGTGGTGGTCGGACGCCGGCGCGGCGCTCCAGACGTTCGTCGAGACCGCGGGGATCCCTTTCTACACGACGCCGCTCTCGCGCGGATCCATCCCCGAAGACCACGAGCTCGCGTTCCTCTTCGCCCGCGCCCGCGCCTTCGGCGAGGCCGACGTGGTCCTGAACGTCGGCACTCGCTTCAACTACGTCATCCAGTTCGGGCGCCCTCCGCGCTGGGCCGCCGACGTGAAGATCGTCCAGGTCGACGTCGATCCGGCCGAGCTCGGCCACAACCGCCCGGCGGATGTGCCGATATTCGGCGACGCCCGCGCCGTCCTCTCGCAGCTGACCGCCGAGGCGAAGGGCAAGCTCGACAAGGGGCGCTACCGCACGTGGGTCGAGCGGCTCAAAAGTATCGACGCCGAGAAGGGTCTCGAGTCCGAGAAGGCCATGAGCGACGACAAGGTGCCGATCCATCCGCTCCGCCTCTGCAAGGAGGTCCGCGACTTCCTGCGGCGCGACGCGATCCTGGTCGTCGACGGCCAGGAGATCCTCAACTACGGGCGCCAGTCGATCCCGACCTTCACGGCCGGCCACCGGCTCAACTCGGGCCCGTTCGGCTGCATGGGCGTCGGCCTGCCGTTCGGGATCGGCGCGAAGGTCGCGTGCCCTGAGACGCAGGTGGTCGTCCTGCACGGCGACGGCTCCTACGGCATCAACGGGACGGAGATCGACACGGCGGTGCGCCACAAAATCCCCGTGCTGGTCGTCATCAGCAACAACGGCGGCTGGACCGCGGACCCCAAGCAGGACAAGCCCGGCCGCAACCTCGGCTATACCCGGTACGACAAGATCGCCATCGACTACGGCGCGCACGGCGAGTTCGTCGAAAAGCCGCATGAGATCCGGGCGGCCCTCGAGCGGGCGTACGCGTCCCGCAAGCCGGCGGTGGTCAACGTGGTGACCGACTACACGGCGCGCGCCACCACCATTCGCTTCTCCGCCTATTCGACCTAGCCCCAGGAGGATGTGACCCAAATGGCCAAGGCCCTCGACGGGATCGTGGTGCTCGACCTCACGCAGTACGAGGCAGGCCCGAGCTGTGCCCAGATGCTGGGGTGGCTCGGCGCGAACGTCATCAAGATCGAGCCGCCCGGGGGCGAGCCGGGGCGCCGCGCGCTGTCGGAGAGTCCCGATCTTGACGCCTGGTTCTTCCTGATGCTGAACAACAACAAGAAGGGCGTCACGCTCGACCTCAAGACCGCCGAGGGACGCGCGATTCTCAAGAAGATGGTCGAGCGCGCCGATGTCCTGATCGAGAATTTCGGTCCGGGCTCGTTCGAGCGGCTGGGCTTCGGCTACGAGGACCTGCGCCGCATGAATCCGCGGATCATCTCGGCCTCGGTCAAGGGCTTCGGCAGCACCGGGCCCTACGCGAACTACAAGAGCTTCGAGATGATCGCGCAGGCCATGGGCGGCGCGATGAGCGTAACCGGAACCGGCGACGGTCCGCCCACAAAGGTCGAGGCGGGGCTCGGCGACACGGGCGCGGGGCTTCACCTGGCCATCGGGATCCTCGCGGCGATCGTCCAGCGCCAGACCACCGGTGTGGGCCAGCGCATCGAGGTCGCCCAGCAGGACGCTGTTCTCAACCTGGTGCGCATCCACTTCCGCGAGCACTATTCCACCGGCAAGCCTGTGCCGCGGCGCGGTAATCGCTCTCCGGGCGGCGCGCCGTCGAACCTCTACCACTGCCGTCCGTTCGGGCCGAACGACTATGTCTTCATCCACTGCGCGACGCTCGAGATGTGGAAGATCTTTTCGAAGATTCTCGGGCGTCCCGAGCTCGGAGACGACCCGTCGCTCGCCGACCGGATGGGACGGGTCGCGCGCAACGACGAGCTGGACGCGCTCGTCGAGGGATGGACGGAGAAGCGGACCAAGCACGAGGTGATGGAGACGCTTGGCGAGGCGGGAATTCCGTGCGGCGCGGTGCTCGATTCGGGCGAGGTGTTCACCGATCCGTCGCTGCTGCACCGCCGGATGGTGGTCGACCTCGACCATCCGGCGCGCGGCCGCTATCCCATGGCGGGCAATCCCGTGCGCATGTCCGAGTCGCCGACCGAGGTCACGCGCGCGCCGATGCTCGGCGAGCACAACGCGGAAGTGTTCGGCCAGTGGCTGGGCCTGAGCGCGGACGAGCTGAAGGCGCTCAGGGACAAGCGCGCGATCTGAAGTAGACGCGCTCGCCGATAGGGCGGGCTCATTCCGGAAAGACTCACGCGCCGGATTGGCAGACCACCCTGTCACAACGACGGGGATCTGACGCTCGAGCCAACCCCTGTAAGCGCCCGAGAACAATCACGATTGGCCATTAAGGTCCAGTGGCACTTTGCTTGCTGTTTCTCCACACGTTGCCCATGGCTCGCACAGAAGGCAGCCCCAACAAGCCGTTCGAGAGGCCTAAGAAGCGGGTTCTCATCATCGACGATGAGGAAACGATCCGACAGGTGCTGACGGAGTTCTTCAAGAGCTTCAGCCACGGCACGACGTACATCGTGGAGACGGCCGCCAACGGCGCCGACGGCGTGATGAAGATGCTGCGCGGCCGCCCCGACCTGGTCCTCATCGACCTGCACATGCCGGTGATGGACGGTCTTCAGGCGCTCAAACAGATCCGCGGAATCGACACGAACGTCCCGGTGATGGTGATCACGGCGAGCCGCGACAGCAAGGCTGCCGCCGAGGCGCTCAACCAGGGCGTGTTCGCGTTCATCCCGAAGCCCTTCGACTTCGGTCAGCTCGACCACCTGGTCGCGCTGGCCCTGCCGAACCAGCGACCCCGCCAGTCGTTCAGCACCGCCTGAGACGGCCCGACGCGGGCCGGGCGCGCGGGGCTACCTGATCAGCCCGTAGAGCTTTCCGGCGTTCTCGCAAACGACCTTTCGGCGCACACCCTCCGGGAGATGGCCGAGCTCGCGGGCGATGTACTCGCGGGAGTCGGGCCACACACCGTCAGGATGGGGGAAGTCCGAGCCCCACATGACCTTGTCGGCGCCGAGCTCGTCGAGCAGCTTCACCCCGATCGGATCGGTCTGATAGGTCGCCCAGCACTGCCGCTTCCAGTACTCGCTCGGCGGCATCGTCAGCGAGAGGTCCTTGAACTGATCCTCCCACTCGGCGTCCATGCGCCAGAGGACGTACGGGATCCAGCCGATCCCGGACTCGCCCAGCACCAGCTTCAGCCGCGGATAGCGCTCGAACACGCCCGCGAAGATCATCGAGGTGAGGATGTTGGACATGTTCATCTGGAACTGGGTGATGTTCGAGGCGAACGCCGAGCGCGCGACCGGCAGATCGACCTTCGGCGCGTCCGCGGCGTTGGCGCGCGACGGGTCGGAGCCGATCATGATGACCTTGCGGATGTGCTCGGGCGTGTAGCCGCCGACCGTGTGGAAGTGGAGCGGCAGGCCGCAGCTGTCGATCGCGTCCCAGAGCGGATTCCAGTAGGGGTCCCAGAGCGGCTTGAGGTCCGACGAGTTGGCGATGTCGAGGCCCCGGAGCGCGCCGCGCTTGACGACGCGCTCGACCTCGGCGATGGCCGCCTCCAGCGGATGGTTCGGGATGGACGCCAGCCCGACGTAGCGGTCGGGATGCGCCGAGCAGAAGTCGGCGAGCCACTCGTTGTAGATGCGCAGGACCTCGACCGCCGCCTCCGGGTCGTTCATGCGGCCGGTTGTGCCGAGGACGCCGTAGAGCACCTCGGCCTGGACGCCGTCCCGGTCCTGATCCTTGAGCCGAAGATCGGGGTCGGTGATGCGCCGGATCCCGCGCTTGCCATCCTCGTAGAGGCCGGTCGACGCCATGCGATCGGAGCGATGGATGCGTCCGGGGACGTACTCACGGCCCGCCGAACCCATCCCGCACGCGAGCCCGAGGCTGGCGCCCTTGTTGGTGACCCAGACCGGCCCCTTCGGGCTGTCCTTCGTGTACGGCATCCGCTCCTTGAGCGCCGCGGAGGCGCGGGACGTGAAGAGGTCGGGGGGAAGCCAGCAGAGATCGAGATGGCAGTCGGCGGAGATCATTTCGTATTTCATGGCCCGGAGCCTAGCAGGGGCGAATTGACAAGGCAAGTCGGGCGCCCTAGGGTTTTGCGCGCCGCAGGCCGTCGCGGGGCTGGGGGCTCCGCCGGCCGAGGCGCGCCTAGGAAAGGAAAGACGGAGGACGAGCCATGAGATTCACGGGGAAGGTCGCGCTCATCACGGCCGCCGGCCGCGGGATCGGGCGGGCGACCGCCGAGATCATCGGTCGCGAGGGCGGCACCGTCGTCGCGGTCGAGGTGGACAAGGAAGCCCTGGACCAGGTAGTCGGCGCCATGCGGGCCGCCGGGGGGTCGGCTCACGGCCTCGCGGCCGACGCGCTCGACGGCGGGCAGGTGGCGGCGACGGTCGGGCGGGTGGTCCACGAGCACGGCCGCATCGATATTCTGGTCAACGCCGTCGGCGGCAGCACGATCATTCCGAAGCCCTCGGCCGGGGTGGACGAGCTGACGCTCGACGAGTGGCAGCGGATGCTCCACTTCAACCTGACCGGCACGTTCCTCTTCTGCAACGCGGTCGCGCCGGTGATGAAGCGGCAGCGCAGCGGCAAGATCGTCAATATCTCGTCGATCGCCGGCCGGGGCGTGAGCCCCACGAGCAGCAGCGCCTACGCGACGGCCAAGGGCGGGATCATCGCCTTCACGCGTAAGCTCTCGTTCGAGCTGGGTCCTTACGGTGTGACCGTGAACGCGATCGCCCCGAGCCTCACCCTGAGCCCGCGGCTTCGCCCGCGCTGGGACCGGCTATCGCCCGAGGAGCAAGCCCGCGAGAACGCGCGCGTGCCGCTGGGCCGGGTGGCCGTGCCCGAGGACCAGGCGAAGGTCATCTGCTTTCTCGCTTCGAGCGATGCTGATTTCGTCAACGGCGTGACGATCGACGTGAACGGCGGTCAGTAGCCGACGGCCGCCCGCGCGATCTCGGTGTCGACGAGCGACTCGAACGGGTGCGGCGTCTTGATGAAGCCCGCCGAGAGCAGGATCTCCTGCAGCGTCTCGTACCCGGCCCGGGTCAGCACGGGATCGGTCGCCCAGGTGGACTGCCCGAGGTAGCGCTCGACCGCCGCGATCCGGACGGCCGGCTCGATGTCGCTGAACACCGGCGCGACGACCGCGGCGATCTCCTCGGCCGTGCTCGCTGCCATCCAGCGCTGCGCCCGGTAGAGGCCGCGCACGAAGGGGATCAGCACGTCCCGCTGCTTCGTCAGCGTCTCCGGCGTCGCCATGAGCGAGCTGAACGGCACGGGCCCGGTCGCCTCGCCCATCGACGCAACCAGATGGCCGGTGCCGTCGGCGATGAGCTGGTCGATCACCGGCGGGCCGTGCTCGATGAAGTCCCCCTCGCGCGCCCGGAACGCGGCGATCGCATCGGGCGTCGAGAGATCGCGCCGGAACGTGACCCGCGCCGGGTCGACACCGTGGCGGCGCAGCACGGCTTGCATACAGAGCCAGGGCGTCGGCGCGCCGCCGAACGAGATGATGGTCCGGCCGACGACGTCGGGCCACGCGAAGCGCGGCCGCGGCTCGCGGCTCAGGAGGAAGAACCCGTTTCGATCGTTCACCGCTGCGAAGTGAACGAGCCGCGCGCCGCCGCGGTCCACGAGCTGGAAGCTACGCATGATCCCGGACAGCGAGACGTCGGCGACGCCGCTCAGGAGGGCGTCGACGGTGCCCGCGGCGAGCGCCGGTGTCTCGGGATCGACCTCGACTCCTTCGGCGGCGAAGTGACCGCCCCGGATCGCTACCGGCAGCGGGGCGTAGAAGATCGAATGGAAGGCTACGACGACCCTGAGCGGGCGGCCCGGCGTCACGGCCAGGCAGTATACTCCTAGGCCATGCGCTATCCGTGGCCGGAAGGCAAGCAGTCGGCGGCGGTCTTGTCCTTCGACTTCGACGCCGAGTCGGGCTTCCTGTTCCGCGAGCCTGAGAAGGCCAAGCGGAGTCTCGGCGACCTCGAGGAGCGGCGCTTCGGCCCGCGCGTGGGCGTCGACAGAATCCTGAAAATGCTCGACCGGCTCAAGCTGCGGGCGAGCTTCTTTATCCCGGGCTGGACGGTTGCCAACCACGGGGCCCCCTGCCGCCGCATCCGCGACGCCGGTCACGAGGTCGGCGCCCACGGCAATGTCCACGAGGCGGTGGGCATGCTCGACGAGGCGCAGGAGAAGGCGGTGATGGCCGAGCAGCTCCGCATTCTCGCCGACGAGCTGAAAGTTCGACCGACGGGCTATCGCTCGCCGTCCTGGGACGTGAACGTGTGGACGCCCGGCCTGCTGAAGACCCACGGGTTCCTCTACGACAGCTCGCTGATGGGCAACGACGTGCCCTACGACGTGCCGACGCCCGAGGGACCGCTGACCGAGGTGCCGGTGCAGTGGATCATGGACGACGCGCCGCTCTTCCGGCACGTGTACGGGGCCAGCAACGCGATCGCCGATCCGGGGCGCGTGCTCCAGATGTGGAGCCGCGAGTTCACCGCGATGCACAAGGAGAACGGCTGCTTCGTCCTGACCTGCCACCCGTTCATCAGCGGCCGGGCCTCGCGCGTGGCCCTGATCGAGGAGCTAGTGGGCTTCATGCGGCGCCATCGCTCCGTCTGGTTCGCCACCTGCGAGGAGGTCGCGCGCTGGCACGAGCAGCACGGCCGCGCGGGAGCGCCCGCCGCGAGGCGCCCGCGCCGCGCCAGGCGCTGACCCGCGCCTTGACCGCCCGCGGAGAACGCGGCTAAGCTCGGTTCCCGCTGCGCGACTTCAGCGAGATAAGCAGTGCGCGCTGCAGGCCGTCGCGGGGCTGGGGCCCCGCCGGCCGAGGTGCGCCTATGATAGGCATTGCGCGCCGCAGGCCGTCGCTGCTGGGGCCCCGCCGGTCGAGGCGCGGCTAGAAAGGGACACACACATGGCTCGATTCGTGACGGTGGCGAAGGCGAACAGCATCCAGCCCGGGCAGGTGCTCAAGGTCGAGATCGACAATTTCCCGGTGGCGGTCGCGAACGTCGGCGGCACCTTCCACGCCTTCGACGACACCTGCACGCACGAGGATTGCTCCCTCGCCGACGGTGATCTCGAGCAGCACAAGATCATCTGCCCCTGCCACTTTGCGGAGTTCGACGTGCGCAACGGCGCCGTGCTGACGCCGCCGGCCACCGTGCCGCTCAAGGTCTACCCGGTACGCGTCCAGGGCAACGACCTGCAAGTGGAGTTCTGATGCCGGCGCGTCAGACCATCGCGATCGTCGGCGCGAGCCTCACCGGCGCCTCGGCGGCCGCGACCTTGCGAGAGGAGGGCTTCGACGGGCGCGTGGTCTTGCTGGGAGCGGAGCCCCAGCTTCCGTACGATCGGCCGCCGCTCTCGAAGGCGTATCTAAGAGGTGCCACGCCCTTCGAGAAGACGCTCCTGCGGCCGGCGGAGTTCTACCGCGAGAAGGACATCGAGCTCGTGCTCTCCACCACCGTGACGCGCGTCGATGCCGAGAAGCGGCGGCTCGAGCTGGCGGGCGGCGAGCGGCTCGAGTTCGACAGTGTACTGATCGCCACCGGCGGGCGGAACCGGCGCTTCCCGATTCCCGGTCTCGACCTTCCGGGTGTCTACGATCTTCGCACGGTGGCCGACGCCGACCGCATCCGCGAGGTGATCGCGCCGGGGCGCCGGGCAGTCGTCGTGGGGCTCGGCTTCATCGGCGCCGAGGTCGCCAGCTCGCTCCGCGAGTGCGGCCTCGAGGTGGTCGCGATCGAGCCGTTCAAGACCCCGCTCTTCCGCGCGCTCGGCGAGGAGATCGGCCGCGTAGTCGAGGGCCTCCACCGCGATCGGGGAGTCGACATGATCCTGGGCGACGCGGTGTCGGCGTTCGAGGGGAACGGGCGCGTCGAGCGCGTGCTCACGACGAGCGGGCGGCGCGTCGAGTGCGACTTCGCGGTGTTCGGGCTCGGCATCGAGCCCGCCGCCGACCTGGTGGCCGGCTCCGGCGTGCGCGTCGACAACGGCATCGTGGTCGACGATTTGTGCCGCACGAACGTGCCGGGTGTCTTTGCGGCGGGTGACGTGGCCAACCACTATCACCCCGTGTGCGCACGGTCGATGCGCGTCGAGCACTGGCAGAACGGCGTCAAGCAGGGCGCCGCCGCCGCGCGGAGCATGCTCGGCCGGGGCCAGCCGTACGACGAGGTCCACTGGTTCTGGTCGGATCAGTACGATGCGAACATCCAGTACGCGGGATTCCACGCGGCCTGGGACCAGGTGGTCGTGCGCGGCAGCCTGGCCGAGCGGAAGTTCCTGGCGTTCTTCCTGACCGCGGGCCGTGTCGAGTCGGCGGTCGCGATCAATCAAGGGCGCGACCTGAGACGAGCCTTTCCTCTCATCCGGGCCCGCGTGCCGGTCGATCCGGCGCGTCTGGCGGACCCGCAGGTCGACCTGCGAACCCTCGTTCCGGCGGAGAAACCCGCATGATCAAGCGCTTCTCAACCCTCTACATCGGACACATCGAGCTGGAGAACTGCGGTCACGACGGGACGCCGGCCGACGACCGGCGCTACTCGAACGAGCGCGTGATCGAGGCATTCGACACGACACTCGAACTCGCGCAGACGATGGACGAGCTCGGATACGAGGCCTTGTGGCTGGCCGAGCACCATTTCCAGCACGAGGGCTACGAGTGCATCCCGAACATCCCGCTCCTGGCTGTGCACATCGCCAATCACACGAAGCGGCTCAAGATCGGCTGCGGCTTCAACATCATCCCGACCTGGCATCCGATCCGGCTGGCCGAGGACTACGCGACCGCGGACATCCTGACCAACGGCCGGCTGATCTTCGGCGTGGGCCGCGGCTATCACACGCGCGAGGTCGAGAGCTTCGGCAACCCGATGCTGGACGGCGAGGCGAACCGCGAGCTCTTCGAGGAGCAGCTCGAGATCATCCTCAAGGCGTTCAACCAGGAGTCGTTCTCGCACCAGGGGAAGTACTACACGATTCCGCCGGCGGTGCCGTACCGGGGCTACACGATGAAGGAGGTCACGCTGGTCCCGCGGCCGCGCCATCTGCCGGTCGAGATCTGGCAGCCGATCGTGAGCGGCAGCACCCGCGGGCTCGACTTCATGGTGAAGCACGGCATCAAGGGCGTCGTCGCCGCCACCGCCGAGCAGTTCGTCCAGCGCTGGTTCGCCGACTACCAAGCTGTCGCCCGCAGTCACGGGCGCGACCTGAAGCTCGGTGAAGACCTGATCCTCGGCTTCCGCATGAGCATCGACGACACGCAGGAGCTCGCGATCAAGAGAGTGAAGCCCTACTTCGAGGAGCACGCCAAGTTCATGGGCCCGCTCGGGATGCTGCGCTACAGCGAGGAGCACGTGAAAGCGGTGGCCGAGCGCCGCGCCCAGTCGCCGACCGCCGCCACGATCGAGAACGGCGTGCAGAATCGCACCTGGCTCTGCGGCCCCGCCGAGGAGTTCATCGGCTACTTGAAGGAAGTCGAGCGGCGCTACCCCGGGCTCGAGCACGTCATGGTCTCGTGCCCCCTGGGCACGCCGCGGAAGATGATGAAGGAGAACCTCACGCGCTTCGCCCGCGAGGTAATGCCAGCGTTCAAATAGCCGCAGCGCTCCCCGGCCCTCATTGACTCGACCATCGACGCGAGCTATGGTCCGCGCATTGGCCTGACCGGGTCGCCCTTTCGGGCGTGGGAGCAACGATGCACTTTCGCCCTGCCGCTGCCTGGTTCTCGCGGTCTCTCCTGACGGCAGCCTGTCTGCTGGGCGTTCTGCTCACCACGGTTCCCGAGCCATCGTGGGCTCAGTCGAAGCCCGCGACGAAACCCGACGGCGAGATGCGCTGGGCGCTCTACGTGACGCTGTCGCCGGTGTGGTTCGATCCCGGCGAGTTCATGGGCCTCACCGCCTTCTGGGTTCTCTACGCGATCCACGATGCGCTCGTGAAGCCCATGCCCGGCAACCTCATGACGCCGAGCCTCGCGGAGTCGTGGACGGTGAGCGCGGACCAGCGGGTCTACGAATTCAAGCTGCGCGAGGGCCTGAAGTTCCACAACGGCGATCCCTTCACCGCCGAGGACGTGAAGTTCAGCTTCAACCGCGCCAAGGGATCGAAGGTGCTGCACGAAAAGGTGCGGGAGGTGGTCGTCGTCGATCCCTATCGGGTGCGCTTCGTCCTGCACGAGCCCTGGCCCGACTTCATGACGTTCTACGGAACGCTGGTGAGCGGCGCAAGCTGGGTCGTGCCGAAGAAATACGTCGAGCGGGTCGGCGACGACGGCTTCAAGAAGCAGCCGATCGGTCTCGGACCCTACAAGTTCGTGAGCCACGCGCCGGGCGTGGAGCTCGTCATGGAGGCCTTCGAGGGATACTGGCGAAAAATTCCCTCCGTGAAGCGGCTCGTCTTCAAGAGCGTCCCCGACTCGACCACGCGGACGGCGATGCTGAAGCGCGGCGAGGTGGACGTGGCCTACCTGCTCGACGTCCCGCAGGCGATGGAGGTGAAGCGCGATCCGACACTGAAGCTGGCGTTCTCCGGAGGCATCGCCACGTTCTTCCTGGACTTCCTCGATCAGTGGGATCCGAAGTCGCCCTGGGCCGACCAGCGCGTGCGCCTGGCCGCGAACTACGCCATCGACCGCAAGGCCCTGAGCGAGGCCGAGACACTCGGCGCTTCGAAGCCGGCCGGGAGCATCGTGCCGCGCAATTTCGAGTTTGCGCTGCCCCTCGAGCCCTATCCGTACGATCCGGCGAAGGCGCGGCAACTCCTGGCCGAGGCTGGCTATCCGAAGGGCTTCGACGCCGGAGAGCTGCATCAGCTTCCGCCGTACTTCTCGATGGGCGAGTCGATCGTGAGCTACCTCGGCGCCGTCGGCATCAAGTTGAAGATGCGGCCGATGGAGCGCGCCGCCTACACCGCGGCGCTCCAGGGACGAAAGCTGCACGGGCTCTGCGTCTGCGCAACCGCGGCCTATGGCAATGCCGCCTCGCGCATCGCCGAGCACGTCCCGTCCACCGGCACCTACGCCTATGGCGGCTATCCCGACATCGACGCGATGTACAAGGAGCAGGCGCTCGTGACCGACCGCAAGAAGCGCGAGGCGCTCCTGTTCCAGATCCAGCAGCTAGTCCACGAGCGCGTTCGTTTCGGACCGATCTGGGATTACATCTGGCCGAGTGGCGTAGGGCCGCGGGTCGAGGAGGCGGCGCTGATGCTCATCAACCCGTATCCCTGGTCGGCGCCGCTCGAAGAAGTGCGTCTTAAGAAAAAATAGAACGTCCACGGAGGGCCTGAGCATGAATCGAACGCTCACGTGCGCGCCCGGACGTGCATTGGTCATCGCCGCCGCTTCGCTGTGCCTCCTGCTCGCGGGCGGTCTGCTCGAGGATGCCGCCGCCCAACCCCGATCGACCCAGGCTCGGCCGGAAGCGTCGCCGACGAAGCCGGAAGGCGAGATGCGCTGGGCGATCTACGTCACGCTCTCCCCCAACTGGCTCGACCCGGCCGAGGTGATGGGCGGAATCAACTCCTTCTGGGTGCTCTACGCGGTGCACGACGCGCTGGTGAAGCCCATGCCCGGCAACCTCATGACGCCGAGTCTCGCCGAGTCGTGGACGGTGAGCCCCGACGGGCGCGTCTACGAGTTCAAGCTGCGTGAAGGGTTGAAATTCCACAACGGCGATCCCTTCACGGCCGAGGACGTGAAGTTCAGCTTCCTGCGCACCAAGGGCACCAAGATCCTCAAAGAGAAGGTGCGCGAGATCACGATCGTCGATCCCTATCGCGTGCGCTTCCAGCTCCACGAGCCACTTCCCGACTTCATGGCCTTCTATGGAACCCTGACCACCGGCGCCGGCTGGATCGTCCCCAAGAAGCACATCGAGAAAGTCGGCGACGAAGGGTTCAAGAAGCACCCCATCGGGCTCGGGCCCTACCGCTTCATGAGCCACACCGTGGGTGTCGAGCTCGTGATGGAGGCCTTCGAGGGCTACTGGCGTAAGGTGCCCTCGGTGAAGCGGCTCGTCTTCAAGGTCGTTCCCGATCCGACCACGCGGGCGGCGATGCTCAAGCGCGGGGAGGTCGACATCGCCTACATGCTTGACGCCCCGCAGGCGCTGGAGCTGCAGAAGGATCCGTCGCTGCGCCTGGCCTTTTCTGGGGGCATCGGCACCGCCGCGGTGGATTTCCTCGACATGTGGGACCCGAAGTCCCCCTGGGCTGACCGGCGAGTCCGCCTGGCCGTCAACTACGGCATCGACCGCCGAGGGCTCTCCGAGATGGAGACGCTGGGCGCGTCGAAGCCCACTGGGAGCATCATTCCACGCACCTTCGAGTTCGCGCTGCCGATCGAGCCGTACCCCTACGATCCGGTGAAGGCAAAGCAGCTGATGGCCGAGGCCGGCTACCCCAATGGGTTCGACGGCGGTGATTTGCACGTGACGCCTCCGTTCTTTGCGCGGGGCGAGGGGGTCATGAACTATCTCGGGGCCCTCGGCATCAAGCTCCGGATGCGACCGATGGAGCGCGCCGCGTTCCTCTCGACCTGGGCGGCGAAGAAGCTGAAGGGCGTGTGCGTCTGCGGCACCGGGCTCTACGGCAACGCCGCCACGCGCATGTCGGAGAGCGTGCCGAGCGACGGAACCTACGCCTACGGCGGCTGGCCCGACATCGACCTGCTGTACAAGCAGCAGGCCGTTGAGACCGATAGGAAGAAGCGCGAGGCCATGCTGTTCCAGATCCAGCAAACACTGCACGACCGCGTGAGGTTCGCGCCGATCTTCGAGTTCCACTGGCCGAGCGGGATCGGGCCGCGGGTGGAGGAGCCCGCGCTCTTGCTGAACAATCCTTATCCCGGGTCGGCGCCCCTCGAGGAGGTACGGCTCAAGAAGAAGTAGCTCGGCCCGACGTTTATTTGATTCCGTACAGACGCGCGCAGTTGTCCCAGAGGATCTTGCGCCGCGTCGTGTCGCTCAGTCCGTCGAGCGCCAGGAAGGTTTCGATCGCGCGCGGGTAGGCCGAGTCGTCGTGCGGCCAGTCGG
>JBKPCO010000137.1:0-43602 GCA_046727415.1 Candidatus Methylomirabilota bacterium
GGGCTTGCACGTCCTGGGTGCTGCTGCGCGGGGCCTGGACATCCTGCGTGCTGCTGCGACCGGCTTGGACGCTATCCGTCTTGCTGCTACGCGGAGCCTGAACATCCTGGGTGCTGCTGCGCGGGGCCTGCACGTCCTGCGTGCTGCTACGCGGGGCCTGGACATCCTGCGTGCTGCTGCGCGGAGCCTGCACGTCCTGGGTGCTGCTGCGCGGAGCTTGGACATCCTGCGTGCTGCTGCGGGCGCCGGCTAGCGTGCGCGGGGCCTGGACATCCTGGGTGCTGCTACGCGGAGCTTGCACATCCTGCGTGCTGCTGCGCGGAGCCTGAACGTCCTGGGTGCTGCTACGCGGAGCCTGGACATCTTGCGTGCTGCTGCGCGGAGCCTGAACGTCCTGGGTGCTGCTACGCGGAGCCTGGACATCCTGGGTGCTGCTACGCGGGGCCTGAACGTCCTGCGTGCTGCTACGTGGAGCCTGGACATCCTGGGTGCTGCTGCGCGCGCCGGCTAGCGAGCGCGGGGCCTGCACGTCCTGGGTGCTACTGCGCGGAGCCTGGACATCCTGCGTGCTACTGCGCGGGGCCTGAACGTCCTGACGGGCACCCGCCAGCGAGCGCGGCGCCTGAACATCCTGACCGCGGGCGGCCTGCTGCTGGGGCGCTGCGGCCTTCTGCAGCATCGCCTTGGCCTGGCCGACCTCGGCCGGGCACTGCGACTGAGCTCCGGCGACGGGCGCCAGCGCTGCGACAACTGCCACGCTCATGATCGCTGCCAAGAATCTCTTCATCATCTGCCTTCCCATTCCCTCTCGTTTTGTGTGGAGTGATCTGGACCCACCGCCATCAAACCCTATTAAACCCACAGTCCGCTCTCTGTGTCACCCCCTCGGCGTTGAGGTAGAGACGCTACTCTTGAACCCGGAAGGGAGCAACCGGAGTGCCACGTCCGGAATTCCGACAAGAGGCGCCGAATCAGCTACTTAGCACGACACCATCGGGTGATTTAGAGGCGATGTGCCCTGCACGATCGTCGATTCGAGTACGGCATTCTGCCCTGAGAGTGCTGTGATAGCCTGACTGACCGTATGCGTCCCGCAACCGATCTTTTCGTGGCTCTGCTCGTCGCACTGGCCGCGCATGGATGCGCCCGGGCCCAGGCTCCTCAACCCGCTCCCGCTCCTCAGGTGCCCATGCGCCACGTTCTACCGAACGGCGTCCGAGTCATCATCCAGGAATTCCGCTCCACCGAGGTCGTCGCAGTGCAGCTTTGGGTGCGCGCCGGCAGCCGGGACGAGACCGCCGCGGAACTGGGTCTGGCGCACTACCTCGAGCACATGCTCTTCAAGGGAACGACCACCCGCGCGCGGGGCTTCACCGACCGGGAGGTCGAGGGTGTCGGCGGGCGGATCAACGCCGGCACCGCGCTCGACTACACCTTCTACCACGCGGTGCTTCCGAAATCTCGTGCCGTCCCGACGATCGAGATGCTCGCCGACATCAGCGTCAACTCTGTTCTCGACGAGACCGAGCTCGAGCTCGAGAAGAAGGTCGTACTCGAGGAGATGCGGTTGACTGAGGATAGCCCGCAGCGATTTCTCATCCGGCAGCTCTACGGCGTGGTGTTCGGTAGCCATCCGTACGCACGCCCCGGCCTCGGAACGCCCGAGATCATCCAGGCGCTCAAGCGCGACACGTTGCTCTCGTTCTATCGCCGCTACTACGTTCCCGAGTCGTTCACGCTCGTGGTCGTGGGTCCCGTCGACCCGGCCGAAGCGTTGCGAGCGGCGGAGCGTTCATTGGGGCGGCTGCCGCGTAGCGGTTTCCAACGACTACCTGCGCCGGCACCGGCGACCCTCTCGCCGCGAAAGGTGGACATGCCTCGGCCCGGCTCGCTGGCCTACCTCGGCCTGGGCTGGCTCGGCCCGAAGCTCGACCATGCCGACACGCCGGCCGTCGATCTGCTCGTCTCGATCCTCGGCGAGTCCCGTTCCTCGCGCCTGCCGCAGTCCCTCCGCGAGCGGCTGGCGCTCGTCAATTCAGTCAGGTCAGAGTACGCGCCGCTCGAGGCCGCGGGCGCGATCACAGTGACGGCGCAGCTCGAGCCGTCGAATCTCGCGCGCGCCGAGGCGGAGATTCTGAAGGAGGTCCAGCGGGTGCGGGAGCAGGGCGTGACCCAGGCAGAGCTCAGGCGGGCCATCACGCTGGCCGAAGCGGAACATGCCTTCCAGAGCGAAACCGCCGAGGGCCGCGCCCGTCTCTTCGGCCGCGCCGAGACGGTCTGGCGGCTCGCCGAGGAGCTCGCCTACATCGACCGGCTGCGCACGGTCACCGCCGAGCAGGTCCGTCTCGTGGCGCGGCGCTACCTCGATCCCGACCGCTACGGGCGGCTCACCTTCGTCCCGCCCCCCAGATGAGCCGCATCGCGCCCTCCTTCGCAGCGGTGCTTCTTGCGCTCGGCCTCGCGGCCGCCGCCCAGGCCCAGGAGCCAGCGATCTCGCGACAGGTCCTGCCGAACGGGCTGACGGTGCTCGTGCGCGAGGACGCTGCGGCGGGCGTGGTCGCGATGTCGCTGCAGGTGCGCGCCGGCTCGCGATTCGAGTCGCCGACGAACACGGGCATCACCAACTTCCTCCACCGCGTGATGCTACGCGGCACGAGCAAGCGCACGGCCGTCCAGATCGCGACGAGCTATGAGGACATCGGCGGCTTGCTCGACGCCAGCGGTGAGGTCGAGGCGGCCGAGGTGAGAGGACAGGCGCTCGCACGCCATTGGGAGACGCTCCTCGGGCTGATCGCCGAGGTCGCCTTGGAAGCGACGCTGCCGGCGGACGAGATCGAAAAGGAGCGGCGCCTTCTCCTCGGTCAGATCAAGGCCCGGGCGGATGCGCCGTTCTCTCTGACCTTCGACACGATGCTGCGCGATCTCTACGGTGCTCATCCCTACGCCCTGCAGAATCTGGGTCGGAGGGAAACGATCGAGCGGTTCACCCGCGACGATCTGCTCGCGCACTACCGGGCGATCTATCACCCTGAGCGCATGGTGCTGGCGGTCAGCGGCGAGGTGCCGCGGGATCGCGTCGTGCGCGCCGCCGAGCGACTCTTCGGTCGGATGGCTCGCGCGACGGCCACTCCTGCCGAGGCGGTCCCGGCGCCGTCGCCGAAGGGCGATCGACGCGTCATCACCCTTCCAGCCCAGCAGGCGCAGATCGTCGTCGGATACCTCGTGCCCAGCCTGAGGGACCCGCTCTATCCGGCCGTGCGGGTGCTCGCCGCGACCCTCGGCGGCGGGATGGCCGGCCGCCTGTTCGTGGAGCTTCGCGACCGCCGCGGGCTTGCATACTCGACCGGGGTTGCCACGCAGTTTCGGACAGGGCCTGGGGCTCTGATCGCCTACCTGGGGACGGCGCCGGCGAACGCCGCGGCGGCCGAGGCGGGCGTGCTGAGCGAGCTCGAGCGCGCCCGGGCGACTCCGGCCACCGCTGATGAACTGGCGCGGGCCAAAGCGTACGTCCGCGGCCAGCTCTCGATGGATCGCCGTACCAATGCGCGCCAGGCATGGTACCTGGCCTACTTCGAGGTCATCGGCGCCGGCTGGGACTTTCCAGAGCGCTTCGGCCGCGCCATCGAGGCGGTCACCGCCGCGGACGTGGCACGAGCTGCCGAGCGCTACCTGACCCAGCCGACTGTCGTGGTGCTTCAGCCGGCGACGCCGCAGCAATGATCCCGCTCAAGGACGACGTCCCCAGCAGCAGCTTTCCGTTCGTCACGATCGGGCTGATCGTCCTGAACGCCCTGGTCTTTCTCTACCAGGCTTCGATCGGCATGGGCAGTGAGCGGGCGGCGGAAGCGTTCATCATGGAGTTTGGCGCGGTCCCGTGCCGGGTGACTGGCGCCTGCGCGGTACCCGGGGATTTCCCGTCGCCGATCGCGACGATTTTCACCTCGATGTTCATGCACGGCGGACTGTTCCACATCGCCGGCAACATGCTCTACCTGTGGATCTTCGGCGACAACGTCGAGGATACGCTCGGGCACGGGCGCTTCCTCCTCTTCTACCTCCTCTCGGGCGTCGCGGCGGCCCTCGCCCAGATCGTGATGAATCCCGACTCCCGCGTTCCGATGGTCGGGGCGAGCGGGGCCGTGTCGGGGGTGCTCGGGGCGTACCTCCTGCTCTTTCCCTACGCGCGCGTCCTGGTGCTCCTCATCTTCGGGTTCTTCGTCCGGATGGTCCGCTGGCCGGCGACCATCGTGCTTGGCTTCTGGATCGTCGTCCAGTTCCTCAACGGGCTCATCACGGTCAGCCTGGCGGCAGGGGGCGCGGGCGGCGGAACCGCTTGGTTTGCCCACATCGGAGGCTTCCTGGCGGGGATCGTCCTGCTGTTTCTCATGCGGCCCCGGCAGACCGGTCGCCTATAATGAGCGCGATATGAAGCGTACTCCAGCGCGCGTTCGAATTGACCGGCTGCTTGTGGACAAGGGCCTGGTGGAGAGCCGAGAAAAGGCCGCTCGGCACATCCTGGCGGGCGACGTGTTCGTGGACGGCGAGCGCGTCGACAAGGCCGGCGCCCTCGTGGCGTCGGGGGCCGAGGTCGACCTGAAGGGGAAAGCCCCGTTCGTGAGCCGTGGCGGCGAGAAGCTCGTCCACGCCATCGACCACTTTCAGATCAAGGTCCCCGGACGGGTCTGCCTGGACGTCGGCGCCTCGACTGGCGGCTTCACCGACTGCCTGCTCCAGCGCGGCGCCGCCAGGGTGTACGCCGTCGACGTCGGCACCGGCCAGCTCGACCAGCGGCTCCGGAAGGACCAGCGGGTCGTCGTCATGGAGCACACCAACGCGCGGGCGCTCGACCCGCGGGTTTTCGGCGACCAGCCGACGCTGGCCGTCATCGACGTCTCGTTCATCTCCCTCGAGAAGATCCTGCCGGCCGTGTTCGGCGTCCTGGCCTCGCGCGGCGAGATCGTCGCGCTGGTGAAGCCGCAGTTCGAGGTGGGCCGCGAGCACGTCGGTAAGGGCGGTGTCGTGCGCGATCCGGCGCAGCATCGGGCCTCGGTGCAGCGCCTGGCGCGCTACGTCGTGCTGCGCGGCTGGCACGTGCTCGGCGTGACCGCGTCGCCGCTCCGCGGGCCGAAGGGTAATCATGAGTTCTTTCTCCACTTCACGTCGCACGGGCGCACCGCCAGCGACCTCGAGTCGATGATCAGCCGGAGCATCGAGGCCCTCGCGTGACGCGAGTCGGGATCGTCGCGAAGCCGGACGCGGCCCGCGCTCACGGAGTCATTCTCCAGCTTCTCCCGTGGCTCACCACTCGTGGCCACTGCGTGGTCCTCGAGAAAGAAACTGCGGATCTCGTGCCGTCGGCGGTCACCGACGCCGCCGGACGGGCAGAGCTCCCGGGCCAGGTCGATCTGCTCATCATCCTCGGCGGCGACGGCACGCTTCTCTCTATGGCGCGGGCGGTGGGCGATCTCGGCGTTCCGCTGCTGGGGGTGAACCTCGGCGGGCTCGGCTTCCTCACCGCGACGACGCTCGACGAGATGTTCCCGGCCCTGGAGGCATACCTCGGGGGCCACATGGCGATCGAGGAGCGAATGCTCCTGGCGGCCCGGATCATGCGCAACGGGCAGCCACTCGGCGAGTATGCTGCGCTCAACGACATCGTCATCACCAAGTCGGCGATGAGCCGCATCATCGACCTCTCGGTTTCCGTCGAGGGCCGGTACGCGACGGCCTACCGGGCCGACGGTCTGATCATCTCGACGCCGACGGGCTCCACGGCCTATTCACTCTCCGCCGGCGGGCCGATTCTGTTTCCCACGATGGACGCCGTGGTCTTGACCCCCATCTGCTCGCACACCCTGACGAACCGGCCCATCGTGGTGCCGGGGACCGACCGTATTGAGGTCACCCTCCTGGCCGATCAAGAGGTCATGGCCACGATGGACGGCCAGGTCGGCGTCGGCCTGCGGGAGGGTGATACGGTCGAGATTCGCAAGGCCGCCGCCCGCATCAGGCTCGTGCGCTTCCCGCAGAAGGACTTCTTCTCGGTCCTGCGGACAAAGCTCAAGTGGGGAGAGCGTTAAGAGCGTATTCGCTCGGATACCGCTTGAGGTGGCCGCTCCGCTGACCTAGCATCGGCCCCAGATGCTTCGCGAGATTCGGATCCGGAACTTCGCCGTGATCGACGCAGTCACCGCAGTGTTCGGTCCGGGGCTCAACGTCCTCACCGGCGAGACCGGCGCCGGCAAGTCCATGCTCATCGACGCGATCGTGCTGGTGCGGGGGGCCCGGGCCCAGACCGACATCATTCGCACCGATAGCGACACCGCCACCGTCGAGGCAGTGTTCGACGTCGAGCCACACGACCCGGTCGCGGCCGTGCTCGACGACGCCGGGCTTGCCCTGGACGACGGCCAGCTCGTCGTGCGCCGAGAGCTCGCGCAATCTGGACGTCATCGCGCCTTCGTGAACGACTCGCCCGTGACGGTCGGGCTCCTCGAGCGGCTCGGCGACCACCTCGTCGAGATCCACGGTCAGCACGAGCACCAGCGCCTCCTGGAGCCGGCCCGGCAGCTCGATCTCCTCGATCGCTTCGGAGACGCCGAAGAGCTGCGCGAGCGGATGGGGGATATCTTCGCCCGGCATCGCACCGCGTGGGCCGAGGCCGAGCGCATGCGGGCGGCCGTGCGCGATCGGGCGCAGCGCGAGGATCTCCTCCGCTTCCAGCTCTCGGAGCTGGATGGCGCGCGGCTGCGGGAGGGCGAGGAAGAAGAGTTGCGGGCCGAGCACCGGCGGCTCCAGCACGCCGAGCGGCTGATCGCGGGGCTCGCCGAGGTCGGCGGGCTGCTCGACGAGGACGAGAGCTCGGCGGCGAGCCGGTTGCACCGCGCCGGGCGTCTCTTGCGTGAGCTCGCGCGGTTCGACCCGATGTTCGCCGCGCCCGCCGACACGATCGACGGCGCCGAGTCACTGATCGAGGACGCGCTCGCCGCCGTGCGCGGACTCCGCGCGCGGGTGACGGTCATACCCGGCCGACTGGAAGAGGTCGACGAGCGGCTCGACGCGCTCGCGCGGCTCAAGCGGAAGTACGGGGATACCGAAGCGGCCATGCTCGCCTTCCGGGACGAGGTGGCGGGCGAGCTCGAGAAGCTCGATCGGCACGAAGAAATCCTGGCCGCCCAGGAGAAGACGCTCGCCGCGCTCGAGGCCGAGCTCGCGCAGGCCGCCGTGGCGCTCTCGGAACGTCGGCGCCAGGCGGCGGACCAGCTCGGCGGCGAGGCGGAGCGCGAGCTGCGCCAGCTCGGGATGGACCGGGCGCGCTTCGCGATCGCGGTCGAGGCCGCGCCGATGGCCGAGGTCGGCCCGCGCGGTCTCGACCGCGTCGAGTTTCGCCTGTCGGCCAATCCGGGCGAGGACGTGCGGCCGCTGGCCAAGGTGGTCTCAGGCGGCGAGCTCTCGCGGACCATGCTGGCGCTCAAGGCGGTCCTGGCGCGCGCCGACCGCGTGCCCACGATGATCTTCGACGAGGTCGACGCGGGGATCGGCGGGCGCGTCGCGGCGGTCGTCGCCCAGAAGCTCGCGCGAGCCGCCGAGGGACGCCAGGTGCTCTGCGTCACGCATCTGGCGCCGATTGCCGCCCGCGCGGCGCACCACGTGCGAGTGTGGAAGGGCGTGCGCGCGGGCCGCACGCGCGTCAGCGCGGAGGTGCTGACCGGCGAGGCGCGCGTCGAGGAGGTCGCGCGCATGGTCGCGGGCGAGCGGATCACCGACACCGCGCGCGGCCACGCGCGCGAGCTTTTGGACCGGCCGGGTCCGCGAACGCGCCAGGTATAATGAGCACGCCATGATCGACGCGCTGCTCAAGATGATCTTCGGCACCAAGCACGAACGCGACGTCAAGCGCATGATGCCGAACGTCGCGGCCATCAACGCGCTCGAGGCCTCGCTCGGGCCCCTCGACGCCGCCGCCCTGCGCGCCAAATCCGACGAGTTTAAGAAGCGGCTCCAGGACGGCGAGTCGGTCGACGACGTCCTGCCGGAGGCCTTCGCGGTGTGCCGCGAGGCCGCGCGCCGCACGGTCGGCATGCGGCACTTCGACGTGCAGCTGATCGGCGGCATGGTGCTCCACGCCGGCAAGATCGCCGAGATGGCGACCGGCGAGGGCAAGACGCTCGTGGCCACGCTGCCCGCCTATCTCAACGGCCTCACCGGCCGCGGCGTGCACATCGTCACCGTCAACGACTACCTGGCCAAGCGCGACGCGCAGTGGATGGGCCCAATCTTCGACGCGCTCGGGCTCTCGGTGGGCGTCATCCAGCACGAGGCCTCGTTCCTCTACGATCCGGCCTACGTGACGTCCGACATCCGGCTGACCTCGCTGCGGCCTTGCAATCGGCAGGAGGCGTACCGGGCCGACATCACCTACGGCACCAACAACGAGTTCGGGTTCGACTACCTACGCGACAACATGCGCTTCACGCTCGACGAGCTGGTGCAGCGCGAGCTCCACTACGGGATCGTCGACGAGGTGGACTCGATCCTGATCGACGAGGCGCGGACGCCGCTGATCATCTCCGGGCCGGCCGACGAGTCGACCGACCTCTACTACAAGATCGACCGCATCATCCCGAAGCTCCGCCGGGCCGCCACGATCGTCGAGGGCAAGCTCTCGGAGATCGAGGCCGAGAAGAAGGGCGACTTCATCGTCGACGAGAAGGCCCGCGCGGTCGCGCTCACCGAGGAGGGCATCGCGAGCTGCGAGCGCCTCCTGAACGTCGAGAATCTCTACGACCCGCGCAACATGACGATGCTGCACCACATCCAGCAGGGTCTCCGGGCCCACGCGCTCTTCAAGCGCGACGTCGACTACATCGTCAAGGACGGGCAGGTCGTCATCATCGACGAGTTCACCGGCCGTCAGATGCCCGGCCGGCGCTGGTCGGACGGGCTCCACCAGGCGGTGGAAGCCAAGGAGTCGGTGCGGATCGAGCGTGAGAACCAGACGCTGGCCACCATCACGTTCCAGAACTACTTCCGCATGTACGACAAGCTGGCCGGGATGACCGGCACCGCCGAGACCGAGGCCGAGGAGTTCGCGAAGATCTACAAGCTCGACGTCACGGTGGTCCCGACGAACCGGACGCTCATCCGGATCAACAACCCGGACGTGGTGTACAAGACCGAGCGCGAGAAGTTCAACGCGGTCGTCGACGACATCATCGAGCGCAACAAGGGCGGACAGCCGGTCCTGGTCGGCACCGTCTCGATCGAGAAGTCCGAGGCGCTGGCGAGTCTCCTCAAGAAGCGCGGCATCCGCCACGAGGTCCTCAACGCGAAGTACCACGAGCGCGAGGCGGAAATCGTCGCCCAGGCCGGCCGGGAAGGCGCCGTCACGATCGCCACCAACATGGCCGGCCGCGGCACCGACATCCTGTTGGGCGGCAACCCCGACTTCCTGTCGAAGGAGATCCTCCGCAAGAAGGGTCTCGACCCGGTCATGGCGTCGCCGGCGGAGCACGCGGCGGCCATGGCCGACGCCCGGCGGATCACCGAGCCCGAGCACGCGCGGGTCGTCGAGCACGGAGGCCTGCACATCGTCGGCACCGAGCGGCACGAGGCGCGGCGGGTCGACAACCAGCTCCGCGGGCGCTCCGGACGCCAGGGCGACCCCGGCTCCTCGCGCTTCTACCTCTCGCTCCAGGACGATCTCCTTCGCATCTTCGGCTCGCAGCGCGTGGAGCGGATCATGGAGCGCCTCGGGATGCAGGAGGGCGAGCCGATCGAGCACAAGCTGGTGACCCGGGCCATCGCCACCGCGCAGAAGCGAGTGGAGACCCACAACTTCGAGATTCGCAAGCACCTGCTCGAGTACGACGACGTGATGAACCGGCAGCGCGAGGTCATCTACGGGATGCGCCGTCAGATCCTCGAGGGCGAGAGCCAGGCCGAGACCATCGGCGAGTGGATCGAGGAGCTCACGGAGTCGACGCTCGACGCCTACGCCGCCCGCGGCGCGCATCCCGAGGACTGGGACCTCGCCGGCCTCACCGAGGCGCTCCACCGGCAGTTCGACACGAAGGTCGCCTCGGCGCAGTACGACGAGGTGGTCTCCCGCGAGGCGCTCGACGAGCTGGTGCACGGCGCGGTGAAGGCCCGCTTCGCCGAGCGCGAGAGCGAGCTCGGCGCCGATCTCCTGCAGGCGCTCGAGCGTCACGAGATGCTGATCGTGCTCGACACGCAGTGGAAGGACCACCTGCTGTCGATCGACCATCTCAAGGAAGGCATCGGCCTGCGCGGCTACGGCCAGCGCGATCCGCTGACCGAGTACAAGAAAGAGGCGTTCGATCTCTTCGAGGACATGTTCGAGCGCGTCAAGGCCGCGGTGATCGAGCGGCTCTTCAAGGTGCAGATCGTGCGCGATGCGCCGATGGAGCTGCCGGCCATGACGGCCTGGGCCGATGCGCGCGAGAGCCGCGGCGCCCTGGCCGGGGAGCCGCCGCGTGCCGCGGCGCCAGCCCCCAAAGCCGCCGCGGCGCCCCGCACCGCCACCGGGGAGAAGATCGGCCGCAACGACCCGTGCTTCTGCGGGTCGGGTAAAAAATACAAGAAGTGCCACTACCTCAAAGGCTGAAAAAGGGCGATATTTAGGGCTCTCCCCGGCCGTGACCCCCACGGCTGGTGCTTTTTTCTTTGGTAGTTACGCGGTGCCCGTGCTAGAAAACTCCATGCGCCTCGAGTCCGTGACGCTGCACGGTTTCAAATCGTTCGCCGAGAAGAGTGTCCTGAAGGTCATGCCCGGGATCACCGCGATCGTGGGCCCCAATGGCTGCGGCAAGAGCAACATTTCGGAATCGGTGCGCTGGGCGCTCGGCGAGCAGAGCGCGAAGTCGCTCCGCGGCGGCAAGATGGAAGACCTGATCTTCCACGGGTCCGCGTCCCGCAAACCAGTCGGCCTCGCGGAGGTCGAGCTCACCTTCAGCAACGACGGCGTGCTCTCGGTGCCGTGGACCGAGGTGTCGGTGAGCCGGCGCCTCTACCGAACGGGCGAGAGTGAGTACTACCTGAACAAGAACCTTTCCCGCCTGCGCGACATCCTCGATCTCTTCGCGGGCACCGGCGCCAATCCGCGCGCGTACTCGGTGATGGACCAGGACAAGCTGAACCACGTCCTGACCGCGAAGCCGCACGAGCGCCGCGTGTTCATCGAGGAAGCGGCCGGGATCGCGCGCTACAAGCAGCAGCGCAACGAGACGCAGGGCAAGCTCGACGCCGCCCGTCAGAACCTCGTGCGCGTGCGCGACGTGATGGACGAAGTCCGCCGGCAGCTCTCGTCGCTCGAGCGCCAGGCCAAGAAGGCGCAGCAATACAAGACGCTGCAGACCGAGAAGCGGGACCTCGCGCTGGCGCTCGTCGCCGCCGATTACGCCGGGTTCACCGCCGAGGGCTCGCGCCTGGCTGCAGAGCTGACGCGCCTGCGCGACGGCGAGCAGGGGCTCCGCACGCGGATCACGTCCCTGGCCGCGCGCGAGGCGCAGGCCCGAGAAACTCTGCAGGCGAGCGAGCACCGCCTCTCCGATCTGCGGCAGGCAGTGTCCAAGGTGCAGGGCGAGCTCGAGCGGCTCCTGGAGCGCCGCGAGCAGATGGGAGTGCAGATCCAGGAGCTCGGCGAGGAGGGTGTGCGCCTCGCCGAAGAGGTGCGGGCGACCACCGAGCGGCTCGCGTCGATCGTGCGGGAGCGAGAGGACGTCCGCGTGTCGCTCCGCGACGCCGAGCAACTCGCCGCCGACCGCTCGCGCGCCGCAGGCGAGTTCGAGGCCGCCGTCGAGCGCCAGCGCGGCGCCCTCACCCTGGAACGCGACCACGCCGAGGCGTTGCGCCTCGAGCAGACCCGGCTCGCCGCCGAGCGCGTCGACCTCATGCGGAGCGCCGGTGAGCTGCGGGAGCGCGAGGCCCAGCTGGGGCGCCGCGCCGAACGGCTCGAGAGCGAGCTGGCCCAGGCGCGCGCCGAAGTGGATCGCCTCCTTGCGGAACGGGCCGTGCTCACGGTGGCGCGCAACCGTGCCGCCGCCGAGTTCAGCTCCCTGGAAGAGGAGCGCGGGCGGCTCGACGCTCAGGAAGCCGACGAGGCCCGCCGGCTGAATGAGGCCGAATCGCGGCTCGCCGACGCGCGCGTCGAGCTGGCGGCGCGGCGGTCGAGCTTCGAGGCGCTGTCCGAGCTGGAACGCGCGCGCGAGGGCTACGGCGCCGGCGTCCGCGCGGTGTTCGCCGACGACCGGCGCGCGGCGCTGGCCGGCGTGGTCGGGACCGTCGCCGACCTGCTCGAGGTTCCCCCCGGGATGGAGCGCGCCATCGAGGCGGTGCTGGGCGAGCGGCTACAGTGGGTCGTGGTCGAGCGGTTCGAGCATGCCCGCGCCGCCGTCGAGTACCTGCGCGAGCACGGGCTCGGGTCGGCGACGTTCCTTCCGCTCGAGCACCTGCCCGCGGCGGGCGTCGCAGGACCGGACGACAACGGCGCGCGCTGGGTGAGCCGGAGCGTCGGCGCGAGCGCGCCGAGCCTGGTCCATCATCTCCTCGGGCAGGTGGCGATCGTCGATCATCTCGACGAGGCCGAGGCGCTGTGGCGACGAAACGGCGTCGTGGCCACCTACGTCACGTCCGACGGCGAGGTCCTCGGCCCCACCGGCCGTCTCCATGGCGGCGGCAAGGGCACCCCGAGCGGCGCCGAGCACTCGCTGCTGGCGCGCAAGCGTCAGCTGCGCGATCTGGATCTGGACGTGCAGCGGCTCTCGGCCAGCGTCGATGCGGAGCAGGCCGAAGTCGCCGCGCTCTCGACGTCGGTGGCGCTCCGACGCGAGCAGATCTCGGAGATCGGGAAATCGGTGCAGGCCCGCCTCACCGAACGGCTCGCCGGCGAGAAGGATCTCGAACGCGCCGCCCAGGAGCACGAGCGGATGCAGCGCCATCTGGAGACGATCTCGTCCGAGTCGCGCCAGGTCGCGCGCGAGGCCGAGGAGACCGGCGCCACGCTCGGGCGGCTCGCCCAGCGGATCGCGGTTGCTCGGGACGCCGAGGGGGCGATCGACGCCGCCGCCGCGCGCGTGCGCGAGGCGATCGAGGGGGCGCAGGCGGACGAGGCAGCGCTCGGCGCCGAGCTGACGGCGTGCCGCGTCGATCTTGCGTCTGCGACCGAGCGGGTCGACGCGCTCGGCCGGGAGCTGTCGCGGCTCGACGAGATCGAGCATGACCTGTCGGCGCGCCTGGCGCAGGCGGGCCAGCGCCAGACCCAGCTCGCGGAGCGGCGCGCATGGCTGGGCGATGAGCGGGAGCGTACGGACGTCGCGGCGCGCGAGGTCGCGGTCGAGCGTGACCGTACCGACACGGCAGCCCGGCAGGCGACCGACGAGCACGACGGTCTGGCCTCCGAGCTTCGCGCGGTCGAACACGACTCGCGGAGCGCCGAGAGTGAGCTGGCCCGCCTGGTCGCCTCCATCCACGAGATCGAGTTGCGCTCGACCGAGTGCCGCGTGCGGCGCGAGGAGCTGGGGCAGGAGGCGTGGCGCGTGTACGGCGTGGATACGACGGCGCTCCTTGCCGCTCACGACCCCGCGCGCGATCTCGGTGCGGCGCGCGCCCGCGTGACCGAGCTCGACGAGAAACTGACCGCGATCGGCCCGGTCAACCTGGTCGCCGACGACGAATACCGCGAGCTCGACGAGCGGCTCACGTTCCTGCGCGCTCAGCACGACGATCTCTCGGCGTCGATCAAGGACCTCGAAAAGGCGCTGCGGGGCATGACGCGCACGGCGCAGGACCGCTTCGTCCAGGCGTTCGAAGAGATCAACGGCCACTTCGGCCGGCTCTTCGAGAGGCTCTTCGAGGGCGGCCGAGCCGAGTTGAGGCTGGTCGAGGCCGAGCCGGGCGGCGACCCGCTCGACACCGGGGTCGAGCTCATGGCGCAGCCGCGCGGCAAGCGCCTCCAGGCCGTCACGCTGCTCTCGGGCGGCGAGCGCGCCCTCACCGGCCTGGCGCTGCTCTTCGCCATCTTCTACTTCCGCCCGAGCCCCTTCTGCGTGCTGGACGAGGTCGACGCTCCGCTGGACGACGCCAACATTCACCGCTTCCTGCGCGTGCTCCGGGAGCTGACCGGACAGACACAATTCCTGGTGATCACGCACAACCGAAAGACTATGGAAGCTGCTGATGTACTCTACGGCGTCACGATGGAAGAACCCGGACTCTCGACGCTGGTCTCGGTCAATCTGAACGCTCAGTAAGAAGGTGAATAAGCCCGCGGCATAGGCTACGCTCGTGGTATGCCCGCCGTCGGCGCGTACTTGCGTGCGCTACGCGAGCGACAAGGGGTCTCGATCGATGAGATTGCCCGGTCGACCCGCGTCCTGCACCACTACCTGGAGGCGCTGGAGAGCGACGACCTCGCCTCGCTTCCTGCGCCCGTCTTCGCCAAGGGATTCATCCGCGCGTACTGCCAAGCCCTGGGCGTGCCGGCCGACGAGGCGATCACTCTCTACGAGCAGCGGGCGGCCCACATCGAACGGCGGACGGTCCATCTCGAGCAGCGGACAGGTCACGTCCGTGAGCATGTGAAGGCTGCGCCCGTGCCATTACCGGCGACCCCGTCGCCGCCGACGCTCCTTCCGCCTCCGGCGCCCGCTCAGCAGGCTCAGAACGCGGCCATCGAGCGCCGCGACAGCCGGAGTCGCGGAGCGGTGCTCATCAGCTTCGTGCTCCTCGTGGTTATGGGCGCTGCCCTGTACGCGGTGACCTTGGCGCTTCAATCCGGTCGAGACGAGGTGGACGGCGCCACAGCGACCCACGTGGCCGCCACGCCGGCGGTCGAGCCCGCCCAGGCGCTCACACCCGAGCCAGCGACAACCGAGCCCGCGCAGGCGCCCGTCGCGGCTCAGCCCCCGAAACAGCAGCCTCAGCCGGCTCCACCGGCTGTCGCGCCGAGCGTGAGTGCGGCCGCGGTCGCGCCGCCGACCCCACCGGTCACGCCCGCGCCGGTCGCGGCGTCGAATCCCATCGCGTCGACGTATCGCCTCGTCGCGCGAACGACCGAGACGACCTGGATCCGCGTTCGCACCGAGGATGGGCGGACCACCGAGGAGACGATCCCGCCCAACGAGGTTCGCGAGTGGGTGTCCAACGGTCCCTTCGTCCTCACGATCGGCAACGCCGGAGGCGTCAGCTTCGAGCTCAACGGCCGACCCGTCCCGCGGCTCGGCGCGAGCGGAGCGGTCATCAGCCGCATGGTGCTGCCCGCGGACGTTCGGTGAAGTTCTTCGCCGGGCTGAGCGAGCGCCTGCGCGAGGGACTCAAGCGCTCGCAGGAGTTCCTCGCCGGCGGCCTCGGCTCCGTGCTCGAGACCGATCGGCCTGTCGACGACGCCCTGCTCGAAGAGCTGGAGGAGCTCCTCATCGCCGCCGATCTGGGGGCGCCGCTCGCCGCCGACTTCGTCAATCGCGCTCGTGAAGAGGTGATGTTCGGAACGGTGACGCGCGCCGCTCAGCTCCGGCCGCTCTTCCGCCGCTTCCTGGTCGACACGCTGGCGACGGCCGCCCAGCCGCTGAACCTGGATCACAAGCCGGCGGTCGTGCTGCTGCTCGGGGTGAACGGCGCCGGCAAGACGACGACCGCCGCGAAGCTCGCCTCGTCTCTCAAGGGGTCGGGCAAGAGCGTCTTGCTCGCCGCGGCCGACACATTCCGCGCCGCGGCCATCGAGCAGCTCGAGCGCTGGGGCGAGCGCATCGGCGTCGAGGTCATCCGGCAGGCCGCGGGCTCCGATCCGGCCGCGGTCGTCTTCGACGCGGTCAAGGCCGCTACGGCGCGCTCGATCGACGTGCTGATCGTCGACACCGCCGGCCGGCTGCACACCAAGACCAACCTGATGGACGAGCTGGCGAAGCTTCGCCGCGTCGTGGAGCGCCAGCTTCCAGGCGCGCCCCACGAGACCTTGATGGTCCTCGACGCGCCGACCGGTCAGAACGGGTTCGCACAGGCCCAGATGTTCCACGAGGCGATCGGTCTCACCGGCGTGTGCCTGACCAAGCTCGACGGCACCGCCAAGGGCGGGATCGTCGTCCGCATCGTCCGCGAGCTCAAGGTGCCGGTGAAGCTGATCGGCCTCGGCGAGCGCGTGGAGGATCTCCAGCCGTTCGACTCGCAGGCCTTCGTGGACGCGCTGGTCGCCGAGTCTTGACGGCGGAGGAGTCGGCGGACCGCTTCATGCAGCGGGCGATCGAGCTCGCCGAGCGCGGTCGCGGACTCACGTCGCCGAATCCGATGGTCGGCGCCGTCATCGTCGCGCCCGGCGGCGAGGTCATCGGCGAGGGATTCCACGAGAGAGCCGGGGCGCCACACGCCGAGGTCGAGGCCCTCCGCGCGGCCGGCACGCGCGCCCGCGGCGCCACGATGTACGTGACGCTTGAGCCCTGCTCACATCAGGGCCGGACTCCCCCGTGCGCTCCCGTGGTCGTTGCGGCCGGAATCGCGCGCGTGGTCACGGCGGTCGGCGACCCCAACCCGCTCGTGTCGGGTCAGGGCTTCGCCGAGCTCCGCCGGGCGGGTATCGAGGTGGTCACCGGCGTGGGAGCGGCCGAGGCGGCGCGCCAGAACCGGGTCTTCCTGACCGCCATGCGCGAGCGGCGGCCCCACGTCATCGTGAAGGCCGGCATGACCCTCGACGGCAAGATCGCCGATCTCCACGGCGCCTCCCGCTGGATCACGGGAGGGCCGGCCCGAGAGCGCGCGCACCTGCTGCGGAGTGAGTCCGATGCCATCGTCGTCGGCATCGAGACCGTGCTGCGCGACGATCCCGAGCTCACGGTGCGGCTGGGACGGCCCTGGCCCCGCGAGCCGTTCCGTGTCGTGCTCGACACGAAGGCCCGCACGCCGCGCACCGCCCGCGTCATCCGCGCGGGATCTCCGAGCCGAGCGCTGATCGTCGTGGGAGCGGACGCTCCGGAGGCGCGCGCGCGCGAGCTCGCGGGCGCCGGGGCAACCGTCGTACGATGCCGCACGCGGGACGGACGACTCGATCTGGGAGCGGTCCTGGACGAGCTCTTCACCCGGGAGGTCCGTGGCGTGCTGGTCGAAGGCGGGGGCGAGATTCACGCGGCGTTTCTCGACACGAATTTGGTCGACCGCGTGGCGATCTACGTGGCGCCGCTCCTGGTCGGCGGACGCGGCGCGACGCCGGTGGTCGGCGGGGTCGGCCGCGAGCTGAAGAATGCGGTGCGGCTCGGCGGGCTGTCCGTGACCGCGCTGGGCGATGACCTCCTGATCGAGGCGGACGTTCTCAGAGCCGCGGGCGCCTGATGTTCACCGGAATCGTCGAGGAAGTGGGCACCGTCCGGGCGATCAAGGTCGGCCAGCGCGTCGCGACGCTCGAGATCGACGCGTCGGTGACGATCGACGGCACCGACATCGGCGGTAGCATCGCAGTGAATGGGGTGTGCCTCACGGTCATCGAGCGGCACTCCGCCGGATTCGTATTCGAGGTCGGCCCAGAAACCCTCAGCCGGACGGCTATGGCCCGCCTGGTCGCGGGCGACCGCGTCAATCTGGAGCGACCCCTGCGGTTCGGTGGCGCGCTGGGCGGCCATCTCGTCTTGGGCCACGTCGATGGTGTGGGAACCGTGGATGCCGTAACTCGGGTAGAATCGACAGCGCGGGTGCGGATCACGCTACCGAGCCGCGAGCTGGAGCCGCTGCTGATCCCCCAGGGATCGGTGGCGGTCGACGGTGTCAGCCTCACCGTCGCCGCGCTGGGCGATCTGAGCTTCGAGGTGATGTTGATCCCGCACACGCTGGCGGTGACGACGCTTGGCCGGCTCGAGCCGGGCCAGGCGACGAACATCGAGGTGGACGTGATCGGCAAGTATCTCGTACGTTCGCTGGCCCTGAGGGGGACGACATGACCGCGTTTTCGACCATCGAGGAGGGGATCGAGGAGGTCCGGCAGGGGCGTCTCCTGCTCGTCGTGGACGACGAAGACCGGGAGAACGAAGGCGACCTCGTGATGGCGGCCGAGAAGGTGACGCCCGAGGCCGTGAACTTCATGGCCAAGCATGGCCGCGGTCTGATCTGCGTTCCGCTGCTCGGCGAGCGGTTGGACGACCTCAAGATCTCGATGATGGTCTCGGACAACACGGCCCCCATGGGCACGGCGTTCACGGTCACCGTCGACGCGCGGCGGGGCGTGACGACCGGCACCTCCGCCTACGACCGCGCGGTCACGATCAAGACACTCGTCGACCCGCTGATGCGCGCCGACGACTTGACCCGTCCCGGGCACATCTTGCCGCTGCGCGCGATGCCCGGAGGGGTGCTGAGACGCGCGGGCCACACGGAAGCCGCCATCGACCTCGCGCGCCTGGCCGGTTGCTACCCGGCCGGCGTCATCTGCGAGGTGCTCGACGAGGACGGCAACATGGCGCGGGTGCCGCAGCTCAACGAGCTGGCCCGCACGCACGGCCTCAAGATGATTACGATCCGCGATCTCATTGAGTACCGGATCCACAAGGAAAAGCTGGTCCGGCGGATCGCGACGACCAAGCTGCCGACCGAGTTCGGCGAGTTCAGCGCGATCGCGTACGACACGACGGTCGACAGTCGCGTACCGCTCGCCCTGGTGATGGGCTCGGTGTCCGGCGACGATCCCGTGCTCGTTCGCGTGCACTCCGAGTGCCTGACCGGGGACGTGTTCCACTCTCGGCGGTGCGACTGCGGGCTCCAGCTCGACAAGGCCCTCGCCCGCATCCAGGCCGAGGGGCGTGGCGTCTTCGTGTACATGCGCCAGGAGGGGCGGGGAATCGGCCTGCTCAACAAGATGCGCGCCTACGAATTACAAGATATGGGCAAGGACACGGTCGAGGCCAACGCCGCGCTCGGCTTTCACGCCGACCTGCGCGACTACGGCATTGGCGCCCAGATCCTCGTCGACCTCGGGGTCAAGAACTTGAAGCTCTTGACCAACAACCCGAAGAAGATCGTCGGCCTCGAGGGCTACGGTCTGCACATCGCCGAGCGCGTGCCGATCGAGATTCCGGCGACCGAGACCAACCGGAAATACCTCAGCACCAAGCGCGACAAGCTCGGGCACTTGCTGTCTTCACTACCTGACTGAGATGGCTCCTCGCGCCCCGAAGCTCCGCCGGGCCGCCCGGAGCGCCGGGCCCATGAGGTTTGCGATCGTCGCGGCCCGCTTCAACGAACGCATCACGCAGCGGCTCGTCGCCGGCGCCCTCGGCGCCCTCCGCGCGGCGCGGCTCGGTCCGGACGCCATCGAGGTGCACTGGGTGCCCGGCTCCTTCGAGCTTGCGCAGGCCGCGGGCCATCTGGCGGCGACCGGCCGGTTCGCCGGGATCGTCTGCGTGGGCGTGGTCATCCGAGGACAGACTCCTCACTTCGAGCACATCGCGCGCGAGGCCGCTTCCGGGATACGGCAGGTCGCGCTCGAGTACGGCGTGCCGGCGACCTTCGGGGTGATCACGTCGCTGACCGAAGAGCAGGCGTGGGCGCGCGCGGGCGGCGAGGTCGGCAATCGCGGCGAGGAAGCCGCCGAGGCGGCGCTGCAAATGGCCGAATGGGTCCGGAGCATCCAGAACGGAGGCGCAGCCGGACGGAGTCCGGCACGCCTGTCAACATCTCCTGCGGCTGAACGGGCGAGTCGGGGCCACGTGCGCCTAGATCAGGCCACCCGCGGTCCAAGGCGCCCTCAAGGCCCCCGCTACAAATAATGGGCCGCCGCCGGAAGACCCGGGAGGTCGCGCTCCAGTTCCTGTACCAGCTGGACCTGCACAGCGAGGACGATCCCGCCCAGCACGAGGCCGAGTTCTGGTCGCGCCATCCGGTCGACGAGGAGACCCACGTGTTCGGCGACGCCCTCGTGCGCGGCACCAAGGCGAACCAGGGAAAGATCGACCAGATCATCTCGCAGTTCGCCGAGCACTGGGATCTCGAGCGGATGGCCGTGGTCGACCGCAACATCCTCCGGCTGGCGGTCTACGAGCTGCTGTGGACCGAGGACGTCCCGCCGAAGGTCGCCATCAACGAAGCCATCGAGATCGCCAAGAAGTTCGGGACGAAGGAGTCGAGCCGCTTCATCAACGGCATGCTCGACCGCATCCACAAAGAACTCCGTCCGAGCGCCTGAACCCTGCGGTGCGGTACGCGGTGCTCTCGGACGTTCACGGTAATCTCGAAGCGCTCGAGGCCGTGCTGGCGGACGCCGCGACGCGGACCGACACCCTCCTCTGCCTTGGGGATCTCGTCGGCTACGGCGCCGATCCGGTCGCCTGCGTCGAGATGATCGCCGGGCGCGCCCAGACGATCACCTACGGCAACCATGAGCAGGCGGTCGCCGGGGGCCTGGACCTCGACTGGTTCAATCCTCACGCGCGCGCCGCGGCCGAGTGGACGCAGGAGCGGCTAGACGGGGATCACCTGCGATACCTGACCGCGCTCCCGTTGGTCGCCGAGGTGGGCGACGCCACGCTCGTGCACGCGTCGCCCGATCGTCCGGAGGAGTGGGAGTATCTGATCAGCGCCGAGGACGGGTTCAACGCGTTCTCCGCGTTCACCACCCGCCTGTGCTTCGTCGGACATTCCCATCTGCCGGGCGCCTGGTCGCTCGGGTCCAGCGGGCCGGAGCACCTGCCCGGATCGGTCGACCTCTCGCTCGAGCGCGGCCGACGCTACATCGTGAACGTCGGCAGCGTCGGGCAGCCACGCGATCGCGATCCGCGCGCGGCCTACACGATCTGGGACGCCGAGCGCGGCACCGTCTCGACCCGGCGTGTCGTCTACGACGTGAAGACAGCGGCCTCGAAGATTCTCCGAGGAGGGTTGCCCCGCTTTCTCGCTGATCGGCTGGGGTGGGGCTCCTGAGCCTGCCCCCGTGGCTTCCGCGGGCGACGCTGCTCGCGGGCGCCGCCCTCGCCGTCGCGCTGGCGTTCCCGCCCACCGACTGGGAGGCGCTCGTCTGGGTCGCGCTGGTGCCGCTGTTCGTCACGGCCGTGAGCTGCCCGCCGCGCGTCGCCTTCGGATGGGGCTGGCTCTACGGCACGATCCACTTCCTCGCGCTGCTTCACTGGCTCGATTTCACGTTCCGCACCTACAGCGACATTCCCTGGCCGCTGACCTGGGGCCCGACGCTCGCGCTCGCGGGATACTGCGGGCTCTACGTCGGCGCGGTCGCGGGAGCGATGTCGTGGCTGGCGCGTCCCTCGATCGGCTGGGCGCTCGCCGCGTCGCCGTTTCTGTGGGTGGGAGGAGAGTGGATCCGCGGCCACCTCTTCGGCGGCTTCCCCTGGGGGCTCCTCGGTTACTCGCAATACCTGAGCCTTCCCGTCATCCAGCTCGCCGAGCTGGCGGGCGTCTACGGCGTCTCGCTGGTGATCGTGGCCGCCAACGCCGCGCTTGCGGGCTGTCTGGTCCTGTCGCGTCGTGCGGCGGTGAAGGGCGTCGTGCTCGCGGGCGCGTTGCTCGTCGCCGCGGTGGGCTTCGGAGCGTGGCGCCTGAGCGCGCCGGCACCGGTGGGCGAGACCCGGGTCGCGATCATGCAGCCCTCGATCGAGCAGCCCCTGAAGTTCGTGCCGGGCCATGCCGCGACGACGGTGACGATCTACCTGAACCTCACCCGGCGCGCCGGCGCGGAGCGCCCGCAGCTGATCGTGTGGCCGGAGACAACGCTTCCCGCTCCGCTGGCGCGCGATCCGGAGATGGCCAAGACCCTCGAAAGCCTGTCGGCGGCGATCGGCGCGCCCCTTCTGGTCGGCTCGATCGACATTGAGGGAAAAGCTCCGCCGAAGCTCCGTAACAGTGCGTTTCTCCTCACAGAACGCGGGATCGTCGGCCGGTATGATAAGATTCGTCTCGTTCCGTTCGGGGAGTTCGTACCGCTGTCGGGATTGATCGGATTCGTGAGGAGCTGGGCCCAGTTCATCGCGGAGCTCGAGCCGGGCTCCCGCGCGAGTGTCTTCTCGGGCCCGCCAGCCCCGTTCGCCGTGGTGATCTGCTACGAAGGGATCTTCCCCGAGCTCGTCCGTGAATTCGTGAAGGGTGGCGCGCGCCTGATCGTGAACATGACGAACGACGCATGGTTTGGTCGTACGGCCGGGCCGTGGCAGCATCTGGCCATGTACCCGTTCCGGGCGATCGAGCATCGCGTGGCGGTGGTGCGCGCGGCGAACACTGGTGTGTCGGCGTTCATCGCGCCGTCGGGCCACATCGGGCGCCACACGGCCCTCTTCGAGCGCACGGTCATCACGGAGCTCGTACCTCTGCGCACCGTCGAGACGATCTACTCCCGCTTCGGCGACTGGCTTGCGTATGTGGCGCTCGGCGTGTCGGGCGGCGCGCTGGCCTTCTCCGCCTGGCGGAGAGCCGCGTGATGCTGGGCGACGTCAAGCGCGAGGTTGCCGAGCTGACGACTCGCGTGGGCGGGCTCCGGGGGCATCTTTGACCTCGCTGCGAAGGAGCAGCGGCTGGCTCAGCTCGACACCGAAATGGCGCAGCCCTCTTTCTGGGAGGACAACCGCCGCGCGCAAGAGGTCATCCGCGAGCGGACCGAGCTCTCGCGGCTCGTCACGCGGGTGAAAGAGCTCGCCGGCAAGGCCGAGGACCTCACCGTGATGCTCGAGCTCGCCGAGGAGGCCACCGACGGCAGCCTTGACGCCGAGATCGCCGACAGCATGGCCGGGCTCCGGAAGGATCTCGACGAGTTCGAGCTCAAGGTCATGCTCTCGGGGGCCCACGACAACAAGGCGGCGATCTTGTCGATCCATCCCGGTGCGGGCGGCACCGAGTCGCAGGACTGGGCCCAGATGCTCCTGCGCATGTACCTGCGCTGGTGTGAGCGCGTCGGAATGAAGGCCGAGGTCGTCGATCTGCTGCCCGGCGACGAGGCCGGCATCAAATCCGCGACGGTCGAGGTGTCCGGCGAGTACGCGTTTGGATATCTGCGGGGCGAGACGGGTGTGCACCGGCTGGTGCGGATCTCGCCGTTCGACGCTTCGCGTCGCCGGCAGACGAGCTTCGCCTCGGTGGCCGTCGTTCCTGAGGTCGACGACGTCGAGGTGAACGTGAAGGAAGACGAGATTCGGGTGGACGTGTTTCGCGCGTCGGGGCCGGGCGGGCAGGGGGTCAACACCGCCGACTCGGCGGTGCGCATCACCCACCTGCCCACCGGGATCGTCGTCTCGTGCCAGAACGAGCGCTCGCAGCTGCGGAATCGTGACACGGCCATGCGCATCCTCAAGGCGAGGCTCTACGAGATCGCCGAGAAGAAGCAGCGCGAGGAGCTGGCCGAGCTGACCGGTCAGAAGAAGGAGATCGCCTTCGGCAGCCAGATCCGCTCGTACACGTTCCACCCCTACCAGCTCATCAAGGATCACCGAACCGGCCACGAGGTGGGCAACGTCGACGCTGTGATGGACGGCGACCTGGACGACTTGATCAAGGCGTACCTGCTCTGGTCGCGAGGCCGCGAGGCATGAATCAGGACGACAACGAGCTGATGCGACAGCGGCGCGAAAAGCTGGAGGCGCTCCGCCGCGATGGCATCGATCCGTTCGGCGGGCGCTATCCCGTGACGCACTGGGCGCGCGACCTCGCCGAGCGGCTGGGAAGCGCCGGCGAGTCGGAGCTGAAGGGCTTCGGGCCCGTGAGCCTCGCAGGCCGCGTCGTGACGATGCGCCATCACGGCAAGACGTGCTTCGCCCATCTCATGGATCAGACCGGCCGCATCCAGCTCTACGCGCGCGCGGACGGGCTCGGTGACGAGTACGGGCGCTTCGTCGAGCTCGACGCCGGCGATTTCATCGGCGTGACCGGCGAGATGTTTCGCACGCGCACGGGCGAGCTGACGGTCGCGGTGAAGACATTCAGCTTCCTCGCCAAGGCGCTGCGGTCGCTCCCCGAGAAGTGGCACGGTCTGAAGGACGTGGAGACGCGCTACCGGCAGCGGTACGTCGACCTGATCGTCAACGCCGAGTCGCGCGAGATCTTCCTCATGCGGGCGCGGCTCATCCGGGCCATCCGGGCGTTCCTCGACGCGCGCGGGTTCCTCGAGGTCGAGACGCCGATGATGCAGCCGATCCCCGGCGGCGCCATCGCGCGGCCGTTCAAGACCTTTCACAACGCGCTCGGCATGGACCTCTACCTGCGCATCGCCCCCGAGCTCTACCTGAAGCGGCTGGTCGTGGGCGGCTTCGAGCGCGTGTACGAGATCAACCGGAACTTCCGGAACGAAGGCACCTCGACGCTGCACAACCCCGAGTTCACGACGCTCGAGTTCTACCAGGCGTACGCCGATTACACGGACCTCATGGAGCTCACCGAGGCGATGTTCGTCGAGCTGGCCCTGGCGCTCCGGGGCTCCACGACGCTCGTCTGGGGCGAGCACACGCTCGAATTCAAGCCGCCGTGGCGGCGGCTGCCGTTCTTCGAGGGGCTGTCCCAGACCCTCGAGCTTCGCGTAACGCCCGAGACCGAGGTCGGCGCCCTCCGCCGAGCGGCGGCAGCCCGCGGCGTTCACGGCGAGGGACCGGCCTCGAAGCTCTGGAAGGACGTGTTCGAGACCCTGGTCGAGCCGACGCTGGTCCAGCCGACCTTCGTCGTCGACTTTCCGACCGAGCTCTCGCCGCTCGCCAAGCGTAAGCGCGACAATCCGCAGCTCGTGGACCGGTTCGAGCTGTTCGTCGCCCGCCACGAAATGGCGAACGCCTACAGCGAGCTGAACGACCCGGTGGACCAGCTCGCGCGCTTCCGCGAGCAGGCGGCGCTCCTCGCCCGCGGCGACGAGGAAGCTCACTGGCTCGACGAGGACTACGTGCGGGCGCTGGAGCACGGCATGCCGCCCGCAGCGGGCGAGGGCATCGGGATCGACCGGCTGCTCATGATGTTCGCGGACCAGCCGTCGATCCGCGAGGTGATCCTGTTCCCCCTGCTGAGACCCGAGGGAGGCCGCGCGGCCGGCGACGAGGGCGAGGGGCGCACGTGAGGCACGGGCTGCCGTTCGAGCTGCTCCTCGGCTTCAGGTATCTCAGATCGCGCGGGCAGCGGACCAACCTCTCGCTGTTCGTCTGGATCGGTCTTGGTGGTGTCTTCCTCGGCGTGGCGGCTCTCATCGTGGTGCTGGCCGTAATGACCGGCTTCCAGGACGGCATCCGCGATCGGATCATCGCCGGAAGCCCGCACCTGCTGATCTTCCAGAGCGGTGGCCAGGGGCTCGAGGAGGCCGAGCGTATCGCCGGTCGGGTGCAGGGCGTGCGGGGCGTCCTCTCGGCCACGCCGTTCGTGCATCAGCAGGCGCTCTTCACGACGCCGGGCGGCGGCGCGCGCGGCGGCCTCATCCGCGGTGTCGACCTCTCGACTCCGGCGGTCAGGAAAGACGTCCAGTCGCAGCTTCGCCAGGGGAGTCTCGAGCCGCTTGCCGACGGCCAGCCCGCGATTCTGCTGGGCCGCGAGATGGCGCGCTCGCTCGGCGTGTTCACCGGCGATTCGGTGACGCTGATCTCGCCGGAAGGCGCGGTAACGGCCGTCGGCATGGTCCCGAAGATGCGCCGCTACACCGTCACGGGCACGATCGAGATCGGCATGCACGAGTACGACAGCTCGATCGCGTACCTGAGCCTGCCGGCGGCCAAGGAGTTCGCGGGGCTCGTCGGCGTTTCAGGAATCGAAGTGAAGCTCACCGATCCGTTCGACGCGCGGCGCGTCGGCCGCACGGTCGCCGAGACGCTCGGCCCGCGCTTCTGGGTGCGGGATTGGATGGAGATGAACCGGAGCCTCTTCGCGGCCCTTCAGCTCGAGAAGCTCGCGCTCTTCGTGGTCGTCACGATCATCGTGCTCGTCGCAGCGTTCGCGATCATCGGTCACCTGGTGCTGCTCGTCGCCGAGAAGCGCAAGGAGATCGGGATCCTCAAGGCGGTCGGCGCTTCCGCGCGGTCGATCACGCTGGTGTTCTTCGCCGTCGGCATGACGATCGGCGTCGCCGGCACGGCTGCGGGCGCGGCGGTGGGTCTCAGCGTGATCTGGGCGCAGAACACCTACAAGATCATCAAGCTGGCGGGCGACGTGTACCAGATCGACTACCTGCCGATGAAGCTCACGCTCGGCGACGGGCTCATGATCATCGGCGCGACCCTGATCCTTTCGTTTCTGGCCACGATCATTCCGGCCCGGCGCGCCGGATCGCTGATCCCGGTCGACGTGCTCCGGTATGAGTGACGTCGCGCCCGCCGCGCTCCTGGCCGGCGAGGAGCTCGAGAAGGAATACCGGACCGGGCCCGAGGTCGTGCGCGTCCTGCGCGGCGCGAGCGTGACGCTCTCGCCGGGCGAATTCGTCACACTGGTCGGCGCCTCGGGCGTGGGGAAATCGACGCTGCTGCATCTCCTGGGCGGGCTCGATCGGCCCACCGCGGGGCGCGTGTTGTTCCAGGGGGAGGACCTGGCCGGCCGCGGCGAGGCCGGCCTCGCGCGCTTTCGGCGCCGCGACGTGGGCTTCGTGTTCCAGTTCTACAACCTGCTCGGTGACATGAGCGCGCTCGAGAACACGATGATCCCCGCGCTGATCGAGCGGAAGCCGCCGCGCGAGGTGCGCGATCTCGCGGCGGCGGCCCTCGTCGAGGTCGGCCTCGGCGATCGCATGAAGCACCGGCCGGGCGAGCTTTCCGGGGGCGAGCAGCAGCGCGTGGCGATCGCGCGCGCCCTCATCAACCGGCCCAAGGTCATCCTCGCGGACGAGCCGACGGGGAACCTGGACCCGAAGACCAGCGAGGTCATCTACGATCTCTTTCTCCGCCTCCAGGCCGAGCGAGGGCTGGCCTTCCTCGTCGCCACCCACAATCCCGACCTCGCCCGAAAAGCCGAGCGGGGATACCGGCTGGTCGAGGGCCGGGCGCGCGAGATCGGCGGCGAGTCGGCCGCGAACGGATAACGGTTTCAAAGAGTTAGTCGGATCGGGAGAAAAAGGCTGGCAGGCCTTTGGACGGTGGGCTATACTGAGGTCGCAGTCTGGTAACTAGGCGTCGCCGCAAGAAAAATTCGCATCCCGCGACCTGGGGAAGGGGTGGGGAACGCCAGTGTTTGAACGATTCACGGAACGCGCGCGGCGGGTCATCATCTTGGCGAGGGAGGAAGCTGGCCGTTTCCGTCACGATTTCGTGGGGACTGAGCACGTCCTCCTCGGCCTGATCCGCGACGGTGAAGGCATCGCGACGGCGGTCCTGCAGCGCCTCGGGCTCCGGCTCGAGACGGTGAAGGCGGAAGTCGAGCGAGCGCTCGCCGGATTCCCGAAGACGCTCACGTTCGGTGAAGTGCCGTTCACGCCCCAGGCCAAGCGCGTACTCGAGCTCTCCATCGAGGAGGCGCGACAGCTCGGCCACAACTACATCGGCACTGAGCATCTCCTGCTCGGCCTGATGAAGGAAGGCCAGTCGATCGCTGCGAAGATCCTCGAGTCGCTCGGCGCCCGGCTCGACGAGGTGCGGCAGGAGACGCTGGCCCTCCTCGGCGACCAGTACTATCCTCGGCCCAAGAAACGCTCGCAGACGCCCGTGCTCGATGAGTTCGCGCGCGACCTGACGCAGCTGGCTCGCGAGAGCAAGCTCGATCCGGTTATTGGCCGCGAGCAGGAGATCGAGCGCGTCATCCAGATCCTGGCCCGCCGCACCAAGAACAACCCGGTGCTGATCGGTGAGCCCGGCGTGGGCAAGACCGCCATCGTCGAGGGCCTCGCCCAAAAAATCGTCAGCCACGACGTCCCGGACGTGCTGGTCAACAAGCGGCTGCTCCAGCTCGACCTGGGCGCGCTGGTTGCGGGTACGAAGTATCGCGGGCAGTTCGAGGAGCGGCTGAAGGCGGTCATGAAGGAAATCCGCCAGTCGGAGAACGTCGTTCTCTTCCTGGACGAGCTCCACACGCTCATCGGCGCCGGCGCGGCCGAGGGCGCCATCGACGCCTCGAACATGCTGAAGCCCGCGCTCTCGAGGGGCGAGATCCAGACGATCGGCGCGACGACTCTCGACGAATACCGGAAGTACATCGAGAAGGACGGTGCCCTCGAGCGCCGGTTCCAGCCGGTCATCGTCAAGGCGCCGTCGGTGCCGGAGGCGATCGAGATCATCAAGGGGCTGCGCCACAAGTACGAGGCGCACCACCGGGTCAAGATCAGCGAACAGGCGATCTCCGCGGCCGTGCACCTCGCGGACCGGTACATCACCGACCGCCAGCTGCCCGACAAGGCCATCGACGTGATCGACGAGGCCTCGTCGCGGACGCGGCTCATGGCGCTGACGCCGCCGCCCGAGCTGAAGGAGATCGAGAAGGAGCTCGAGCGGGTCATCCGCGAGAAGGACATGTACCTGGAGGCCCAGGAGTTCGAGAAGGCCGCCTCGCTCCGAGAGAAGGAGAAGGTCCTTCGTCATCGCGACGAGGAGCTCAAGCGCGAGTGGGAGAAGAACAAGGGCAAGGGCACCCAGTCGGTCGAGGAAGAAGACGTCGAGTTCATCGTCTCCCGCTGGACCGGCATCCCGCTGCGGAAGCTCGAGGAGAAGGAGTCCGAGAAGCTCGCGCGGATGGAAGAGGCGCTGCACGGGCGGATCATCGGCCAGAACGACGCGGTGGCGGCGGTGGCACGCGCGATCCGGCGCTCGCGCGCGGGGCTGAAGGACGCGAAGCGGCCGGTGGGCTCGTTCGTGTTTCTCGGGCCGACGGGCGTGGGCAAGACTGAGCTGGCCCGGGCGCTGGCCGAGTACCTGTTCGGCGACGAGAACGCCCTCATCCGGGTGGACATGTCGGAGTACATGGAGAAGTTCTCGGTCTCGCGGCTGCTCGGCGCGCCTCCCGGGTACGTCGGATACGAAGAAGGCGGTTTCCTGACCGAGAAGGTGCGGCGGCGCCCGTACTCGGTCGTGCTGTTCGACGAGATCGAGAAAGCGCACCCGGACGTGTTCAACATGATGCTCCAGGTGCTGGACGACGGGCGGCTCACCGACTCGCTCGGGCACGTCGTGGACTTCAAGAACACGATCCTCATCATGACCTCGAACCTCGGCACGAGCCTGATCGGTAAGCGCGTCTCGCCGGGATTCCTCCAGGAGACCGACGAGTCTTCCTACGACAAGATGAAGGAGCGGGTCCTCGATGAGATGAAGCGGGCGTTCCGGCCCGAGTTCCTCAATCGGATCGACGACATCATCGTCTTCCACGCGCTGTCGCTCGACCACATCAAAGAGATCATTCGCCTGATGATCGGCCGGATCAACAAGCAGCTCGCCGAGAAGGGCATCGAGCTCTTGCTGACTCCGGCAGCCGAGGCTGCGCTGGTGGAGAAGGGGTACGACCAGACGTACGGGGCGCGGCAGCTACGACGCACGATTCAGAAGCACATCGAGGATCCCCTGGCCGAGGCGATCGTGCGGGGCCAGGTCGCGGAGAGCGCTCGCATTGAGGTGGACGTCGATGGGGCGGGCTTCACGTTCCGCGAAGCCCCGGCCGTCGACGCGCCTCTCGAGCTTGCTGAACACTAGCGCGCCGTCGCAATACGCCTGAGAGGCCGGTGACGACAGCGGGACGAGTGCGTCTCACCGTTGCCGTTGTGTTCGCTGCGAGCCTTCTCATCGTCGCAGGAGCCCGCGCGCAGCCGCCCCCGAGCCAGCCCATCCCCATCCGCGACATCCGCGTCGAGGGCAACCGGCGGGTGCAGGAAGCCGTCATCCTCGGCCGCGTCAAGAGTACCGTCGGCTCGACCTTCAGTCCATCGCGCCTCTCCGAGGACATCAAGGCCATCTTCGGCCTCGGTTTTTTCGACGACGTCCAGATGCGGGTCGAGGACTTCGAGGGCGGAGTGAAGGTGGTCTTCGTCGTAACCGAGCGCCCTTTCGTGCGGGACGTCGACTTCGTCGGCCACAAGAAGGCCGACCGCGAAACCCTGCAGGAGAAGATCGACATCAAGCTCGGGAGTGTCTACAACCCGGTCGACGTGCAGCGCGCCGTCGACAAGCTCCGTGACTACTACGAGGACGAGGGCTACTTCGAGGTCCAGATCACCCCGACCGTCGAGAAGTTCAGCGACGGCGACGTACGCCTGATCTTCAACATCGTCGAGGGGCGCCAGGTCACCATCGACAAGATCGTTTTCCACGGCAACAAAGGGCTGACCGACTCGCAGCTCAAGGACGCGATGGAGACGAAGGAGCGCCAGTACTTCATCCTGCGCGGCAAGGTGCAGCGGCAGCGGCTGGACACCGACGTCGACCGCCTTCTCGCGCTCTACAACGACTGGGGCTTCATCCAGGCTCGGATCGAGTCGACCGACATCGCCATCGACCGCGAGCGCGCGCGGGTGACGATCACGATCACGGTGGTGGAGGGGCCCCAGTTCAAGGTCGGCGATGTGAACGTCACCGGCGTCACCCTGGTGCCCGAGCGCGAGGTCTACCGGCAGATCCGGTTCAAGTCCGGCGACGTCTTCTCCCTGACCAAGGTGCGCGACAGCGTCCAGGGCATCCTGAACCTCTACAGCACGATCGGCCGCGCGTCGGCCGACATCAATCCCCGCCGCGATCAGAGCCCCACCGACAACATCATCCACATGACCTTCGAGGTTACCGAGGGACCGGAGGTCTACGTCGAGCGCATCAACATCAACGGCAACGTCCGGAGCGAGGACAAGATCCTGCGCCGGGAGCTGCCGCTACACGAGGGCGAGCTCTACACGCTTCAGAAGCGCGATCGCGCGCGGCAGCGGCTCGTCAACCTGGGTTACTTCGAGAGCGTGAACGTCACGACCCAGCCGGGGGCCGACAAGACCAAGATCATCGTGAACGTCGACGTGGTCGAGCGGGCCACGGGGCTGTTCAGCATCGGCGGTGGCTTCTCGTCGGTCGACGGACTCGTCGGCACCCTCGACCTCGCTCAGCGCAACTTCCTCGGCCGCGGCTGGGAGGTCTCGGTCCGCATCCGCGGCGGCGCCAAGACGCAGCAGGGGACCTTGAGCTTCACCGAGCCCTGGTTGTTCGACCGCCCGCTCTCCGCGGGGTTCGACATCTACAAGAATATCCGGGACTACTCGGACTACAAGTACGACACCACGGGCCTGGGTCTGCGCCTGAGCCACCCGTTTGAGGAGTACTGGCGCTGGCTCATCGGCTACCGGTTGTCCCGCGACGACATCACCAACGTCCCCGACAACGCGTCCCCCGACCTGAAGGCGGAGGAGGGCGTTACCGTCACCTCAGCGATCGGCCTGTCGCTGACGCGCGACAGCCGTGACCTCGTCGTCGCGCCGACCAAGGGCGCGCAAACCACGCTCTCCGTCGACTTCGCCGGCCTCGGCGGCGACTCGAAGTTCATCAAGCTGAACGCCCTGCAGACCTATTTTCTGCCGATCTGGTGGGGCCATATCCTCGGGTTCCGGGCGGAGGCGGGCTACGGGTGGGGCTGGTCGGGAGAGCCCTTGCCCCTGTTCGAGCGTTACTTCCTTGGCGGCCCAAATTCCATCCGGAGCTTCAAGTTCCACGGCCTTTCGCCGGTGGACTCCCAGGGATTCAAGACTGGCGGGACCACCGAGTTGCTCGGCAACGTCGAATACATCATTCCCTTGCCCTTCGGCTTCCGTCTGGCGGCCTTCTTCGACATCGGCCAGGTCTATGGGTTCACCACCCCGTTCGCTCTCACGGATTTACGCAAGGCAGCCGGTGGGGGTATACGATGGCAGTCGCCGTTCGGCCCAATCCGTGTCGACTACGGTATCAATCTTGATCGGAGGCCGGGCGAGGACTTTGGTGCGTTCAATTTCTCAGTCGGTTCGCCGTTCTAGGAGGATTGAATGAAACAGCCGTGTCGCGTGGTGATGGAAGCGGCGATGGTCCTCGGCCTCGCCGTGTCGCCCGCCTTCGCCCAGGCTCCCGGCCCGAGTGCCGCCCCCACGGCGCCGGCGAACCATCGGATCGCCTACATCGACGTGCAGCGGGTCCTGGCCCGGTCCTCGGCCGGCGTGGCGGCCCGGGAGCAGCTCGAGCGCGAGAAGGCCGGCATGCAGCGCGAGATGGAGGGTAAGCGCCAGGAGCTGGAGAAGCTGCGCGACGAGCTCGAGAAGAAGGGCTCGCTGATGACGCCAGAGGCCCGGCGCGAAAAGCAGGATCTGTTCGAGCGCAAGCGGCGCGATGCCGCGCGGCAGATGGACGACTTCCAGAAGGAGCTCGAGAAGAAGGAGCAGGCGCTGCTTCAGCGGGTCCTCCAGGAGCTGTCGGGGGTCATCGATCGTGTCGGCAAGGACCGCGGCTACTACCTCATCGTGGAGAAGCGGGGCGCCTCGGTGCTCTATGCCTCGCCGGACGCCGACCTGACCGACGAGATCATCCGCGCCTACGACCAGCAGGCTCCCAAGAAGTCGCCCTGATGTCGAGCGCGGCGCGCGGGGGCAGCGGGCCGGCATGATCGAGGGGGTGCACCCGACCGCCCTCGTGGACCCGAAGGCGACGCTCGGCACAGGAGTCCGCATCGGGGCGTTCGCGGTCATCGGCCCGGAGGTGAAGCTCGGCGCGGGCGTCGAAATCGGTCACCACTGCGTGCTCGAGGGGCGGATCGAGATCGGCGAGCGCGCCTCGGTGGGTCACGGCTCGCTGCTGGGCGGACGACCCCAGGACCTCAAGTTCCGAGACGACACGCCGTCGGGTGTCCGGATCGGCGTCGACTCGGTTATCCGCGAGTACGTGACGGTCCATCGGGCGACCCGCGCCGGCGGGTGGACCGAGATCGGCAACGGATGCCTCATCATGTCGATGAGCCACGTGGCCCACGACTGCCGGATCGGCGATGGCGCCATCGTCATCAACTACGCGGGCATCACCGGCCACTGCCAGATCGGCGAGCGAGCCACCATCGGCGGTCTCGTCGGCATGGTCCCGTTCACGCGCATCGGCGCCTACGCATACATCGGGGGCTGCTCGCGGATCAACGCCGACGTGCCCCCGTTCGTGCTTGCGGAGGGCAATCCGGCCGCCGCCCACGGGATCAACGTCATCGGACTGCGGCGCGCCGGCTTTGCCGTGGTGGATCGCCGGCTGCTGCAGGATGCCTACCGGCTGCTCTACCGCAGTGGCCTCTCGCCGCGCCGGGCCGTCGAGCGGATTCGGCAGGAGCTGCCGGCCACGCCCGTCGTGACGGTCCTGCTCGACTTCATCGCGGGTGCGCGCCGCGGGATCTGCCGGGCCGGATCTGGGTCGGCGCTCGACGACGAGGCCGGCGCAGCGGAGCGCCCGGAAAGCGAGACAGTGTGATGGCCGTACGACCGTCCGCGGACGATCGAAAGCTGCGCGCCGGAGTCGTGGGGGCCGGACACATGGGCCAGTACCACCTCCTGGCCTACGCCGAGTTCTGGGACATCGAGCTGGCCGGCGTCGTCGACACCGATCGGGAGCGCGCCGCCCAGGTGGCGGCCTACTACGACACCCGCGCGCTCATGGACCATCGTGACCTGATCGGTATGGTCGACCTCGCCAGCGTCGCGGTGCCGACTGAACAGCACTTTAAAGTCGCCGCCGACCTCCTGGAAGCGGGGGTCAGCGTCCTTGTCGAGAAGCCGATCGCCCCGACCCTCGAGGAGGCGCGCGAGCTCTTCGCGATTGCCCGGCGCAGCGGCGCCGTGCTGCACGTTGGCCACGTCGAGCGGTTCAACGGCGCGGTCCAGGAGCTCCGGAAAATCGTGGAGCGCCCGATCCTGGTCGAGTCGCGGCGCCTCGGTCCCTTCACGCCGCGCGTGCAGAGGGACAGCGTCGTGATGGACCTCATGATTCACGATCTCGACATCGTGCTGGGGCTGGTCGACTCGCCGCCGCGGCGGCTCACGGCGATGGGATCGTCGGTGGCTTCGGCGACGATCGACATCGCCAACGTCCAGATCGGCTTCGAGTCCGGGACGATCGCGCTGATCACTGCCAGCCGCGCCACCGAGGAGAAGATCCGGACCCTCGCGATCACGCAGCCGGACGCGTACGTCGTTCTGGATTACGCCGAGCAGGACATCCAGATTCACCGGCGCGCGGCGCAGGAGTACACGCTCAACCGGGAGTCGATCCGCTATCGACGCGCCTCCTTCGTCGAGCACGTCCAGGTGCACAAAGACAACCCGCTCAAGCTCGAGATCCTTCATCTGGTTCGGGCCGTTCGCCGCGCACGGGCCGGCGAGGCCGTGGTCCTGGCCGAGACCGAAGACCTCCGGTCGCTCGCCATGGCTCTCGAGATCGAGCGTATGATCCGGGACGGCCGCTGCGAGGCGGCGTACTCGAACCACCTTCCGTGGAGCGCTCACTCGGCCTGATCTGCGGCTCCGGCGTCCTGCCGGCGCGCGTTGCCGGCGAGGCCAGGCGCCAGGGCTGGCGCGTGGTCGCGTTCACCTTCGGCCAAGTGCCCGGGGTAGAGGCTCACGCCGACCTCACGATTCCCAGTCGCTTCGACGAGGTCGCCGCCGTCGTGGGCGCCCTCGCGCAGGAGCAGATCGGCTCCGTGCTGTTCTCGGGGAAGTTCTCGGTCGGGGAGTACCTGCGCGGGCAGCGGCCCGACGCCACGCTCAAGGCGCTCGAGACAGAGGCCGGAACGATCGTCGACGCGAACCTGGCCCAGGCTGTCACTGCGATGCTCGGCCGCATGGGCATCGAGCTCCTCGATCAGCGGCCCTTCCTCGGGGACTGGCTGGGCGGGAGCGGCTGCTGGTCGGCGCGCGAGCCCACCGAGTCCGAGTGGACTGACGTGCGGCGCGGCCTCACCGTCGCGCGGCTCGTGGCCGACGCGCAGGTGGGTCAGACGGTCGTGGTCAAGCGCGGCGCCGTGGTGGCGGTGGAGGCGATCGAGGGGACGACGGAGACGATCCGCCGCGGCATCGCCGGCGGCGGCAAGGGCGTAGTCGTGGTCAAGGCGGTCGCGCGCGACCACGACTATCGCTTCGACATGCCGACCGTAGGGCCCGAGACGATCGTGGTCGCCGCGGCCGGCGGCGCGGCGGTCGTCGCGCTCGAGGCGGGCCGCGTGCTCATTCTCGACCGAGAGGCGTGCCTGCGCGTCGCCGACGGCGCCGGCATGGCCCTGGTGGGCGTAGAGTGATGGCCGACCGGTCGCAGGGGATCATGCTCGTCGCCGGTGAGGCCTCCGGCGACCTCCACGGAGCCGGCCTGTGCCGTGCGCTGCGAAATCTCGACCCGCGCCGGCGGCTCTACGGGATGGGCGGCGCGGGCATGGCCGCCGCCGGTATGGATCTCCTCGTGGACGTGACGGCGAACGCGGTCGTGGGAGGTAGCGAGGCGGTCGGCGAGGTGCCCCGTCTCTACCGCGCATACCGTCAGCTTCGGGCTGCGCTTCGCGGACAGGCGCGCCCGGCCGCGCTCGTGCTCATCGACTTCCCCGAATTCAACTTGCTCCTGGCCCGCACGGCGCGGCGCGTCGGTGTTCCCGTCGTGTACTTCATTCCGCCTCAGATTTGGGCGTGGCGTGGATGGCGGGTGAGGACCATCCGGCGACTGGTCTCGCTGGTGCTCGCGGTCTTTCCATTCGAGGCGGCGCTGTATCGGCGCGCCGGCGTGCCGGTCGAGTTCGTCGGCCACCCGCTCCTCGATCAGATCGGGTCGGCGCCCGCGCGTGACGAGGCGCGACGCCGGCTCTGCATCGACGAGCGCGCGCTGGTCGTCGGCCTCCTGCCCGGCAGCCGCCACCAGGAGATCGTCGGCGTGCTGCCGGTGATGCGCGACGCCGCGGCGAAGGTGCAAGCGGCCGTCCCGGGGACTCGCTTCGTGCTCGGGCTGGCGCCGACGATCGAGCGCTCGCTCGCCGAGTATCACCTCGGCGGCGGACCCGACATCCAGATCGTCGAGAATCAGACGCACGCGGTCATCCGCTCGGCCGACCTGGTCCTCGCGGCCTCGGGGACTGTCACGCTCGAGACGGCACTGCTCGGCACGCCCATGGTCGTCTGCTACCGCCTGTCGGCGCTCAGCGAGGTCGTCCTGCGGCTGCTGGCGACCGTCCCGTGGATGAGCCTCGCGAACCTGGCGCTCGGACATGGCGTGGTACCGGAGCTCCATCGCCGCACGACGACGAGCGAGCGTCTCTCGCGGGAAGCCCTTCGTCTGCTGACCGACGCGAGCGCGCGCGAGGCGCAGCGCGCCGCGTTCGGCGAGCTGACCGGCACGCTCGGCGAGCCCGGGGTGGGCGCGCGCGCGGCGCGCCTGGTGCTCGCTCAGGCGAGCCGCTGACCGTGATCGATGCGCGCGTCGCGTTCCTGCCTCCGGTCGCCGCGACGCTTGTGCGGTTCCTCGGCGGTACGCTTCGCCTGCGAGTCGAAGGCGCCGACGCCCTGGTGCCGCTCTGGACGGCGGCGCGGCCCATGATCTACTGCGTGTGGCACGGACGCATTCTGATGACGCCCTGGCTCAACGCCCGGCTGCGCCGAACCCACGGCGCCCGCGCCGTGAGCGTCCTCGCGAGCCGCTCGCGCGATGGCAGCCTGGTCAGCGCCTATGTGAGCCGCTTCGGTCTCGACGTCGTCCGCGGCTCGTCGTCGAGAGGCGGCGTGGCGGCCCTCCGCGCCCTGGTCACGGCTGTTCGCGGCGGCCGGGATGTCGCCCTGGTGCCCGATGGCCCGCGTGGGCCGCGCGGTCAGCTTGGCCCGGGCGTGGTGGCCTTGGCCAGTTTGACGGGGGCGCCGGTCGTGCCGCTGGGATTCGCGGCCCGGCCCGCCAACCGTCTGGCCACGTGGGACGCGTTCATGGTTCCCGCCCCCTTCGCCCGCGCCGCCGCGGTGTTCGGCGCCGCGACGACCATCGCGCGCGACGCCGACTTCGAACTCGCCCGCAAGGACGTCGAGCAGCGGCTCGAAGAGGTGACCGCGACGGCCGACCGGCTGGTGGGCTCGTGATGTACGCTTTATATACGGCGCTTGCGCTGATCGGGCTCGCAGCGCTCTGGCTTCCCGTTGCGCTGTGGAGGCGTCTAACGCGCGGCGTGCCTATCAATGCCCGAGCCCGCTTCGGGCACGGGGCGTCGATCGGCGCGGGCCGGCCCACCGCCTGGCTGCACGCCGTCTCGGTGGGCGAGGCGCTCGCTGCGGCGCCCCTCGTCGAAGGGCTCAAGCGCTTGCATCCCGAGCTACCGATGGTGATGACGACTGTCACGAATACCGGAGCACAGATCGTCCGGGAGCGATTCGCCGGGCTCGTCACTCACCGTTTCTTTCCGCTCGATCTTCCGTGGGCGGTCAGGCGCTTCTCGGCGTCGATCCATCCGGCGTTCCTGATCTGCATGGAGACGGAGCTCTGGCCCAACACGCTGCGCACGCTGGCGGCACGCGGCGTCCCGGTGATGATCGCCAACGGACGCATCTCGGACCGGTCCTATCATCGCTACAGGCTCGTGCGGCGCTTCTTGGCGTCCGTCCTCGCCGACGTGCGCGTGTTCGCGATGCAGTCGGACGAGGACGCCCGGCGCATCATCGCGCTCGGCGCTCACCCCGAGCGCGTTGTCGTCACCGGCAACATGAAGGCCGACGCCGCCGTCGCCGACCCGGCGGGCGTGGTCGACCTCTGGCGCCGCTTGCTCGCGATAAGTCCCGGCCAGCGCGTGTGGATCGCCGGGAGTACGCACGCGGGCGAGGAAGAGCTGGTCCTCGAGGCGCATCGTGCGGCGCTCACCGAATCACCGGAGCTGGTCCTCGTCATCGCACCGCGGCATCCGGAGCGAACGGGCGAGGTGCTCGCGCTCCTGGCGCGAAAGGGCTGGGCCTCGATCCGTCGCAGCGAGCTTCCAGTCGCCGTCACGAGCATCGAGGCCTCCGGGGTGCCGCCGGTGATCGTGCTCGACACGGTCGGCGAGCTGGCGGCCCTCTACGCCATTGCCGACGTTGTGTTCGTCGGCGGCAGCCTCGTTCCCGTGGGCGGCCACAACCTGCTCGAGGCCGCGCAGCGTCGCAAGCCGGTCCTGGTCGGGCCCCACGTGGGGAATTTTCGCGAGTCGACTACCCTGCTCGAATCAGTGGGCGCCGCCCTCGTCGTGCGCGACGCCGCCGAGCTCTCTCGCGAGCTCCGGCGACTGCTGGCCGATCCGGATCTTCGCGCGAAGCTGGGCGACGCGGGATATGAAGCTATCGTGTCGCGCCAAGGCGCCGTCCGGGAGACACTCGAGCTCGTCGATCGCTATCTCCGGCCCGGAGCCCATGCATGAAATCCCGCGAGCGCTTCATTCGAGGCTGGGAGGAAGGCTTCAAGCCGGGCCCGGCCCGCATGCTCGCCGTCGCCGGCGGCGGCTACCGGGGACTACTCGGAGCCCGCGAATGGCTCTACGGGCGCGGGCTCCTCAAGTCGCGGGCTCTGCCGTGTCGCGTCGTGTCCATCGGCAATCTCACCGTGGGTGGGACCGGCAAGACGCCCGCGGTCGAGGTGGCCGTCCAGACACTCGTCGCGCTGGGCCATCGTCCGGCCGTCGTCAGCCGCGGATACGGGCGCACCACGCGAGGCGTCCAGATTGTGGCGGACGCCTCCGCGATCAGCCTGGACCCGGAGGAATCCGGCGACGAGCCGTTCCTGCTCGCGCGGCGGCTGCCCGGAATCCCCGTCGTGGTCGGCGCCAACCGCTACGACGCGGCGCGCGCGGCCATCGAGAAGTTCGGCGTGACGGCGATCGTGCTCGACGACGGGTTCCAGCACCGGACCCTCGGGAAGGACCTCGAGATCGTGATGGCGCGGGCGCGGCGTCCGTGGGGCAACGGACGGCTGCTGCCGGCCGGGCCACTGCGCGAGCCGCTCGCCTCGCTCGCACGGGCCGATCTGGTCGTCGCTGCCGGCGCCCTCGGTCTGGATGACGCGCGCGAGGTGGTGGACGCCGTTGACGAGCACGCGCCGCGCGTGCCGGTCATCACCGCCATGCTCGTGCCGTCGGAGTGCTGGGAGGCGGGTCGCATGCAGCCTCTGGGTCTTCCCGAGCTCGCCGGACGCCGGCTGGTCGCGTTCGCCGGCATCGCGTCGCCGGCTGCCTTCGCCCTCACCCTCAAGAGCACCGGAGCCGTCGTCGAGGATTTGGTGGAGTTCGCGGACCATCACTGGTATTCGGCGGACGACATCGCGCGGCTCGACGCGCGCGCCGCAGAGCTCGGCGTCGAAGCGCTCATCACCACCGAGAAGGACTGGGTGCGGCTGCGTCGGCTTCGCCTGCCGAAACGGCCCCTCTACGTCCTCAGTGTCCGGCTCGTACTGCAGACGGGTGAGCCTGCCTGGCGGCAGGCCTTCCGCCGCGCGTGCCCGTGAAGATTACCGTCCGGCTGCCGAACTGGATGGGCGACACCGTCATGGCCGTGCCGGCGCTGCGTGCCATTCGCGAGAAGTTTCCCGATGCGCAGGTGCTGCTTGCGGGGCCGTGGGTCGATCTGCTCGCGGGGCACGGACTGGGTGACGTGCTCGTGGGATATCCACGCGGGTGGGCTGGCCGCCTGCGCGTCGCCGACACGGTGCGCGACTTCCGGGGCGAGACGGTCGTGCTCCTGCCCAGCTCGTTCGAAGCCGCGGCGGCGGCCGTGTACTGGCGCGGCCGGCGGCGGATCGGCTACGCCACGGATGCGCGCGGTTGGCTTCTCACCGACGCGCTGCCCCTACCGTCGCCTCGCCTCCACCAGGTCGACGAGTATCTGCGCCTCGTCGCGCGCCTCGGCGCCGACACGGTGAACCGCGAGCCGCGCTTGACCGCCCCGAAGCCCGATGCCGACTCGCGGCGGCGGGTGCGCGATCTCCTTCGCGAGTGCGGCGCCAGTGAGGACAGACCCAGGGTCGGCGTCCATCTCGGCGCCGCCTACGGGCCGGCCAAGGTCTGGGCGCGCGAGTGCGTTGTCGAGTTCTGCCGCCGCGCGCCGGCCCGGGGGGCGATCCCCGTGCTCCTCGGTGCGCCATCGGACGTGCCCGCCGCCGCCGACGTGTTGCGCCAGGTCCCTGTGGTGAGTCTCGTCGGACGCGACAGCCCAGATCTCCTCCCCGCGGTCCTCACCGAGATCGCCGCGCTGGTGTCGGGCGACACCGGCGTAGCCCATCTCGCGGCGGCCCTTGGCACGCCCGTCGTCGCGCTCTTCGGCCCGACCGATCCGGCGCTCAGCGCTCCGCTCGGCAGCGTGACGGTCATGCGTCATCTCGTCCCGTGCGCGCCGTGCTTCTACCGGGCCTGTCCCATCGACCACCCGTGCATGCGCGGGATCCGCGCCCATGCGGTAGGTGACGAGATCGACGCGCTGCTGGCGCGGACCGCATGAACCCGATGACGATTCTCCACCTCGCCGCGAACCGCTGGTGGACGGGCAGCGCCGATCCGGTCATTCAGCTCGTGTCGGGCCTGCGGGCCCGCGGCCACCGCGTCCTGCTGGGGATCATCCCCGGCGATCGATTTGCCGCCAAGGCGAAGGAGGCGAGGATCGATCTGGTCGAGGGACTTCAGATGGACGCGCGCTTCGGACCGCGCGCGCTCGCGCGCGACGTGCTGCGGCTGCGGGCCGTCATTCGCGACGAAGGCGTGGACGTCGTCCACACGCACCATTCTCACGATCACTGGCTGGCGATGCTGACGCGACCGAAGCGCGAGCTGGGCGGCCGGCCGCCGGTGGTCAGAACCTTCCACAACCTGCGCTCGATCAAGCGCGACCGGCTCGCCTCGACGCTCTATCGCCGCACCGCGGCCGTGTTCGCGGTGTCGCGCCAGATCGAGTCGCGCTGCCGTGAGGCCGGGATCGCGCCCGAACGGATCTTCTGGATCCCGGGTACGGTCGACCTGCGCCGATTCACGGCCGACGTCGACCCGACGCCGATCCGCGAGGAGTTCGCGCTCGGCGACGCGCCGGTCGTCGTCTCGGTTGCGCGGCTGGCGACGAACCGCGGCCACGAGCTCTTGCTCGCAGGTGTTCGCCTGCTGATCCGCCGGCTCCCGCGGGTCCGCCTGCTGCTCGTGGGAAAAGGGGAGACACGCCGCCATCTCGAGCAGCTGGTGGCCGAGCTCGATCTCGGCAAGCACGTGACCTTCACGGGCTATCGCGACGCCGACCTTCCCGCCGTCCTCGCCGCCGCTGACTGCTTCGCGCTCATGGCGGCGGGCTCGGACGAGTCCTGCCGGGCCGCGCTCGAAGCGATGGCCGCCGGCCGGCCGGTGATCGCCCGCCGCGTGGGCGCCCTTCCGGAGACCGTTGTGCACAGCGAGACCGGGTTTCTCATCGACGACGATCAGCCGGAGAGCGTCGCGCACGCGCTCGGCGCCATCCTGGAAGATCCGGAGCGCGGTGCGGCGATGGGCCGCGCGGGCCGAGCCCGGGCGGAGGAGTGCTTCAGCGCCGAGCGATCTGTCGACACGGTTGAGCGCGTGTACGGAGAGATCTGGTGAGGATCCTCCAGCTCGTCTCCTGCCGCGGCTGGTCGTCGGACGCGTACTGGGCTGCCCGGACGACGCGCGAGCTCGAGCGCCGCGGCCACAACGTGACGCTCGTCTGCCTCGCCGGCAAAGAATCGCGGGTGCTGGACGGAATGCGTCGGGAGGGCGTGGAGCCCGTCACGACCCTCGCCTTCGCGAGTGGCGTTCGTCCCGGAAAAGACGTCCGCGACCTCGTCCGGCTGCGTGGGCTGCTCGAGGGCGCCAACGTCGTTCACGTGCATCGCGGCAAGGAGCACTGGCTCGCGGCGGTCGCCAATCGCTTGATCACCCGGCCGCGACCCCTCGTGAGGACGCGCCACATCGCGCTGGCGGTGCGGCCCCACGCGGCCAATCGCTGGCTCTACCGTCACGCCACGGCGCTCGTCGTGACCGTGACCGAGGCCATCCGCGGGCAGTTCGTCGCCTCTGGACTCGTGGACGCAGATCGGGTCGTCGCACTGCATGGCGGCGCCGACGCCGAGCGCTACCGGCCGGTCCCGCGCGATCCCGAGATGCACAGACACTTGGGCGCCCGGCCGGGTCAGCCGCTGGTCGGCATGGTCGCCGGCCTTCGTGTCATGAAGGGACACGCGATCGTCGTCGAGGCGGCGGCGCGGCTGGCGGCGCGCGGGATCCGCCCCCACTTTGCGTTCGTGGGGCGCGGGAACGTGGAGAAGATGGTTCGCGCCACGATCGAACACGCCGGCCTCGGGGCGCAGTTCAGCATCGTCGGCTTCGTCGACGATCTGCCGGCGGTCCTCGCCGCCCTCGACGTCGCGCTCTACGTGCCGCTCGAGTCCGACGGGATGTCGCGCGTGGTCTTCGAGAGCCTGGCCGCCGGTCGCCCACTCGTCGCCTCGCGCGTGGGTGTCGTGCCCGAGGTGCTGGCCGACGGCCGGCACGCGGCGCTGGTGCCGGCGGGCGACGCCGAGGCGCTGGCCGCGGCGCTGGGACCTCTCGTGTCCGACTCCGCCCGGCGCGAGCGGCTGGGGGAGTCTGGGCGTCGGCTGATCGACGAGCGATATTCAGGCGCTCGCGTGGCGGCCGCGCTGGAGTCGCGCTACGCGCGTCTCGTGACCGCCGACGCGGCGTGAAGATCTCGATCGTCGCTTCTGACCTGTCGGACAACGCGACGGGTCGGGCGGACCTGCTCGCCCGTCTTCTCGCGCCGCGCTACCAAGTCTCCGTGGTCGGGCCCCAGTTCGGCGAGGGAAGGTGGATGCCGTCGCGCGGCGGCGCCGTGTCGTATCGGGCGGTCAAGGCCCCGCGCGGCCTCGGCTTCGCGCGCCGCGTGCCCCCGCTCGTCGAGCTCATCGACGGCGACGTGCTGGTCGCCTCGAAGCCTCGACCGACCAGCTTCGGGCTCGCCCTGCTCGCCCGACGGAGCCGGCGAAGGCCGCTCCTGCTCGACATCGACGACTGGGAGGTCGGGTTCTTCAGTCGCTCGGGTGCCTGGGGGCGGGCAGGCCGCGCCCTGAACCTCGCCAATCCGAACGGCTTCACCTGGACGTGGCTGGCCGAGAGGCTCGTCGGTCGCGCCGACGCGATCACGGTCGCGTCGCGGTTTCTCGAGCGACGCTTCGGCGGAACCCTCTTGCCCCACGCGCGAGACACGGAAGCCTGGGATCCGTCCCACTACGATCGCGCGGCGGCGCGTGCTCAGCAGGGTCTGGGTGCCGGGAAGGTCGTGATGTTTCTCGGAACGCCGCGCGGGCACAAGGGCGTCGATGACCTGATCGACGCGGTGGGCTCGCTGGGGCCCGGGGTCGTGCTGGCGCTCGTCGGCGTCGATCCCGCGCGTGGCGGCGCCCCGCGCTGGTCCCGGTTTCCGCACGTCAAGGTGACCCCGGAGATCCCGTTCGACGACGTGCCGCGCTACCTCGTCGCAGCCGACGTGGTCGCCGTGCCCCAGCGAGAGACGACGGACACGGTGGGGCAGGTGCCGGCCAAGCTCTTCGACGCCATGGCCCTCGCGCGCCCGATCGTCTCGACCTCGGTCTCGATGATCCCGGAGATCCTCGAGGGCTGCGGCCTCGTGGTCGAGCCCGGGAACGTACCGGCGCTCGCGGGCGCGATCAAGCGGCTCCTGGATAACCCGGCGGAGGCCGCCGCGCTCGGCAGCCGCGCGCGAGAGCGCTGCGAGGCCCATTACAGCTTCCG
>JBKPCO010000138.1:0-17174 GCA_046727415.1 Candidatus Methylomirabilota bacterium
CCAGGAGACCGCATGATTCGCCTGTTGGCTCTCGCCGTGTTCGCGCTGGTCGTGGCCGTGCCCTCAGGCTACGGAGCTCCTGACATCGACCGCACCGCGGTCGACTTCAAGACGCCCTCGGAAATCAAGTGGGTGCGAAACGCCGCCGGGACCAACGAATCGGCGGTGCTCTTCGGAGACCCGAGCAAGCCCGGCCCGTACGTGGTCCGCGTGAAGTGGTTCCCGGGCAACATGAGCCGTCCGCACTTTCATCCCAACGACCGCTTCTTCGCGGTCCTGTCCGGCACCTGGTGGATGGGAACCGGCGAGGTCTTCGATCCCGAGCGCACGGTGCCCGCGCCGGCGGGCAGCTACGTCATCCACTACGGCGGCAAAGTTCACTACGACGGCGCGAAGAACGAGGAGACGATCATTCAAGTCTGGGGCATGGGCCCCGCGACGTCGACGCCCGCCGAGAAGCGCTAAAGGGCTCTCCTCCGCGAGAAACGCTTACCCGAGCGGCGCCGGCGCGACGGGGCGCCCGGTGCGTGAGGCTTCGTAGATCGCGAGCGGGACACTGAGGATGTGCCTCGCCATGTGGACGTCCTGCGCCGGCTGGCGCCCAGCGAGCAGGCTGTCGACGAAATCCGCCGCGGCGCCGTCGAACCCGAGACGCCAGTCGGCGGGAACCTGGTAGCTGACCGTCTCGGTTCCGCGCAGCAGGACGACCGCGGGCATGTCGAGCATCTCGCCGGTGCAGCGAGTGACCCAAATGGTGCCGCGACTGCCGTGGATCTCGAAGAACTCGTCGGCCTTGTAGTAGCGGGAGCGGATGGTCATCTCGGGCGCCGAGGTGTAATCGATGATGCCCAGGCAGTTGCGACCCTTGAACCGCCACATCGCCGCCGCCGGGGTTTCCGCGAGGATGTCGGTTCCGTGGGTCACGATGGCGGAGATGTCGCCGATCTCACCGATCCAGAGGGCGGCCGTCGCGTACTTGTGCACCCCGTCGTCATAGAGCGGGCCGCCCGGATTCCGGCCGCGATCACGGCGCCACACCATGGCGTCGGGGTCGAGCTCCATCACGCCGCCCGTGATGTGTTGCACGCGCGTCGTGTGAATGCGCACCAGCGACGGCTCGCCGATGACTCCGGCGTCGAGCAGCTCCTTGGCCTTCAGGATCGGCGGATAATAGAGGAAGTTCTCCGTCACGCGGAACGTGGTTCGGGCGCGCGCCACGGCGTCAGCGACGCGGTTGGCCTCGGCGAGCGTGATGGCCAGCGGCTTCTGACACGACACGTGCTTGCCCGCCGCGAGCGCCGCCACGATCTGGTCGGCATGCATCCAGGTGGGCGTAAGGAGCTCGATGGCGTCGATCGAGCCGTCCTCCAGCACCTGCTTGAAGTCCGAGTAGACGCGCGGCGTGATGCCCCACTCGCGGGCGCGGCGCTCGGCCCGCCCGGGCTCCGTGTCGCACAGCGCCACCACGTCGCAGCGCGGGTGCTGAAGATAGCCGGGCGCGTTCAGGAACGAGATGTTACCGCAGCCGACGATGGCGAGGCGGATGCGATCCATGCCAGGGGACTCTAGCCTGCCGACGCGCGCCGGGCAAGACGCCGTTCGCCCGGCGATCGCGCGAACGCGCGCAGGCTAGCGCAGCGCGCTCAACAGCCGGCGAACCAGGTAGTACTCGTTGTACGGGCGATCGTCGCGAAGAACCGGCACGCCCGGCGCGGCCGCCACCAGGCTCTCGAGGCTCACCTCGCGACCCACCATGAGACCCATTTGCGCCGGCGCCGTGTTGGCCGGCCCCCACTCGAGCATGTCGGTGACCGCTCGTGCCGGCATCCGGGCGGCCAGCACGCTCGCGGGCGGAATCACGATGGGGCTCGGGCTGGCGATGAAGTGGTAGCCCCAACCCTGGACCGAGCGGAAGACGCGGACGTGGGGGAACGACTCGGCCATCGCCCGCGCGATCGACGCTCGCACGACGACCTCCGCACCGCGGAACTCCGGAAGCCACTGCGCCACGATCCCGTGCGGGCGGAGCCGCTTCCGCGCGAGCGCGTAGAACTCGGTCGAGTACAGGAGGCTCGAGCCGGCCGCCTCCACCGGCGGCGGCGGGTCGATGGCGATCACGTCGTACTGCTGATTCGACCGCTCGAGGAAGCGGCGGCCGTCGTCGACGACGATGCGGGCGAGCGGCGAGCGGACGAACGTGGGCGCGTCGGGATGGAAGAACGCGAGGAGATCCGGCACGCTCGGCACCAGCTCGACGGCCGTCGTGCGCACGTCCCACGACAGGAACGACCGGAACGTGGTCCCCATGCCCAGGCAGACGACCAGCGCGTCGCGCGGCGGCGGATCGAGGATCGCCGCTGGCAGGTGCGCCATCATCTTGGTGATCGGAATCAGCGTGGTGACGCCCTGGCCGTTGACGAGCAGATGCTTCTCCCCGCCCTGCCAAGTGGCGATGACGGTCGCGGTGTGATCCCGCCGGAGCTCGCCCTCGTGCAGCGTATCGTAGCCCGACGTCGACACGACCAGAAGCCCGGCGAAGATGATCGGAAGCGATACGGCGACGATCGGCTTCGGCAGCTCGACCTGCCCCTCGAGCAGCACCAGCGCGGGGCGAACCACCGTGAGGATTCCCGCCGCCAGCAGGGGCACCGCGAGCGTCACGAGCGCAGTGCGCTCCCCGAATTCGGGCAGGAGCCAGAAGCCGGCGACGAGTGGCCCGAGGATGCAGCCGACCACGTTGACGGCGTACGCCGTACCGGCGCGATCCGGACTCCCGAGCGACCACCGGTCGATCAGCATGGGCGTGAGAAATCCGACGGCGGCGCAGAACGGAACGATCCCCGCGACGAGGCGGATCCAGCCCGGCACCTCGACGAGCGGGTCGGCGGCGGCGAGCGGGACGAGCGCGAACACCCCGACGCTCAGCCACGCGAAGACGGTGGTGTTGCCGAGATCGGCCGGGCCCGCGGCGGCGACCGCCCGATAGCGCTGCGAGCCGACGAAGGTCGCCACCAGGTAGATCGCGAGGATCGCGGCGAACGTATAGACCACCGAGCCGAGGAACGGCGTGAACTGTCGTACCCAGACGAGCTCCATCGCCATGCTGGCGAGCCCGGTAAGGAAGAGCCACACCAGCAGCATCGGCTGTCGCGGGCCGTTGGCGGCGACGGCCGGCGCCGCCTGCGGCTCCGGCGCGGCGCCGCTCGACGTGCGTCGCGCGGCGGCGATCGCGAACGCGCACGCCGCCAGCAGGGCGTTCAGCGCGGCGGCCACGTGCAGCGTGCGGCGGAACCCCAGGAGCTCGATGAGCACGAACCCAGCGGTCAGTGTTCCGGCGGCAGCGCCGAGGACATTTGCTAGATACAGGTAGCTGAACGTGCGCCGTCCGGCGGCGCCGCCCGAGCGGCGGATGGCGGCCATGGCCAGCGGGAACGTCGCGCCCATGCAGATCGCGTAGGGCAGCAGCGTCAGTGTGATCCAACCGCCCGAGGCGAGGTAGTAGCTCGCCGAGTTCCAGTCGACCCCGCGGCCGGCACTGGCCAGCAGCGCTGCGCCCCAGGCAAGCTGCGCGGGCACGGCGAGGCCTGAGAAGCCGATGACGAGCTCGGCACCTGCGTACAGCCGCAAGGGCAGCGCCGCCCCCGTGCCGGTTTCCAGCCGGCGGGCCAGTCGGCCACCGCCGAAGCTGCCGAGCGCCAGCCCGGCCATGAACACCGACAGCACGATGGAGACCAGCGGCGTGGTGACGCCGAAAGACGCCATCGCCAGTCGCAGCCAGACCACCTCGTAGATGAGGCTGCAGAAGCCGGACACGATGAAGAACGCGAAGTACCAGCCCATATTTCGAGAGTACGACGCGCCCGCCCGAGGGACAAAATTCGAGGGATACTAGGCGGTGGTGACATTCCGCGTGAGACGGACGGTGACGAACGTCGCGCTCCTGGCCGTGCTGGCCGGTGCCGGCGTCGTCGCGGCCTATATGATGGATGACCCCGTGATCGACCCGGAGGTGCGCGCGATGCCGAGTGGAGGCTCGATCCGCGTCCTCGTGGACTTGCGCGCGCGCGCCGCCGACCCTGCCGCCGTCAGTGAAGCCCAGAACGAAGTGTTGCGGCGTCTGGCCGGTACCGGCGCTCGTCTCGCGCGCCGCTACACGACGGTGCCACTGCTCGCGCTCGAGATCGACGCGGCCGCGCTCGCGCGGCTCGAAGGTATGAACGGGCTCGTGATCCGCGTCCGCCCCGATCGCATCACGCCTCCCCTGGAGGGCTCTCAGCCTCGTCAATGACCGATCGATTTCGGTGACGACCGGCGTCACCGAGCCTGCCAAACCGTCATCCGGTAGACCATCAACTCCATCACTTCAGGGCCTTGCGGTTGGCATGGTCGTTGCGCACTCAAGGCGCCATGTCACGGCCGCTTGTTCGACGCGAGTTTTCGGAACGCGCGCAGATCCGACTGTTCAGGCTCGTCGCGGCGAGCTTCCTGTTATTCGGCGTCGCTCTTCCCACTCAAGCTCTCGCGCAAACGGGAGCGCCGTCGGCGCCTCGCGACGACAGCACCCGCGTGGTGCCGACTCGCATCCACGATCGCGCGCAGGCCGAGGGCGAGGTACGGGTGCTCGTCGAGCTCGCGCTTCCGTCGAACCGCCGGACCGAAGGTACGCTGTCGGCTCAAGCTCGACTCGCCTACCGCCAGGAGATCGTCGACACCGCCGCCCGCGTGCTGGCGCGACTCGCGAAGCATCCGCACCAGGTGTTCCGTCGCTATCAGACGGCGCCGCTGATCGCGATCGGGGCCGGCCCGGGAGCGCTGCACGAGCTGGAGGCGTCGAGCGTAATGGTGCGGCGCGTGATCGAGGACCGGATCCACAAGCCGGTGCTGATCGACAGCGTCCCGCTGATCGGGGCCGACCAGGCCTGGGCTCAGGGCTACGACGGCACCGGCACCGTAGTGGCGGTGATCGACAGCGGCGTCGACTCGGCGCATCCGTTCCTCGCCGGCAAGGTCGTCGAGGAAGCGTGCTACTCGACCACGTCGGGCTCGCAGAGCACGACGCTCTGCCCAAACGGCGCGCAGCAGCAGATCGGCCCCGGCGCCGCGGCGCCGTGCCCGCTCGAAGCCCAGGGCTGCTGGCACGGCACCCACGTCGCGGGCATCGTCGCCGGTAACGGCACGCCGGCCGATCTGCCGATCTGGGGCGTCGGAAAAGGCGCCAACCTCATCGCGATCCAAGTCTTCTCGCAGATCAACAGCTTTCTCGACTGCGGCGGTCAGCCGCCATGTCTCGGGGCCTATACCTCGGACATCCTCGCCGCGCTCGAGCGTGTGTACACGCTGCGGACCGCCTACGCGATTGCCGCGGTCAACATGAGCCTCGGCGGCGGGCTGTTCAGTGCGACCTGCGACGACCAGGAATACAAGCCCTTCATCGACAACCTGCGCTCGGTGGGGATCGCGACCGTCGTGGCGGCAGGCAACGACGGATCGACGAGCGAGATCAGCGCGCCGGCGTGCGTCTCCACCGCCGTGAGCGTGGGCGCCACGACCAAGCAAGACCAGGTCGCGGACTTCTCGAACGTCGCGCCGTTCCTGTCCCTGTTCGCGCCGGGCGACGAGATCATCTCCTCGTATCCCGGCGGCCAGTTCGCGGTGGCGAGCGGAACGTCGATGGCCTCCCCGCACGTGGCCGGCGCCTGGGCGATCCTCAAGCAGGCCAAACCCAACGCGACCGTCGACGAGATCCTGCAGGCCTTCACCGACACGGGCGTCATGATCACCGACACGCGAGCCGGCGGCGCCACCACCAGGCCGCGCATCCAGGTCGATCTCGCATTGCTGGCGCTCCTCTATCCGGGCGTGCCGCTGGTCGGCAGCGTGACGCCCGATCGGGGCACGGTCGGCACGAGCCTCAGCGTGACGATCACCGGCATCAACTTCGAGTCCGGAACCACCGCCTCCTTCGGCAACGACGTCGCCGTGACGTCGACGACGCTCGTGTCCGCGCACCAGCTCACCATTGGCCTCACGATCCCGCTCACGGCGGCGATCGGCCCGCGCGACGTGACGCTGACGAATCCCGGCGGCCAGACCTATACGCGCCCGGGCAGCTTCACGGTCCTGCCACCGCCCCCGACGATGAGCCTGGCGTTCCTCGGCAAGCTCAGAGACAAGGTGGGCCCGAGCCCCACCGCCTTCGGTCCGGACACGGCCCTCGACGGGACGTTCCGGGTGATCGTGCAGGGCGGGATGTGGCCGCGGACGGTGACGCGTCTCGATCTGCGCCGCGCTAGCGGCGGCGGGATCTGGGACACCGATCCGGCGACCGGCTACTGGGCGCTCGGGGCCACCGCGAGCCTCGACAGCGCGCTGCTGAACGCCGCGGGCGGAGCGGTGAGCTTCCCGGTCGCCGATGGCGGCGCGTTCTTCATGTTCGCGTCGGACCTGACGCCGACGCCGTTCACGACCGGATCGACGTTCACGCTGACCGCCAGCTTCGCCGACGGGACCTCGGCCAGCACGAGCGTGAACGTGCCGGTCCTTCCGGCGATCTCCGGCGTGTCGCCGAACACTGCGGCGCCCGGCGCGAGCCTGACGGTGTCGGTGACGGGCACGAACTTCCAGTCGGGCGCGAGCGCGTCGTTCGGCGCCGGCGTCACGGTGAATTCCACGACGTTCGTTTCGTCGACCCAGCTGTCGGTCGCCCTCACCATCGGGACCGCGGCCGCCCTCGGCGCGCGCGACGTGACGGTCGTGAATGCGGACGGTCAGGTCGTCATCAAGAGCGGCGGCTTCACGATCGTCGCGCCGCCCCCGACGATCACGCTCGCGTTCCTGGGCAAGTCGCGAGACAAGGTCGGGCCCAGCCCCACGGCCTTCGCGCCCGACGGCGCGCTCGACGGAACGTTCCGAGTGACGGTCCAGGGCGGCATCTGGCCGCGCACCGTGACGAAGCTCGATCTGCGCCAGACGAGCGGCGGCGGCATCTGGGATACGGATCCGGCGACCGGCTACTGGGCGCTCGGGACGACGACCAGCCTCGACGGCGCGTTGGTAAACGCCGGCAACGGAACGGTGAACCTGCCGGTCGCCGACGGCGGCGTCTTCTTCGTGTTCGCTTCCGACCTGAGCCCGACGCCGTTCAGTAGCGGGGCCGGCTTCACGCTGACCGCGAATTTCGCGGATGGCACCACGGCCGCGGCGACCGTCACCTTGCCGCAGATGCCCTCCATCACCGCGGTGTCGCCAAATACCGGCGCGCCGGGCGCGAGCCTCACCGTGACAGTGACGGGCGCAAACTTCCAGTCCGGCGCCACCGCCGCGTTCGGCACCGGTATCACGGTCACTTCCACGACGTTCGTCTCGTCGGCTCAGCTGTCGGTCGCCATCGCGATCGATAGCGCGGCCACGATGGGCGCGCGGGACGTGACAATCACGAGCGGCGGCCAGACCGCGACGCGCGTGGCGGGCTTCACGGTGTCGCCGCCGGCGCCGACGCTCGGCCTGGCGTTCCTCGGCAAGCTTCGGGACAAGGTCGGCGCGAACCCGACGACGTACAGCGCCGACGGCGCGCTCGACGGCACGTTCCGCCTGACCCTGCAGTCCGGCAGCGGCGCGCGCACGCTCACCCGCCTCGAGCTGCGCCGCAACGGCGGCGGCGGCACCTGGGACACTGACGCCGCAACGTCCTTCTGGGCCCTCGGCGTCTCGGCGGCCCTCGACGGCGCGCTTCTCAACGCCGGCAACGGGGCGGTGAACGTCCCCATCTCGGACGGTGGCTCGGTTCATGTGTTCGCCGGTGACCCAAATCCCCCGGCGTTCACCGGCGGCTCAAGCTTCACGGTCACCGCCAACTTCGCCGATGGCACCTCGGCAACCGCGACCGTCACCCTGCCGCCGATGCCGACGATTTCCACCCTGACGCCGAGCACCGGCTCGCCGGGGGCGGCGTTCGCGGTCACCGTGGCGGGAACCAACTTCCAGGCGGGCGCGAACGCCTCCTTCGGCGCGGACGTCACAGTGACTTCCACGACGGTCACGTCGTCGACCCAGCTATCGATCTCGATCTCGATCGGCGCGATCGCCACGATGGGGCCGCGTGACGTGACGGTCACGAATCCGGACGGCCAGATCGCGATCAAGCAGGGCGCATTCACTGTAGCTCCGCCGGCTCCGACGCTCGGTCTGGCGTTCCTGGGCAAGCTCCGGGACAAGGTCAGCGCGAACCCGACGACATACAGCGCCGACGGCGCGCTCGACGGCACGTTCCGCCTGACCCTACAGTCCGGCAGCGGGGCGCGTACGCTTACCCGCCTCGAGCTGCGCCGCAACGGCGGCGGCGGCACCTGGGACACTGACGCCGCGACGTCCTTCTGGGCCCTCGGCGTCTCGGCGACCCTCGACGGCGCGCTCCTCAACGCCGGCAACGGCGCGGTGAACGTCGCCATCGCTGACGGCGCCGCCGTCTACGTGTTCGCCGGTGACCCGAATCCCCCGGCGTTCACCAGCAGCGCAGGCTTCACGGTCACCGCCAACTTCGCCGATGGCACGTCCGCGACCGCGACCGTCACCCTGCCGCCGATGCCGACGATTTCCACCCTGACGCCGAGCAATGGCGTCCAAGGCGCGAGCCTCGCCGTCACGGTGACCGGCACGAACTTCCAGCCGGGAGCGATCGCGGCCTTCGGCGCGGACGTCACGGTGACGTCGACGACGGTGATTTCGTCCACTCAGGTCTCGGTCGCTCTGTCGATCGCGACGACGGCCACGACGGGGCCGCGCGACGTGACGGTCACGAACCCCGACGGCCAGGCCGCGATCCGGACGGGCGGCTTCACGGTGATGCCGCCGCCGCCGACCCTGAGCCTGGCGTTCCAGGGCAAGCTCCGGGACAAGGTGGGCGCGAATCCCACGGCCTTCGGTCCTGACGGCGCGCTTGACGGCACCTTCCGCGTGACGGTCGAGGCCGGGAGCGGCCCGCGCACGGTCACGAAGCTCGAGCTGCGCAGGAACGGCGGCGCGGGCATCTGGGACACCGACCCGGCCACGTCGTACTGGGCTCTGGGGGCCGCGGCCGGTCTCGACAGCGCGCTGCTGAACAACGGCAGCGGCGTCGTCAACTTCGCGGTCGCTGACGGGGGGTCCTTTTACGTCTTCAGCGCCGACTTCAACCCGTCGCCCTACACGTCGGGCACGAGCTTCTCGCTGACGGGGACCTTCGCCGACGGCTCGGTGGTGACCGTCACGACGGCGGTCCCCTAGCGGCGACCGCCCCCTACTTCGCCGGCTGCGCGGGCTGGGGAGCCGGCTGCGGCACCACGACGCCGGGGGCCAGCGGAAAGTCCTCCATGAGCGTTACCTTCGTCACGTAGTGGCGCGTCTCGCCGAAGCAGCTGGTCGGCAGACCGACCTTCTCCTCGTAGTGGAGCGTGACGCGCCGGCCCATCACCTTGTTGATCTCATCCGTGACGGCGCGCTCCCGGACCGTGAAGGCGAACTTCTCGGACATCGAGCCGGGCATCGACACCATCGCCATCTCGCCTTCCCAGGTCTTGCAGACCCAGCCCTTGCGGGAAAGCTTCTGCACCCAGCCGGCCCGCTCGCCGGTCGAGTAGCTCCAGTGCAACATGGCCCAGAAGTAGCCCGCGCCCAGCGCCCCCAGCAGCACCAGGACGAGCAGCACGCGGAGCACGCCGATGCCACGTTGATCGCACGCAATCGTCACGACGCGCCTCCTCCGTTCACTGCTTCTTTTCATAGCGTTCGATCGCCTTCTTCAGATCGCGGTACTCGGCGCAGCTGAAGAAGCAGAGCTTGTCGAGCGCGGCCAGGTGCTCCTTCGCCCTGGGCAGGTCGCCGACCATGAGGTACGCCTCGCCGATGTACTCGTGCGCGCCCCGATGCTGCGGGGCGATCCGGAGCGCCTCGCGGTAGTGCTCGAACACGACGTTCATGTCAGGGTTGGCAGTGTGGCGCACCGAGTAGGCGAACAGGTTGTGATACTCGGCATTGCCGGGGTCCCGCGCCACCGCCTTCTTCAGAATTTCCGCGGCGCCTGGCCAGTCCTTGGCGTCGATGCGGGCGCGAGCCTCGCTCAGGTCCTGGTCCTCCGGCGTTCGGGAGGATCGCGGCACGTCGGCCGCGACCGCCAGGGTTGCCATCACGAGCACGGCCAGGAGTGAGCGGCACAGGGCAGTCACTGTCACCATCGCCAGGCCTCCTTTGCCCCGAAGAGGATAACCCTGGACGGCGATCTTGCGGGCAAGAGCCATTCGGATGAAGATGGCGTTTCGAGACGATGCCGAGCCTGAGGCTCCTCCCGCGTCGCATGCGCCGACTCCCCCTGCGTGGCGCCGATCTGGTCCTGATGGCCCGCCATCCGCTCTGGAAGGGCATCGGGCTGAGCAGCAACACCTCGCTGGTGGTCGAGTGCGACGGCCCGATCGCCCGCGAGCGGATGGAGGGCGCGCTCGATCGACTCCTCGACGTGTGCCCGTGGCCGGCCGCGCGGCTGCGGCGACCGTTTCCCTGGGGCAAGCTGCACTGGGCCGCGGGCGATCGCGCTGAGCTCACCCGTCCGCCGGTGCGACGCCATACGGTCGCCACGCGGGAGGACTTCGAGCGCGCGCTGGCGGCGGAGCTCGATGCGCCGATCGACCCGCGGCGCGAGCCGCCCGTCCGCGTCCTCCTGCTCGACCCGGCGCCGGGCGCGACGCGGCTGCCGAGCTTCCTGGTCCTGACGTGGTTTCATCCGTTCACGGACGCGCGCGGCGGGCAGAACCTTCTCGCGCACCTCGATCACCTCGACCGGCACGCCGGCGAGAGCCCGTGGAACGGCGCGCCACCGGCGTTCGTCACGCCGCCCGACGACCGGCCGTTCAGGGTGCGCGCGCGGATCGCCGGCGAGAGCCTGAAGCACCTGCAATCCGCCTCTCCCGAGCCCCCGGTGTCGCTGGGCTCGAAGGTGATTCCTCCGGGTCGAATTCGATTCCGGCACGAAAGCTTCGTCGCGCCCGATGCGAGCGGGGGACCGCGCGCGACGCGCGAGATCACCTGGCGCCTGGCCCACGTCGGCCGGGCGATGGCCGAGCTGTGGGAGCGGCGGGGGCTTCCCAACGTTCCATTTCTCCTGCCCATCTCCATCGACGTGCGCCCGAAGGGCGAGATGGGCGCGACCATCGGAAACCACCTCACGTTTCATTTCGCGCGTTTTCTTCCCGCCGATACCAAGGACGTGGCCGAGCTGGCGCGCGCGCTCCGGCGCCAGATGACCGACGCCATCCGCGACGGGCAGATCGATTCCGCGCTGGTCGGCCTGGACTTTCTGCACTGGCGGCCACGCTCGATGATCCTGCGCGTCCTGCCCTGGACGAAGGGCGGCGAGCTCTTCTCGTTCAACTGCGCGGACCTCGCGGAGTGGCCGTCGTACCTGGCCGAGTGCTTCGGACTGCGCGTCGTGAACGCCTATCACGTTCCGGTCGTTCCGCCCCGGCCGGCACTTGGGGTATTCTTCAATCGCTGCGAGAATCTCGACAACATCGTCGTGTCGTGGCTCGAGGGCGCCATCACGGACACCGAAGCGGCGCGGATCATCGAGGTGATCCGCGACGGAATGGGATGGACGAGGACACCATGAAGTCGAATACGGCAACCGAGCGCCTGCGGGTCGCGATCGTCGGGGCGGGCCCTTCGGGCGCCGCGCTCGGGATCCTGCTCGCGCGGGCCGGCGGCGACGTCACGCTCTTCGACGACGGCCGCCACCCGCCCCTGCTCGTCGGGGAATCTCTCGTTCCGGCCGTCGTGCCGATTCTGCGGCGGCTCGGCTTCGAGGAAGAGATGGCCGGCTTCAGCCGGGTCAAGCCCGGCGTCTCGTTCATCTGGTCGCCCACGCACCGCGTGAGCGTCACGTTCGATCAGTTCGTGCCGGCCGTGTTCCCGTACGCCTACAACATCCCGCGGCCGCAGTTCGATCAGGCGCTGCTCGCCAAGGCGCTCGCCGCCGGTGTGCGCCACGTGCCGGTGAAAGCCCGCTTTGAGACGGGTAACGGTAACGGGTCGGGAGCCGAGCTGACGCTCGCGCCCGAGACGCTGGCGGCGGCGCCGGGGATGTACGAGCGTCCCCCGCACCTCGTCGTCGACGCGACCGGCCGCGCCCGTCAAGGGGCGCGTGCCCTGTCGATCGGCGCCAAGCTCGGGCCGCGCAAGGACGTCGCGCACTTCGCCCATTTCGAGAACTTCAACTGGGACGACGTGCCCGGCCAGGTGCTGATCGCGCGCGGTCAGGCCGGCGGCTGGAGCTGGTGCATCCCGCTGCAGGACCGCCTGTCCATCGGAATCGTGCTGGATCAGGCCGACGCGGCCAAGCTCGGTCGCACCCCGGAAGAGCGTCTCGAATGCGCCATCGCCACCGATCCCTGGCTCTTCTCCATCGGCGGCGGCGCCAAGCGCATGACGGACGTGGCGACCTACGCCAACTACCAGCTCATCTCCGAACGCGGCTACGGACCCGGCTGGGTCATGCTGGGCGACGCGTTCGGTTTCATCGATCCGATGCTCTCGCCCGGCGTGTTCCTGGCGCTGCGCTCGGCCGAGCTCCTGGCCGATGGTCTGGCGCCGTGGCTCGAGCGAAACGCCACCCCGACGCCCCCCGAGATGCAGTCGGCGCTGGCCGCGTACTCCGCCGCGCAGACCGAGATGCTGTCGGCCTGGTTCGAGCTCGTGGCGTATCTCTACGACGGGCGGCTGGCGGCCTTGATGGAGGCCGGCAAATCCTGGATGTCGCCCAACGCGGGATTCCTCAGAAAGAGGATCCAGGGCCACATCGGTCGTCAGGTGGGCCGACTCGCCAGCGGCGCGGCGACGACCTCTCGCTACAGCCGAGGCCTCCTGCGCTTCCTGGGCCGCCACGGCATGCGCGGCATCGACCCCAAGAAGTACGTGATCCGCTGAATCCGGGGCCCGCGGCCCCGGACTCAGCGGAACGGCTACTTGTTGGGCTTGGTGGCCGTGTACTCGTTGATCATCAAGTACGTCCGCCGTAGTTTGACGTCGATGAAGCCCGTCTTCCTCAGCACGGCGAGGATCGTCTCCGGCGGCACGCACTGATCGATCGTGTCCCAGTAGAACTTCATGAGGAGCTGAGCCGGCTCGTTCCGGAAGGTGATCCGCGCCATCCACGGCAGGACGCGCTGGAAGTGGGTCTTGACGAACCACCGTCCGAATCGCGTCTCGGGCCGCGGCGTCTCGAGCAGGATGATCCGTCCGCCCGGCTTCAGGATGCGAAAGTATTCGCGGAAGGCGATCCCGAGGTCGGGCACGTGGCGCAGGGCGAAGCCCATGCTGAGCATGTCGAAGCGCTCGCTGCGGAACGGAAGGGCCTCGGCTCGGCCCCGCACCAGCGGCGCCCTGACCGCCTTCTTGGCCTCCCCGAGCATGCCCTGGCTCGGATCGACGCCCACGACATTTTCCTTACCGACGATGTCGACGCCGCCGCGCGTCATCAGACCGGTGCCGGCGGCGACGTCGAGCAGGCGCATGCCCTTGCGCAGGCCGGCGCGCCGCAGCGCGTCGCGGCGATACCAGCGGCCCGAGCCCAGGTCGAGCATGGCGCCAACCCGGTTGTAGTAGCGGGCGCAGCCGTCGAACAGGTCCGCGACGAACCCCTGCCGCTCGTCGGGGCGCGAATAGTATTCGCTGAGGACCGGATGCGGCGGGACGACCGTCGTCTCACGCTGCTCGCGGTTGGCGGGCGCCATCAGAATGTCACCGGGAGAGCCTTCAGCCCTCTGAGGGTCAGGCTCTGGCGATGCTCGGGCTCGGCGTCGACGAGCGCGAGCCCGGGAAGCCGTCGCACGAGCGTGTCGATCGCGATCTGCCCTTCCACGCGCGCGAGCGGGGCACCGAGGCAGAAGTGAATGCCCCAGCCGAAGGCGATATGGCGGTTGTCGGCGCGACCGAGATCCAGGCGATCGGGGTCGGGAAACTGGGACGGATCGCGGTCGGCGGCGCCGATGAAGGGCATCACCATTTCGCCCTTCGGGATCGTCCGACCGCCGATCGTGACCTCGGTGCTCGTAATGCGTGCGGTGCGCTGTACCGGACCATCGTAGCGCAAGAGTTCCTCCACAGCGCTCGTGATCAACCCGGGCGTCTCGCGAAGCCGACGCAATTCCTCGGGGTGACGTAGGAGCGCCAACGTGCCGTTGCCGATCAAATTGACCGTCGTCTCGTGGCCCGCGATGAGCAAGAGAATGCAGGTGGCGATCAACTCGTCTTCGCTCAGCTTGTCGCCCGCTTCCTCGGCGGCGATCAGCGCCGAGAGCAGATCGCCGCGCGGCGAGGCGCGGCGCTCGGCGATGAGTCCCCGCATGTAGTCGCCGATGGCGTGCCGGGCCGCCCCGCTGCGCTTGGGGATCTCGGACTCCAGGGGCAGCCAGACCGAATCGAGCCCGCGCGCGATGTCGAGGCTCCATCCCTTGAACCGCTCGTGATCGTCGACGGGAACCCCCAGCATCTCACAGATGACGTTGACGGGAATCGGGTAGGCGAATTCCTCGATGAGGTCCATCGTGCCGACGGCCTCGGCCCGCGTGATGAGGTCGTCCACCATCTTCTGGATGCGCGGCCGTAGTCCCTCGACGACTCGCGGGGTGAACGCCTTGCTCACCAGGCTCCTGAGGCGCGTGTGATCCGGCGGATCGCGATCCAGCATCGAGAGCCCCACGCCCGGGGGCACCGACACCCCGAAGCGCGCTGCCACCATCGACACCAGCGGCTCCTTGATGAAGCGCGGATCGCGAAGCACCGCCGCCACGTCCTCGTACCGGGTGAGCACCCAGAAGTCCATCGGACTGTGATGGACGGGGTCCTCTTCGCGCAGACGATGGTACGTCGGATAGGGATCCGCCAGGAACTCGGGGTCCATCGGATTGAACGTGCTCATACGATCGGTGGAAGGTGAAGATCGCCCCTGCCGCGACCAATGTCAAGCATGTCGGCCCGACTCACTCGCCCAGATATCGCTCGATGATGCGCGTGAAGTCGCCGGATACGACCACGCCGCCCATCAGCTCACGCGTCTCGCGGAAGTAGATCCGGCTGAGCGTGGTGCCATCGCTGAGCCAGAACGTGAGCCAGTAGCGGGGCTCGCCCGCCTCGTGCGCCTGCGGGCGCCGCGCGGTGCCCTGGGCGATCATCTCCACGAGGGCCTCGCGGTCGCGCGACGCCGTGATCGCGGCCGGCGCCCGGCCGGCAGCCAGGGGCGGCTCGCCGCGCCGGACGTCGATCCCACGCACCTTGTTAGCGATGTCGTAGAGATCGGTCGCAACCTTCGCGCGTGGATTGCGCCAGGCCTGATACAGGAAGATGCGGTCTTTCCACACGGCCGCCAGCCGGAAGGTGGTCGCGTAGCCACGGACCGCGTATATCCGGGTGCCCGCCGGAAGAAACGCCGCGCCCGCGTCAACCCCGTATGGGCATCCACGGAGATCCTCGCCGAAGGAGCATTCGACGACGGCGAACTCGGCGCCCAGATCGTCGCGCCCAAGCTCGCGGCCCGGCTCCTCCGCCCAGCGGATGTAGTCGATGCCGTCGAACGTGACGTAGTCGAGCAGCGTCGACGCGCCGGCAGTCGCGAGGAACGCCGCGACCACGAACGCCACTCCGAACGCGAACACGGCGCCCATCCTCCGCATGCCGCTCACACCGTAGGCGGCCGGGGCGCTATGGTCAAGCCGCCGGCCGAATCCGGGCAATGCGGCAGGCAAGAGACACGGCGCGCCTCGCGCGCCGATATCGGCTAGAGTGAGCACGGGAGCGACGCCATGGCCGACCGCAAATACCGCCAGCAGGGCTACCGGAGTAATCAGAGCTCGGACGCGGGCCGGCGCGAGCCGCCCCCCTCGGCGTCTCAACGGAGCGGCGGGATGCTTGCCAAGCACACCGTCTCCCGGTGCGCCGCCTGTGGGGCGGTTCTGCCTGTCGCCACCGCCACGCTCGAGCAGTGCCCGAACTGCCGCGCGGCCATCCGGGCGTGTCGCCAGTGCGCCCACTTCGACACGGGCCGTCGCTTCGAATGCGAGGAGCCTATTCCCGAGCGGATCGCCGACAAGAACGCGCATAACAATTGCACAGTGTTCTCGCTGCGTGTGACCGTCGAGCACGACGCCTCCCCGGACTCGACGCGTCCAGGCGACATCCGCCGCGGGTTCGACAATCTCTTCAAGAAATAGGCCGTTGGTCGCGCTCCTGCTCGTGCTGGCCCTCGTGGGGACCGCGACGGCCGACGAGCGGTCGGCGACGCCCGGTCGCCGCTCTCTCGCCGGTCGGCTGCTCGTGGCGACGGAGATGCTGGGCGACCCGCGGTTCGCGCGGACCGTGATCTACATGGTCCGGCACACCGAGGGCGGCGCGCTCGGCCTGGTCGTCAACATCCCCATAGGCGACGCCCCGTTCGAGCGCGCGCTCGAGCCGTTCGGGCTCGAGGTGCCGCCCGGCAGCGGGAAGGTCCGCGTGTACTACGGCGGGCCGGTCGAGTCGCAGCGCGGCTTCGTCCTGCACACGCCGGACTGGAAGGGCGAGGGCACGCTCGTGATCGACGCGCACTTCGCGCTCAGCGAGGACCCCAAAGTGCTGCAGGCGATGGCGCGGGGCAGCGGCCCGCGCCGAGCGCTATTCTGCCTGGGCTACGCCGGGTGGGCGCCGGGGCAGCTCGACGCCGAGCTGGGCAGCGGCGCCTGGGGCATCGCGCCGGCCGACGAACGGCTCGTGTTCGACGAGGATCCGAAGGTGAAGTGGATCGAGGCGACGGCCCGACGGCTCCTCGACCTCTAGAGGGAGGACCTCATGAAGACCATCGACATTCACGCGCACCTGGTTCCGCGGTCCCTGTGGCAGGCGGTCGAGGCCCGCCGGGAATGGCACGGCTTTCGCCACGAGCCCGGCGACGGCATCGGCGCCATGCTGGGGGGCGGCCGGCGCACGAGCTTCAGCTCGCCCAAGGTGCGCTTCACGCCCGAGGAGCGGCTGAAGGACATGGACGCGCAGGGCGTCGACGTCCAGGTCGTCTCCATCCACACGCCGTTCTTCGGCTATCACCTCGATTCCGCGCAGGGGCGCGCGCTGGCACGCGAGGTCAACGACGAGATCAGCGCGATGACCCGCCAGTGGCCGCAGCG
>JBKPCO010000139.1:0-5206 GCA_046727415.1 Candidatus Methylomirabilota bacterium
GAGACGCCGCTGATCAAGGAGTGCTACGTGGCGCCGGAGGCGGCTACCGCGACGACGGAAGCGGCGACGTTCCTCGGCGAGAAGTACGGCGCGTACCGGCGCTGGGAGCAGGACAAGGCGCTCCCGGCCGGCGAGAGCTTCGACGCGAGCTTCGAGGATCTGGCGCGCGACCGGTTCATCCTCGGCGATCCGGTCCGCGTCGCCGAGGAGATCGCGCGCTACCGGGAGCGCCTGGGCGTGACCACGATGATCTTTCGCCTGCAGTGGCCGGGCATGGATCACGAGAAGGTGATGCGCTCGATCCGGCTCCTCGGTCACAAGGTCTTGCTGAAGTTCCTGTCTAGCTAGCTGAAGCTCGCGCCTCGCAGCGCAAGAACTACACGCCGTCCGTGTAAACCTTACGGCCGGCAAGGCATCCTCGGAACGCCGCCGGCTGCATTTCCGCCATGCGCGGCGCGCGTTCCCGCGACTGGTACGCTCGTTGCCGCGAGTGCCCGTCAGAGGGCCCGATGACACAGTCAGATGGCGCGATCGTGCTCATCCTGCTGGCGGCGGTCGCGTGCCTGCTCATCGTCGGATTGGTGGCAAAGATGCTGGATCTGCGGGTCCGGCGTGACGGCGAAGCGATCGCGATCAAGGGCCTGATCTCCGACGCGCTTGACGGGGACCCGAATCTTTTCGAGACGTCGATCACGCTTGCGCGTGTGCGCGTCCCGCTCTGGGCGGGGTCGCCGGTGACCATCCGGGTCGCGGGTCAGGTCCCGTCGGATCAACTCAGGCAGGCGGTGCTCCAGAGCATCAAGCGGGCCGCGAAGTCGGATCTGCTCGTCGCCGTGCGGATCAAATCGCGCATCGACGTCAGGCCGGCCGCGGCGCGGCCGAAATCAGAACAGCGCGATCGGATTGACCGGCGAGCCGGTCGTGGGCTGTAGACGAAGCGGCGCGTCGTCCACCGAGGCCACCTAAAAGAACTCGAACGCAACGGGCTCGCGCTCCATCCGGAGCCGCAGGTCCGCCATGAAGACCAGATAGGGGTGCGCCCCGCGGGCGAGCAGCCCGTCGCGGTCGCCGCGGACGATCGCGGCGGCGTCCTCATCGGGGAGCGAGTGCTCGCGCAGCGCGGCCGCGGCGTCCTTCAGGAACCGCGCCCGGAATCCGTCGTCGGACTTGAGGGCGAAGAGACAGCGGTTGAGGCGATAGGCGGACGCCGGCGGGAATCGGTAGTGGAGCTCTTCCGTCATACCGGCCACTCGACAACCGCATTACCGTGATGCCACGAGGGCTCATAGCAGTAGACATCCGCTTTGGCGTCGCCGACCGCACCGAGCAGCGTGGCCCACGTGCGGAGCTCGATGTTGCCCATCTTGTCGAGCTCCTCGCCGGTGACTGCCGCCAGCTGCCGTCCCTCGCCGGCCGCCAGCGCGTCGAGCAGCCGCCGGTCGTAGTCGAACTCGGGCGACGCGTACCGGTCGGTGCCAGGAAAGTGCGACATCCCGCCCGACGCCATCAGCACCACCCGCTCCGGGCGCGCCCGGAGGATCTCGCCGAGTGCCTTCCCCCAGTCGTAGCAGCGCCGCGGCGTCGGCTGGGGCGGCAGATACACATTCACGTGGAGCGGCACGATCGGAACCGCCGGCTCGGGCATCGTGAAGTGGAGCGGCACGTAGAACGCGTAGTCGAGCGGCGCCTCCTGCGTGTAGAAGAGATCGAAGCCGCGCTCGATCCCGCCCTGCACGATCGTCCGCGCCAGGGGCTCATGGATCGGAAACCGATAGCGATAGCGCCCGAAGGTTCCGGCGCACTCCGTCCCCACGTACACCGCGAGCGCCGGCACCGCGTCGAGGAAGAACGCCTCCACGTGGTCGCCGGCGACGATCGCGATGGCGTCGGCCCGGCACGCCTCCAGCCGGCGCCTGACGCGGGCGAAGGCGGCGTGGACGCGCAGGACCAGGTCGCGGTCCTCGGTCCCGGGACGCGCCAGGAGCTGGGGGGTATGCGGGCACGCGAAGGCACCGACCAGCATCGTCAGCGCCTCACGCCGTGATCCGCTTCAGGATCGCGTCGAACGCCTTGTCGGCCAGCGCTCGAACTTCCTCCCGCATGAGGGGCTGAATCGGGTGCGGCACCACGACCGTCTGATAGTCCGTGGCGCCCAGCGCGCCGGCCTGGGCGCGCGCAGCCCCCACGAACTCCGACGAGATCACCGTGCTCAACCGCGAGCGACTCCCAGGGGCTCGCCTCCTCGTGCTCGCCGATGCAGTACGTGTAGCGTCCGGGGTGCGCGAGGGTGGACATACTCACGGCACCCGGGCGAGCCCCGCCCAAATTGAGACAGACGAGGCGCAGCGCCCGACCGATCGTCGCGTTGGCGCGCGAGCCCGGTCCGAACACGCCGGCGCCCGAATTGATCTCGAGACGCTCGCGGATCGGACCGTTCACGATCACGAGGGGCGCCGGGGCGTTCGTGGTCGCCGATACCCCGTGCAGATCGAAGGCGTCGTCGCAGACGGCTTCGACAGCCGCGACGACGACCGGGAGATATTCGGACCGGCAGCCGGCCATGACCGCGTTGATGGCGATCTTCTCGATGGTGGCGCGCCCGTAGTTGGGCGGCACGACCGCCACCAGGTCGTCAGCCGCGCGCTCCGTCGCCGCGACGGCTCGCTCGACGAGGGCCCGTGTCGGCGGTACGACCGGCAGGCCATCGGTCACGCCGCGGGCATAGAGGCTCTCGATCGCGGTGGCGTCGAGGTCGAGATCCGACATGGACCAGAGGCTAACACAGTCCCGTGGACCGGTCGGCCGGGCTCCGAGCTCCGGCGCGAGTGCGAATCAGCGGCTGCTGTTCGAATCGTTCAGGGCCGATCGATCGAGGTTGCCGAGCGCGTCGACCTGATCTAAATAGCCCTGATGATGCACGGTCACCGCGAGGAGCGCGAGCAGCGCACTCAGCACGAGGGCACCGGCGGCGACGTGCCGATAGTGCTGATGGATTCGCGCGTACACGGCGACCAGCGCGCCGAGGGCGGCGATTGCGCTGAACCCCCACGCGATAATCATGGGCGCATCGAGGCGCCAGGCGACGAGACCGACTAGCAATGTGCTCAGCCCGCTAAGGGTGATCAGGCCTGGCCAGACGTGGCTGTACTGGACCTCGGGCGGAAGCTCGAGCATCTTGCGGCAGAGCCGTCTTTTCCGAGCTTCGTCGGGGCTCTCGCACTGCCGGGACATCAGATTCACCAGCCACTTCATCGGAGTAGCAGAAAAGCAAACCACGCACCAGTGTTGATCATCCGCTAAGTATTCGGATTTTAAACATTTGCCGTCCCTCCCTCGACCGGTTCGGCGCTCCAGGAAGAATCACGCTGCGCAGGAGTTGAGCGTCCTCCGAATGTCCGGATATTCCCGGAATCCCCAGGGCCGACCCGGGCGTCTCAATCATGTCACTGGTGAACAGGGAACGGAGGATGAGGACAATGCCGAAGAGAATCTTGACACCTATCGATGGTCAAGTAGAGAGCGAGGCCATCGTCCCGGTGGTCGGCGCGCTGGCGCGTGGCGCCGGCTCGACGGTGCGCCTTCTCAGGGTGTTCCCGGTGCCGGAGCACGTGGTCGGCCCGTTCGGTCGGACGATCGCGTACGTCGATCAGGAGATGGCGCGACTGACCGGCGAGGGGATGGACGAGCTCGCGCACATCGAGGCCGAGCTCGACGGGGTTCCGGTGGAGCGCGTCGTGCGGTTCGGAGAGCCGGCGGAAGAGATCCGGCTCGAAGCCGAGGCGTTCAACGCCGATCTGGTGACACTCGCGACGACCCGGCGCAGCCGGCTTGGCGCGGCGCTCGTCCCTGGTGTCGCCGAGCGGCTCGAGCAGGACGCGAAGGTGCCCACGCTGGTGCTGCGCGGCTGACGGCTACGCCAGCATGTGGCGCACCATCTTGCTCTCGACGAGATAGATCACCATCTCGGCGATGTTGGTAGCGTGGTCTGCTACCCGCTCGAGGAAGCGCGAGACCAGGATGAGCCGGATGGCGCGCGGAATGGTCTTGGCGTCCTCCATCATGTAGGTCAGGAGCTCGCGGAAGATCTGCTCCTTCAGCGCATCGACCTCGGCGTCCTCGCCGCACACCCGGCGCGCCAGCTCGGTGTCGCGGCTCACGAACGCGTCGAGGCTCTCTTTGACCATCCGCTGCGCCTTTTCGGACATCCGCGGCAGGTCCACGTAGGGCTTGAGCTGGGGCTCGGGGTTCAGCTCGATCGTGCGCTGGGCGATGTTCACGGCCTGGTCGCCGATGCGCTCGAGGTCGGTGACGATCTTCATGGCGGTCGTGATGAAGCGCAGGTCGCCCGCGGTCGGCTGGTTGAGCGCCAGGAGCTCCACGCACTTCTCGTCGATCTCCACGTCGTACGCGTTCACCTGACGATCGCGGTCGATGACCTCCTGGGCCAGCTCGCTGTCACGCTCGATGAGGGCGCGCATGACCCGGCGGATCTGATCCTCGACGAGCCCGCCCATCGCCAGGAGCGTCTGCTTGAGGGCGTCAAGCTCCTCATGGAAGTGCCGCTGCATGACCGCCTCCGCTCTCAGCCGAACCGGCCGGTGATGTAGTCCTCGGTCCGCTTGTCGCGCGGGTTTGTGAACAGCCCGCGCGTGACCCCGACCTCGACCAGCTCGCCCAGCAACATGAAGCCCGTGTAGTCCGATACCCGCGCCGCCTGCTGCATGTTGTGGGTCACGATGACGATCGTATAGCTGTTCTTGAGCTCGAGCATCAGATCCTCGATCTTGGCGGTCGCGATCGGGTCGAGCGCCGAGCACGGCTCGTCCATCAAGAGCACGTCCGGCTCGACGGCGATGGCGCGGGCGATGCACAGCCGCTGCTGCTGGCCTCCCGAGAGCCCGAGCGCGCTCTCGTTGAGGCGATCGCTCACCTCGTCCCAGAGCGCGGCGCCGCGCAGGCTCCGTTCCACGATCGCCTCGAGGTCGTTCCGGCCCGCGGTCCCGAGGATCCTCGGACCGTAGGCCACGTTCTCGAAAATCGACTTCGGGAACGGGTTCGACTTCTGGAAGACCATGCCGACGCGCTTGCGCAGCTCGGTGACGTCGAGCGTCGGATCGTGGATGTCGGTCCCACCGATCCGGATGTTGCCGGCCATCCGGACACCGTCGACCAGGTCGTTCATCCGGTTCAGGCACCTGAGGAGCGT
>JBKPCO010000140.1:0-13960 GCA_046727415.1 Candidatus Methylomirabilota bacterium
ACTCATCGAAGCGATGCCCGAAGACAAGTACGACTTCAAGCCCACGCCGACCGTGCGGAGCTTTCGGGAGGTCGTCGTGCATCTGGTCGGCGAGAACTACCTGTTCTTCGGTCGCGTGGCCGGTGAGAACCTCGGCAATCCCGCGCAGAACCTCAAGACGCGCGAGGAGCTGCTAAAGGCGCTCCGCGAGAGCTACGCGTATGGCGAAAAAGTGTGGGGGGATCTCACTGAGGAGAAGGCACTGCAGATGGTGGAAGGTCGGGGCGGCCAGAAGGTCCAGCGATGGTCGGCCATCCTGCTCGCTATCCAGGACAACATGAATCACTATGGCAACCTGGTCGTCTACCTCCGACTCAATGGCTTGGTGCCGCCACGCAGTGCCGGGCGCTAACCATCGACGACGAGGGGTTAGCGGACGCAGCAGCCGTTAACCCCTTTCGTTTACGGTCATGCCGCCCCCTCCAGCGTGAGCAAGGCTCGCTTGGCGTCGACGCCACCGACGTACTCTCCGATCGTTCCGTCGCTCCGCACGACGCGGTGGCATGGCACCACGACGGGTAGGGGGTTGGTCGCGCACGCGGTCCCGACCGCACGCACCGCCTTCGGGTTGCCGGCCGCGACCGCGATGGCCGCGTAGCTCGCGGTCTGTCCGTAGCCGATCGCGCGCAAGCGCGTCAGGACCAGGCGGCGGAACCCGCGCGCGAGGCTGAAGTCCACCGACAGGTCGAACCCCTGGCGGAGGCCGGCGAAGTACTCGTCGATCTCCTTCGCCGCTGCATCGAGACGCGCCGGCGCGTGCAGAATGCGAGGACTGAGGTCTCGAGCCATACGCTCAAGGACCTTCTCGTGGTCTTCGCACCCGTAGGCGACGCGCACCAATCCCTTCGCGGTTGCCGCGAGCAAGAGCGGGCCGACAGGGGAGTCGATGGTGCGGTAGGCGACATCGAGGAGTCCTGCCGTCTGCGCCTCGCGGACGAGACGGTCGTGTAGCCTGCGCGTGGTCGCCTCGTCGATGGCCGGCAGCGCGACGAAGAGGTCGCTCGGCTCCGGCTCGCGCGGCTCGTGTGTGGTCATCATCGCGGGCCTCCCTCCCCATAGGTCTTGCGTAGTGTGGCGATACCGTCTGCCGCCGCTCGTCGGGCGGCGTCCTCATTGCCGCCGGTCAGGGCGGCGACGTCCGCGTATGACATCCCGGCGAGGTAGTGGTACGCGACCGCCGCGCGCTGCTTGAGCGGTAGGGCTTGTAAGGCGGTCCACAGGTCCCCGTCCCAGCGGGCCGCCTCGCTCGGGGCGGGACGTTCCGGGAGCTGGTCGACTGCGAGCGGGCGGCGCGCCCGGGCCCGCGTTTGGTCGATTGCCTTCCGGTGAGCGATCGTAACTAGCCACGCCTCCACGTTGCTGCCCGGTCGAAGGGTCGGATAGGCCCGCAGCGCGGACAAAAATGTTTCCGACCACGCGTCATCGGCGTCCATCGGCCCGAGCACGGCTCGGCACACCCGGAGCACGGTCGGCCCATGCGTGGTTACGATTTCTTCGAAGGGTGGCAGCGTCGCACTCATCGCGGTTCAAGCGGGGAAATCATCCCTCAGCGGAGGCGGACGGCGGGAGGGACGGGGCGGCCGCCTGAGAACGCTCTTTCTGTTGCTCACGATCCGATCTCAATTCTAACGTGCTCTCGCGACGCCATGCCGCTTCGGCCAATGTGCAGGAGCGGGCCGCCTCCGACCAGGCCTCGAGACGATCGAGGTGGCCGCACATGGGGCAGCCCAGCCCCCATTCCCCATCGCCCGCGTAGACCGGTTCCCGATCCTCGAGCTCCCCGACCCAGCCACAGAAGCAGATTTCGCGCACCACGCACTCCCTCTTCACGTGAAGCTCAGTGCAGGGCGCCCGGGAGTGCGTCATGCACGCCCGGACGCCTGGTCTGTTACGCCTTGGGAATCAAGCCGAGCTGCTTCAGCACGGTCACTCCGTCATCGAGGCCGAGTTCCTCCGTGATTTGGCCATTTTTCACGCGTAGCACAGTGATTCCCGTGAAGCGCATCTTCTTGCCCGAGCCCTCCGGCAGGGAACCGACGGGCAGATCGCTGAAGGCCCTCCCTGTGTGCGTGCCGCCGCCTTCCCACTGCCCGACCACATAATCGCCTTCGGCGATGAGATCGGCGGTGCCCCAGAAATTCAGATCAGGGAAGGCCGCGCGAAACTCGGTGGCGAACTTCTTCACGGCCTCACGGCCGCGGAGGGGTGCATGCATCGAGTATTCGAAGCGGATGTCCGGGGCAGCAATTTCGTCGATGACGGCCGGATTCCACGGGTTTCCCCAGAATTTGCTAAACCAACGTCCGACGATCGCCTTGTTCTCTTCTGACATGACTGTCCCCTTTCGTAAGGTTACGAATCTATCTGCGGTCGCTCACCCTGTAGACGCGGCGACGAGCGAAAACGTGAGATGGAATTCGTTTTGATGATGTCGTCACTCAACAGAATCGTGGTGAAACCGGACTGGACCGCTCTCGCTTGGTCGCGGGCGCGAGTGTGATCGGTGGTGTCTACTGATTCATTGACGACGGTCAGCAAGGGCCGGCCGTATTGATTTGGCTAGAGGAGCCGCTTACGGGGCCACCAAGGCTGCTTTGGGATCGTTAGCGCAACCATCAGCTGCGGAGTAAACCCCCCGCTCGACTCCGTCCAGCGGGACGGTCCGTGCTAGCCGACCACTCTTCAAGGGCGGTGGACCCACTCTGCCCTTCGAAGGAGGGTGGACTCACACTACGCGGCCTCGTTTGAAATCCGCTGTCGCCATTGCCGAATCGCCTCGGCGTGGAGCGGGTAATGGCTGTACGTATCGAGCCGTAATCGATGACGGAAGCGGGTTTGGCCGATGAGTTGATGCTCGGGGGCGCTCTGGATGAAGTCGACGAGCCGGCCGTGCGTTGCCACGAATTGTGCGCAGACTTCGGACAGCGACAGGTTTCGTTTCTGTTCCGTCATGCGAGCATTGAAGGCGTCGATGCCCCCGTACTGTACGGAGTACCGCGGCGGCCTTCCGCCGCCCTTCAGGATGAGTGGCAGGTGCTTCAGCGCCTCCTCTTCCCACGTGGTCACGTGCGCGAGGATGTCGCGTACCGACCAGGCGCCGGTCACACCAGGCTCCATCAGCTGCGCATCCGACAGACCGGCGTACGACTCATTGAACGCCACCCATGCCTTGTCCAGTCGTTTCAGAAGTTGTCGTCGGTCCACGAATCACTCACTCTGTCGGCCGAATCAGGCCGCTCGTCGGAACGTCAGGTTGATGCGATGGCCACCCATCAGGAGGTGATGTCCCGCCTCGAGGGGCAGGACGCCGTGATAGCGAAGTCTGGCGGGACCGCCCCAGACGACCACGTCACCATGAGCCAGCGGCACGCGGCGCGGCGTGTCGGCTCGGCACAATTCCCCGAGCAGAAAGACCGCCGGCAGTCCGAGGGAGACGGACACGATCGGGGCCGAGAGATCGCGCTCGTTCCTGTCCTGATGCAGCGACAAGCTCGCCCCGGGCTCGTACCGATTGATGAGACACGCGTCGGGCGCGAAGCCGCGGAAGCCCGCCCGCGCCGCCGCCTGGGCAGCGAGGTCCGTGAACACGTCGGGCATAGCCGGCCAGCGACGCCCGGTCTGCGGATCATGGCTGTCGTAGCGGTAGCCGGTCCGATCGGTGACCCATCCGGCTGCCCCACAGTTGGTCATCGCGACCGACATTCGATGGCCGCCAGGCGTGACCATGTGGCGGAACGGCGCTACCTCCACGACCCGTCGCAGGGCAGTGACGCACGGCGCCTCGAAGCGCCGCGCGAACCCGCCCAGCAGAGTCGCTCCCGGCGCGAGCCGCACGTCCCGAACGTCGTCCTCGAACAAATCACGAATCATTTCGCGTCGTGAAAGATCACGCCCACAGTGTGGCGATGGCCGGATCGCAGCCGGCTCACTCCGTGCCGGAGATTGACGCGATAGGTTCCGCGCGTGCCGTGCGCCGGACGGTAGTGCACCGCAAACACCACAGCGTCGCCCCGGCGCAACGGCACCACCTCGGCCCGCGATTGCATGCGTGGCCGCTGCCCGGTCAGCACGAATTCGCCGCCGGTGAAATCCTGTTCCGGCTCGGACAGCAGAATCGTCAGCTGTAGGGGAAAGACATGCTCGCCGTAGAGATCCTGGTGGAGAGCGTTGTAGTCGCCCGCGGCGTACTGCAGCAGGAGCGGCGTTGGCCGCGTCTGGCAGCGCGCGATGAAGTCGGCAGGCGCGTCCGGATAGTGCACATCGATCTCCATTGACTCGTTCCAGCGATTGGCGATCGGTACCAGACTCGGATTGATCGTTGTGCGAATCTCGGTGACGATGTCCGGCAGCGGATACGCGAAGTACTTGTATTCACCTCGCCCGAAGCCGTGGCGCGCCATGACGACCTGACTCCGGAACCGGTGATCGTCCTCGTAGAGACCGGCAATGGTCTCACACTCGTCGGCGGTTAGGAGCCTCCTGAGCATCGCCCAGCCGTAGCTGTCGAGATGCCTCGAGGCGCTCGCCCAGTCGATCGCCGCGACACGCGTGTCGATGTCTACCGAGCTGACCGACCTTGCTGCGAGTATCGTGCTCATGGGGTCCCTCCCGCTTCTTCCTCGCACTCGATTGCTTCGCCCGCTTCTGATTCGCACTACGTAAACGTCCGGAGGCGCAGGTTCGTGAGGTCCGATGCTGAGGGCTCATGACCCGGAACTCCATTCTGAGGATTCAGCAGCTAGCGTGATCAAGTACCGTCCCGCTCGCTCGGATATCTCAATCCCCAGAAGGAGCCAGGCGCCCAGAAGCTACGTGCTTTGCGAATACTCTCGGCCGCTTGCGAAGTCTGATCGCCACGGCCGCGAAGCGTCGCGGGCCCGTGCTTGTGAATCACGATGTCCCGCACGCCCAACATGCCGAGCCAGACGCGGCTCGCCTGCTCCTCCGTCAGTTCGTCAAACATCACACGCAGATCCGTAAATGCCTCGACCGTCTCCCGCAGCATCGTCGCCTTGTCGCTCATCTTTCCTCCCTGGGAGCGTGAACGCCCTCGTCGCCTCGTGCCATCGCGCCGTCAGTTCCCGTTCCCTTCATCCGGCCTGCTCTTCACTGGGTAAACGTCGCAGGGCGGAGAATCGTGAGGGAGGTCGACCGCCCCGTTGGTGGCGTCCTCGCGCCACTTCAGGCGGTCTTCCGTCTCCCGCCGCTCGCTGAGTGATTCCGTGGGGTTGCCGAACACGACCTGGCACACTCACCGTGCAAGCGAGCGAGGGCGCGGCCGTTGAGGCCGCTAACCCCTTTCGTTTAACCAGACTTCACCCAGGAATCGGTTTCGTCGCGCCGCTGAACCGTCATGCGCGCGGAATGCTCTTCGCGCATGTCGACACTTACGCGTGGGATGAAGGCAGGGGCAATTGCCTGCTGTCTGACGCGGCTTGCTGCCGAGACTTGAGCGCCCTTAGTGGTCAGCGCAAATGTCGCTGACCCTTTCCCTGCGTGGCCGCCAGCCAAAGACCGGCGGCTGCGCTGAGGCTCCACGACTTCGGCAAGATCGCTTAGCAGGTCGGCGTATGACGCCGCTAGCGGACCACTCTCTTCGAAACGCTTAACCGGTGCCCCGCACCGAGGGCAGAACTGAGCGTCTGGTAGAGGATTGCCCTGCTGGCACCGGGGACACCGCATGCTGCCCTCCGGAATCTGGGCCGTGAAGGTTAGGACCGCGGGCCGAGACTAGAACGTCGTCCGTCGCTGGTCAACCGCGCGCCGGGCAGGCCTCACGCGGTGGACGGAAAATCCACCGCGCGGATTCTAAGCACTGTGGGTGCCCAGGGTTCCTGGGCTGGTTAACTTCCGCACTATCACGATCTTACGAATCGGTCCACGGGCCTCCTCCTGCACGATGCCCTTACCGTTGTGCGGGAATGTTGCCGAGTTGTGCGGGTCGGTCGTCAATCTTGATTCGGTCCGAGTGAGAGCTGCGAGCACGTCATCGGTCGAGACAATCCGATAGCGTCTGAATACAGATGGCGTACGGTGTCCGCTGATCCGCATGGCTACCTGCTCCCCGACGCCAGACCGTACGAGGTTAGTGAGAGCCGCGCGTCGCAGATCTTGAAACAAAAGCCCGGGCTTGCCGATAGCTTGAACTGCCTTCCACCATACACTTCGGAAGTCTCGGATGGGCTCGCCGTCTCTATGAAACACCCGCTCACAGACACGAAAACCAGACGGCCCGCTCACCAGGCGAGTCTGCCAACGCTTCTCCATCAAAGCAGACAGGGCGGGAGATAGGGGCAGGTCGCGGGGCTCCCCCATCTTCGACTGCGCGGGCGGCAGGGTGATAAGGCCGTGCGCTCTGTCTACCTCGTGCCATGTCAGTCCCAAAACTTCGGCCCGGCGCCATCCAGTCAGATAGGCGAAGGTCACCGCATCGTTGATCGGCGCCGGGAGATGCGCCAGCAGGACGACGTAATCTGCATAGTCCAACAGCGCCTGGCGTACGTTGTCCTCGCGGTAGAGCTCGATAGTAGGGACCTGGTTGGTGCTGATGAGCGGCGGCCGGCTCCGCTCCGCCAGTCTGTACGCCCTTCTCAGACAAGCCAACTCTCGATTGATGGTCGCCTTCGCCTTCCCCTCGGACAGCCGCTTGGACTTATAAGCTTCGACGGCGCTCGTTGAGACGTTGGCCGCGCGGAGGCGGCCCAACTCGGACGCCAGGGCAGCGACCCGATACTTGAGCGTCCGGCCCGAGCGGTTCATGGCGGTCGTATAGTCGGCGGTGACGAGCTTCAAAAGATCAGCGACCGTCACACGCTCGGCTCGCGCGCCGGCGTACTTACCTTGGGCGAACTCCTCCACCCGGTTCCGGAGGTGGGCAATGGCTTCCTGCTCGCTCGTGGTGCGGGCACTCTCGCGATGCTGGACGCCACCCTTCCAAAACTCGACAGCCCACCGCTCGCCCCGGCGGTAGATGCTGCCTAAGCCAGGGAAGTGGATGCGGTTGCGTTCGACAGACGGCAAAGGGGCTGGGGGATGCACAGAGACCGTCGAGCCTGCTATGTCGCTACTGTGCGGGTCCATTCGCCCGCGATTCTCACATGTTGCAGCGCCTCGCCGGCAAAAGAAAGTCCAGTGCGTCGCCGGACGGCGTCATGTCCATTAACCGGGCTCCCGTTGATCGTTGCAGCAAGGGAGTCGAGACCACCAGAGCGCCCCGGCCATGTGGAGCCCCCCGGCTATCCCGCACACCACCCGCACAATCCAGTGTCCTGCCGCAACTGCATCGCGATTGACGGACACTTAATAGCGTACGCACTGGATCGAATGACTGCCGCCTCGATACAAGGTTCTCGCGCGGAGTATGCCAACTCGACTGGACCGATCCCAAGTGCTCCGAGCGCCCCACGATGGGGATTCAACCTCGTGTTCGGGACGCGATTGAAACAGGGCGAGAAGACGGATCTGACCGCGGTTCTTCGGGCTCTGTGACGAAGACGCAGAGCGCCGCCGCCACCGCTAGAGAGATACCACCGAGGACGACGGCAGTAAGTCGGTTGTCGCCGCCAACCAGGCGCACCAGCGCGCTCTCGTTGGTGAGGATGGTCTCCATGACCTTGCCGAAAACGAGCGCGGCCAGGATCTCCGGGATGACGATGAAGAAGTTGAAGATGCCCATGTAGATACCGGTCTTTTCCGAGGGCAGGGCGCCGGCGAGGATCGAATACGGCATCGAGAGGATGCTGGCCCAGGCCACACCCACGCCGACCATAGACACGAGCAGGCCGTACTTGCTGCTAATGAAGGCCACCGAGAGCAGGCCGATGGCCCCCATGGTCAGGCACAGGCCATGGGTGAGCTTGCGGCCCAGCCCCGCCGCCACCGCGGGAAGTGCGAACGAGAAGACAAAGCAGACCGCCGAGTACATGGCAAAGCAGTTGCCGCCCCACGCAATTCCCTGCGCGTAAGCCGGCGTCCCAGGCGTGCCGCCGAAGACGTTGCGGGCCACGGCCACGCCAAAGTAGAGCCACATGCAGAAGAGGCCCAGCCAGGTGAAGATCTGTACCCAAGCCAGGCGTCGCATCGTTTGCGGCATCGCGACGACGTCGTGACAGATTTCGGCGACCGCGGCGCCAAGGCCGGCCTGCGCGCTCTTCATGCGCTCGAAGGCGGCCATGTTCTCCGGCGGGCGCTCGCGGGTCGTCACGATAGTCCAGAGCACAGCGGCGAGGTACACGACGGCGCCGGCGTAGAAGGCCAGCGTTACCGCGCGGGGAATCGACGTGCCCGGCGTCCCACCCTCGCCGTCGACCGGGAAGAAGTGGTACAGCAGCCAGGGCAGCATGGACGCGATCACGGCACCTAGGCCGATGAAAAGGGCCTGCATGGCGAAGCCGCGTGTCCGCTGCTCGGGCGGGACGAGGTCGGCGACGAAGGCGCGGAAGGGCTCCATGCTGATGTTGATGGACGCGTCCATCACCCAGAGAAGTCCCGCCGCCATCCACAGCGCCGACACGTTGGGCATCGCCACGAGCGCTGAAGAAGCGAGGAGGGCGCCGACCAGAAAGTAGGGGCGACGCCGCCCAAGCCGGTTCCATGTACGGTCGCTCATGTGACCGATGACGGGCTGGACCACCAGACCTGTCAACGGTGCCGCGAGCCAGAGAATCGGAATCTGGTGCGCCTCCGCGCCGAGGTACTCGTAGATGGCGCTCATATTGGCCATCTGCAGGGCCCAGCCGAACTGGATGCCCAGGAAGCCGAAGCTCATGTTCCAGATCTGCCAGAAGCTCAGTGCGTTTCTCCGTCTTCTCGCGACTACTTGACGACGAAGGCTCGCCCTTCGTGTGGACCCAGGGCCAGCGGCAACCGCCCGGTTCCATCGACCTTGCCGGTCGCCTTCTCCTCGATAAGGTCCCTGACTTCATCGCCAGCTCGCGCGCCCTTGATGGTCACGGCCTCGCGAACGGCCGTACGCGCGAAGTTGAGGGCGGTGACCTGGATTCCCCTGGCCTCGGGGAGTCGGTGGACCATGACTACCAAACCTCGTGCCTTCACTGGCGGGATATCGATCTGCTCGCCCTCGTTGATGCGGTACGCGGAGCGTGCCCGCAGCATCTTCTTCAGCTGCGAGGCGAACGAGCCCGGGTCCTCGATCTGTTCACGGAGTGTGCCGTAGAGCGCCCGGGCGCGGGGCAGGTCGGTGCTCGATCTGACGGCGTCCGGATTTGCACCGAGCAGGTCGTAGGAGCCGCGGTTGATCCAGCGCGTATCGCCGTCGGCGAGGAGGCTCTTCACGGACTCGGCCGGCAAGGTTAGGGCACCCACGAGATCCCAGCCGGACAGGGCGAACACGCCAGGCTGCATCGCGTTGAACATCGCCACGAGGAGATGCGCGCGCTGGATGTCCTGTCGCTGCGCATCGGAGAGGTGGCCGAGATCGCGAAGGCCAAGGGCCGCGGCGGCGACGGTGGCGGTGGTGCAGGAGACCCCGTTGGCGGCTTTGAGGTTGTATGGCGCGGCTGGGCCGAGGAGCCGGTCGTGCATCTCGCCGCGGATGATCTCGCGAAGCTCGCGGCCCTTCATGGTCCGGCCCCGAAAGGTGACCGGCGTATCCGCGTGCCGGGTCCAGAAGTGCACGAGCTCGAGGGTGAGCTCATCGTGATTCTGCAGCGCATGGACGAGTCCCGCCGGATCGATCCGGTACGACTTCTGGAGGCCGAGCATGAGGCGCAGGAATTCGGCATCGCCGGTAACGAGGGCATGGTGATAGGCGGGCCGCGTCACGAAGTCGTACGAGAGATCTGCGCCCCCGTGGGACATGGCCTGAATGTCCTCGAGGGTAAGGTTGAGCTCCTGGAAGGTGAAACCGCCGAGCTTGCGCACGAGCCCGGCGATGAGCTGGTTAGCGGTGACCGAGAGCGGATGCCCCTCTGACCAGGCACGGTCGTTGCCCGGTCTCATTTCGATGCCGAGGAAACCGTTGGCGTCGAGACGTAGCATGCGCTCGCCGAGTCGGCCCAGAGAGTGGATGGCGTCTCCCGCAACCAGCCGCGGCGCGGCGAAGGTGGGATCGAGCCAGTTGAACGTTGGCTGTCCCTCCTTGAAGTAGTGCAGGTACACCCACCGACGTGTTGTGCCGTCGGTGCCGACAACCGCTTCGGTGGCCGACCAGTCGCTCTCCTTGACGCCCTTCTCGTAGAAGATGGTACGGGGCAGCTGTCCGACGATGTAGCCGCGCGCTTTGAGCTGGTCGACCACCTCGGGCTTGAGATTGACCGAGTCCCTGCCGGGCGGGACGGCGGGCAGCAGGCCCCAGTCCTTCGTCGGGATTTCGACCATATGGTAGATGCCGGGGTAATCACCGTAGCGACGTTCGGCCAGGCGGAAGTCAGCGCCCTTGCCGCTGTGGCCCGGAATGATGTCGCCGATGACCACGGCGGCGTTGTCGCGGGCGTGCCGGACCATCGACCGGTACTCGTCCTCGGTTCCGAACGCCGGATCGATCTCGCTGCTGATCCGATCGAAATTCCCATCGATGGTCGCCGTGAACTCGTACCCGCGAATCCCGCCGGCCCGCTTCATGGGCCCGGTGTGCACCGCCGTGATGCCGATCTCACGGAAGAGACGCCACAGTTCGGGGTCGCCCAAGCTGTGCAGCACCGACTCTCCAGGCCGGGTGATTTGAGCCGTCGGATACGCGGTGAACCACACCGAGGCCAGGGCCGAGGCAGCGCGCGGCTGCGGCTCGGCGTACGGATGTTGCCACAGCTGGCTTTGGCCCGCGTATCGGCGGCCCGCTACCTCCGCCTGGTGGAGCATTGAATGCTCCACCAGCCCGTGGAGGTACCTTGCTTCGGAGCCTGCTGCCGCAGCCGCTGCCGACTGGGGCGCGGGAATGGGCGCGACGCTGGGCGACTGAGCCGGGGCGAGAGCGTCTGAGGGCGGTATCGACTGACAGCCAAGGCCCAGCACTCCCAGCAAAGTGGCCAGACCCAGAATGACGAGGCGGCGTCGACTAGCCATCGGGCTTCTGAGGGTCATCATAGCCGACCGAGTAGAATCAGGAACGCCGCGAGGCCCGACAGAATCCGACGTCTAGGGTTGGTTGTGGTGTGTAGCCGCGCAGACTCACCTGGTAATACGTACGCACTCGGGTGCCAGAAATTTCGGGATGTCCGTTCGATGCTGCTCCGACATCGAGGCGGGATAGCTGTTTCTCCGCGACGTGAACTCTCCGACTCTGCTGAGATATGTGGGAGTTAGTTTGCACGACGCAAGCTGTCGCTCCTCTCGGCGGGTCTCCAAGCGACAACTCGTTTTGAGCGAGGGCCCCTCCGCAACTGCGGGTACAAGTCTTGCAAGTCGTCGGCCTCGTCGCCTTCGAGCGTGTGCTGGGCATCCTCGGCTGCGGGTTCAGAGGCGCGCAAGGCCGACGAGGCGGCAAAAGCGGGCCGCAAGAGAAGGGGGAAGCCATGTTGAAGAGTTTGGTGCTCGCGTTATCTTGCGCGGCGTTGATCGCAGGCTGCGCCCTAGGCCACGGGCCTGTACTCGCTCCGGTCACCTTCAGCATGAAGGGACCGGTAGCAGCAGGCCCGGCCACGACTAGTCCTAAGATGGGAAGGGCCGAAGCCTGGGGTATCGTCCTGTTCGCGACGGGCGACGCCAGCATCTCGGCGGCTGCAAGCAACGGCGGTATTACCAAGATTCATCACGTGGATCACGAGACGATGAACATCTTGGGTATCTACGCGAAGTACACGACGATCGTCTACGGAGAATAGCGGTCCCCACCGCAGTCTCGTAGCCGTAGCGGCCTGGAGACGGTGAAGCTGAGCCGCCCAAGGGAGCAATCACATATGGCGCGACACCTCATCCGATGAACCCAACGGTCGCGGAATACCTGCACCAGAAACAGACGGTGCGCGGCTCGCTGCAAGATGTCGATGCGCGCGTCATGCTCGCCATTGACGAGCTCCAGCGGACCGCGGGAGTTAGCGGAGATCTTCTCGAGATTGGGGTGTCCTACGGGCAGAGCGCGATTCTGCTGGGCTATTGTGTGCAAGCCAGCGAGCGACTTTTTGTCTGCGACACCTTCGAGGACACCCGGCGGTCCGGCGCTGAGACTTTGGCGGAGCAAGCGCTGCCCCATCAAGGGTTCCGGCGCGGTGAGTTTGAGCAAAATTATGAACGCTTTCACCGGACGCTGCCTGACATCATCGTCGGCCGGTCCCACGAGATTGATCGGGATCGGCTTGCCGCTCAATTCCGCCTGATTCACGTTGACGGCGGTCACGCCTATGTGGATGTCCGCGCCGACATTTTGATCGCGCATCGCCTGCTCAGGCCTGGGGGTGCGGTGATTATCGACAATTGGTCGCAGGCCCATGCTCCGGGCGTCGCTCTCGCGATTTGGGAAGAATACGCGCGTGGGTACTTGACCCCCCTGTGCCTGACGCAATTCAAGATGTACGCGACGTGGCACTGTGGCGGGCTCACCGCATCGGCCCTAGACGTATGGGCGGGGCGCCAACCGGACTTTGACATCAGCGAGATGCACCAGCTCGGCCGCTACGAGGTCCGTCAATACAGTATCAAGCCGCCGCCGCCCGTCACTAGGCCGCAACCCGCTGATCCCTTGTGGCGACGAGCCGCACGGTATCTACGCCACACCCGAAGAGGCGGCAATGGTGGGTGAGGACTCGGTAGCGAGTCCGGGCTGCGCGTCAACTGACCCGGTACGACGAACGTGGTTGGCGTGCGAACTTCTACCCGACTGGGCGTAACGACTCGGTGGTCGCGTCCGCATACGAGGGAGCGTCCCGCGTAAGGCGTATTCTCAAGTTGAGAACCTGCATCCACCACCGGGGAGGACATCATGCGCAGTGAGCACGACAAGATCGATTCCAAGAAAGTCATAGGCAGCCTCAATACCATTCTGGAGCTCGAGCTCGCGGGCGTGGTCCGCTATCTGCATTACTCGCTGATGGTCTTCGGCCACGCGCGTATTCCGATCATCAGCTGGATGCGCAACCAGGCCACGGAGGGTATGAACCATGCGGCTATGGCCGGCGAATACGTGACGTCGCTCGGCGGCCACCCGTCGCTCAACATCGGCAAGCTGGTCGAGTCCCACAAACACGACATCACCCAGATCCTGGGTGAAGCGCTGGATCACGAGCGCGCAACCCTTCGCGAGTACTACAACCTGCTCGCGCTCGTAGTGGACAAGAGCGTGTGGCTCGAAGAATACGCCCGGGAACAGATCACCCTCGAGGAGCAGCACATCGCGGAGGTCGATAAGATGATGCGCAAGCCCGGCGAGCTGCACCCCACCGGGTAATGTCGGGGAAGACCCCGCCGCGGTGCTCGCGTGGCTGCGGACAACGGCGACGGCGGGCAACGACGGTGTGCGCGGATGCCGAGCGCACGCGCGGTGTCGCGTGGCTCGAGCCGCGGCGACATGCCGAGGTCAGCTACTCGGAGATGATGCAGGGGCGGCGGCGAGACCCAGTGTTCCGGGCGCTCCTGCTACCAGGCCGAGCGTGACGGCCACCGTCTGCCCTGGTCCCGCCCCGGTGGTTCTCCGCTCGAACCTAGAGAAGCGGCCGCGCTGCCCGGGCCGCGTCGCCCTTTCGCCTATCGAGCGACCGCCGGGGCCGACACCGGCCGCCGGCCGGCGCGTCTTGACTGCATGCGGGCGAGACGCCCGCGTTCCGGGCTATGTCGTCGCAGCGCGTAGGGTCGGGGCGCCACGCTTCAGCAACGCCGCAGCTTCCCCGGCCACCGCCGTGCCCTCGAAGAAGCGCGGGTTCTGTGTGCCCCACAGCCGCACGGCATTGCCGAAGACGAAGTCGTGGAAATCGCTTTCGGTGATGTGGCCGTCCTCGACCAGCTCGAACGCCTCGGGCAGCGGGTCGCGCAT
>JBKPCO010000141.1:0-9980 GCA_046727415.1 Candidatus Methylomirabilota bacterium
TGGATCACCGGCCTACCCGGCAGTGGCAAGACTACGCTCGCCTGGAGCGCGGCAGAGGCGCTCACGACGCGCTCCATTCAGGCGCGTGTCCTCGACCTGGCGGAAATTCGAGCGGCGCTCCTCGCCGACCATCCCGAATCGCAGAACACGCGGGAGATCGTGCATCGGGCCCTCGCGTACACGGTCAAGCTCCTGACCGACGTGGGGTTCGCGGTCATTATCGATGCGACGGCGCCTCGACGTGCCTGGCGGCAACTGGCGCGCGACCTCGTCACGCACTTCGCGGAGGTCCAGCTCGTGTGCCCGCACGAGCTTTGCGGCGCGCGCGAACGCGCCACGCGCTGGGGTCTGGGTGCGTGGTCGATTACACCGCCCCACGCTCGCCGCGTCGCCGATGCACCGGACGTCGTCCTGGACTACGAGCCCGCGCTGCAGCCGGAGCTCGTCCTGCATACCGACACCCAGGGACTGTGGGGAACACTGGAGGCTCTGCTGAGGCTCGCTGACCGCCTCCACCTGGCCGCGACGGGGGAGGGCCATTCGGCTTCGAGGAACAGCCCGCCGACCTCCTGACGCCGGGATCCGCCGTCACTTCACCAAGAGGACCGGGCATCGGCAGAAGATGCCGACCTTGTAGCTGATCGTTCCCCAGCCGGTGGCCCAACGGCCGGCTCGGACCTTGTGGGAGCCCATGACGATCAGGTCAATCCTGCGGCCGGCCGCGATGCGGACGATCTCGCGTGCTGGCTCACCGACGCAAACCACGGTGTCGACGGGCACCTCACGTGCCGTGAACCGCTTCGCCACCCGCGCTAGCGTCCCGGCCGAGGTGGCCTCGAGACGTCTGTAGAACTTGCGTAGCTCGGCGGACGGGACATCACGAACACTCTGGATGACATGGCACAAGGTCACGAGTGCGCGGTTCCCACGCGCAAGCTCCAGCGCCACGTCTAGGGTGCGCGTGTTCCGGCCGCTGAGGTCGATGGGTACCAGGATCCGCTTGAACACCGCCCCCTCCCCGCGAACCTCTCGCGCGAACGCGGGGCCCCGAGGTAGGGGCCCCGCGTCTGGCGTCCTACCCGGCCTTGACCGGAACGACGTTCTCTCCCGCCGCCGCCGTCTTCGGCAGCGTCACCGTCAGGACGCCTTCCTTGAAGGTAGCCGTCGTCTTTCCGGTGTCGACCGGCCCCGGCAGCGGAATCGTCCGAGCGAATCTGCCACAGGCTCGCTCCACGCGATGGTACTTCGCGTCTTTCACCTCGTCTTCGCGTGTCTTCTCGCCCGTGATCATGAGGAGCCCCTCACGGATCGAGACGTTCACCTCATTCGGTCCGACACCGGGGACTTCGAGTCTCGCGACGTACGCGTCCTTCGTCTCGGACAGGTCGAGCTTCGGCATCCACTCTCCGAGCGTTTCGAACGCACTCAGGCGAGGCTCGAAGAGACGGTCGAGCAGCCGGTCCATCTCGTCTTTGAACATGTTCATTCCCGTCCACGGAACCAGCGCACGCATACCATCGCCTCCTTCCGTTCGAAAGCTGCCGTCGCTCCCGGCCCTTCTTTGGCACCTCCTTCCCAGCCCGTAGCACTACTAGAGGACCAAGCAATGTCGGTGCCAGTAGGATCGCAGGCGAAGTCTCGGATTTCACAGCCGCTCACTTCGATCGCCGGGCCGGCGACCTGGGAACGCCGTGCCTCAGCGGGGCGCCGGTGCATCATCCGGCGCTCACTCGAACAGGAGCTTCAGCACTCCCGGGAAGTACGCGTGCCGCACCTGCGCGTTGTCGAACACGGCGACCCCGAATGCATAGGGCTTCTTCAGTTCGCTGAACTGGACGTCGACGTCGCTGTTCGTGACGAGCTTGCGTGCGAAGACGAGCGTCCAGACCCCGTCCTTCCACTCGGATTTCACGGCGATATCTCCCCGATCGCCGGTGAACGGGGCGACGACGATGCCCGGGACCTCGTCGCCGGGCTTGTACTTCGAATCGTCGAACGGCTCCTTCTCGGCGTCGACGATCCAATAGGGCGGCGCGGGCTTGTTGCCCCTCAGCGCGAACCTGGGCCCACTCTTCGCGTCGTTGACGTTGTCCGCATATCCGCCCCCGGTCTTCGGGTCGCTCTTGCGGCCCGCTTCAGGAGCCTTTTCCTTGTCGTAGCGAGTGGCGTCAATGTACTGGTCGTCGATCTGTCCGACGGAGCCAGTCCGAACGCTCTTCCAGTGCCAGATGTCGGCCTTCTCGCCGGCGTTGGGAAGATACTTGTTGCCGTACGGCTTGCCTTCTCCGACGTGGCAGGCGGCCATGCAACCTCTCGCCCCGAAGGCCGGTGAGCTGATGTTCCAGATCATTGCCATCTTGTCTTCGTAGTACTTGTTGTTGTCCCCGCCCTTGTCGTCGGGGTCCTTGAGCTGCTTCCAGGAGCCATCGGTCTGCTTGACCCACGGACTCCGCTGAAAGCTCTGGGTCGGGTCCTTGTACTGCATGAGGAAGTACACCGTGTCCGCCGTGTAGATCGATCGAAGGGTCACCTCCGTCGAGCCGCCGGGGAGGTTCTTTCCGCCGACGACCTTGAAGCTCAGCGGCTTGGCGTCCTTCCACGCGGGGTCCGGCGCAGGCTCCATCGGCGGCGGCCCGCCCGACTTCTTGGAGACGAGCACATTCTGTCCTTGCGCGTCGATCGGCCCACCGTAAAGTCCGGCAGCCAGACCAATGCTCAGTGCGATCCCGATGACCGAAATCCGCGGGCACGCCATATCGCCCCTCCTCGCCCCTGGGCCTGTTGTCCGGATGATTTCAGCGCCTCTCGATCGGGACGAAGTCGCGCTGCGCCGGACCGGTGTAGATCTGGCGCGGGCGCGCGATCTTCTGCTCGGGATCGCCCACCATTTCCTGCCACTGGGCGAGCCAGCCGGCCGTCCGCGGGATCGCGAAGAGTACGGGAAACATCTCGACCGGAAATCCCAGGGCCTCGTAGATCATTCCCGAGTAGAAGTCGACATTCGGATAGAGCTTGCGCGCGACGAAGTACTCGTCCTGGAGCGCGATCCGTTCGAGCTCACGCGCGATCGGCAAGAGAGGGCTCGGCCGGGTCACGGCAAAGACCTCGTCCGCCATTCGCTTGATGATCCGGGCTCGCGGATCGTAGTTCTTGTAGACCCGGTGGCCGAATCCCATGAGCTTGGCCTGGCCCGCCTTCACCTGCCGGACGAACTCGGGGACCCGCGCGAGGGACCCGACCGAGCGCAGCATCCGGAGCACCGCCTCATTGGCTCCGCCGTGCAGCGGTCCGTACAGCGCCGCCGCAGCGGCGGCGAGCGCCGAGTAGGGATCGACTCCCGAGGAGCCGACCGCACGCATCGCATTCGCCGAGCAGTTTTGCTCGTGATCGGCGTGCAGGATGAAGAGCACGTCGAGCGCGCGCTCGATCGCCGGATCGGGCTTGTACTTCAGCTCGGTGGTCTTGAAAAGCATGTTGAGGAAGTTGCCGACGTACCCGAGGTCGTTGTCGGGATACGCGTACGGCTGGCCCAGAATGTGCCGGAATGCAAAGGCCGCCACCGTCGGCACCTTGGCGATCAGCCGATAGATCTGCAGGTCGCGGTGGCCCGCGTCCTGATTCACCTTGGCGTCGGGGTAGAAGGTGGACAGGGCCGCCACCGTCGAGATGAACATGCCCATCGGATGGGCGTCGTGGTGGAACCCCCCCATGAATCGCTTCACGTTTTCATGGACCCAGGTGTGGTGCGTGATCTGCCACGCCCACTCCTCGAGGGCCTTCGGCGTCGGCAGCTCGCCGCGGAGCAAGAGATAGGCGACTTCGAGGAACGTCGATCGCTCTGCGAGCTGCTCGATGGGATAGCCTCGATACCAGAGGATGCCTCGGTCCCCGTCGATGAACGTGATGGCGCTGCGTGTCGAGGCCGTGTTCATGAACGCGGGGTCGTAGGTGAGGAGCCCGAAGTCATCCGGCCCGCTCTTGAGCTGTCGAAGCTCCATCGCGCGGATGGCCCCGTCGGTGATCGCGATCTCGCAGTGCTTCCCCGTACGGTTGTCGGTGATCGTCAGCGTGTCCTTGCTCATCTAGCCCTCCTGTCCGACGCCGCCCTCACGCGGCGCGCGCGAGCGGCACGATGGCCGGCCGCTCGACCCGCACGTACGTGCCCATGGGCATGTTGATCTCTTCGTGGTCCGGGCCGCTCTCGAACACGATCGCAGCTTCCTCGGCGAATGCGCGATCGAGATAGACGGGGAGCCCGAACACTCGTCCAAACGGAGGCATGGCGCCGATCGGGCAATCGAGAACCTGCCCCTCGATCGTGTCGCCTTCCATTACGGCGAGACCGTAGCGGCCAGTCCGCCGCCGCAGCTGTGACAGGTCGAGCCTCGCGGTCGCCGGCAAGACGGTCATCGCGTACCAGTCGCGGTCTCGGACAATCACGACGCGGGCGAGCTGCCGGCACGTTATGTGACTCGCCGCCGCGGACCCCGGCGCTGGAGCGAGCCGCGGGACCGATCACCTCGAACGGCGCCCGCTCACGGATGAGGAGCTCGCGGACCTCGGGGATCACGACGAGCCCCCTGGGAACCCGCGTTCCTCGAACTCCACCTCGACCTGCGTCCCGGTGGTTGCACATCGGAAATTTCGACGACAGTGGACGATCAGTCGGGGAATGGCGAGCTGCAGCAGAAAGAGCAGGACCGCCAACAGCCCCAACGCGAGCCCAGTGACGACACCGTAGACGACCAGCCCCTCGATCTCTTCCATGGCCCTCTCCATCGACGCGGCAGTGGGCACACGATCCGTCGACTCGCATCGCAACGACCGTGCCATGCAGAGAAGGGACGATTCTCGAGCCCATTCGACTCGGCGGGGCCCTCACGACCGAGGCGTCGCCGCCTCAGCTGGAGAGGGCGCGCCCCACCGCGCGCGGCGGCGCGCTACGCGCTGGAATCTAGCTCGTGCCTTCGGCCCTGCTGGCCATGGAGCCCCCTCGCGGGGATAATGCCCTTGCCATGGACAAACCCGCCCTGCCGAGACTCGCCCTGACGATCGTGGCGGCGCTGCTCTTGACAGCACCCGTCCGTGCTCAGGAGCGCACGGGCATTCCCGCCGTCGTCGCGAAGGCGAGGCCGGCCGTGGTGAACATCGCGACCCGACAGGTGACCTATGACGCGCTGCTGCGGGCGGTCCCGGCGCAGGGTCTCGGCTCAGGCGCCATCTTCGACGCGCGCGGCTACGTGCTCACCAACAACCACGTGGTTCAGGACGCCCAGCAGATCCGGGTCACTTTGCCCGATGGGCGCGCGTTTCCTGGCAAGCTGATCGGCGCCGATCCCATCACCGACGTGGCGGTTGTCAAGATCGACGGTCGCGATCTACCGGTGGCGCAGCTCGGCGATTCGTCCAAGCTCGAAATCGGCGAGACCGTCATCGCCATCGGCAACCCGCTCGGGCTCGAGGGTGGACCGACCGTGACGGTCGGCGTGGTCAGCGCGCTAGCGCGGTCGATCGAGGATCCGGGCGGCCCGACGCTTCACGATCTCATCCAGACAGACGCGGCGATCAATCCGGGCAACTCGGGGGGTCCGCTGATCCGGATGAGCGGCGAGGTGATTGGGGTCAACACCGCGATCATCCAGGGGGCGCAGGGAATCGGCTTCGCTATCTCGATCAACAGCGCCAAGCCGATCGTACAGGAGCTGTTGGCGCACGGGCGCATCGTTCGCCCGGTGATCGGGATCGTTCCTGTGAGCGTGACGCCGCAGGTCGCCGCCGCCTACGATCTCCCGGTCGACCGCGGCGTCCTGATCGCCCGCGTGGATCCTCGAGGGCCCGCCGCGAAAGCCGGAATGCGAATGGGGGACATCATCGTGGCGATCTCCAGCCACCCGGTGAAGAGCCTGGCCGATCTGCGAACGGCGGTCGCAAAGCACAAGGTCGGCGACGTCGTCGACATGGCGGTGCGACGCGAGAAGGCATCGGTGACACTGAGGGTGACGCTTGCCGAGTCGCGCTGATATGTAAGATGGACCTGATGTTGAGACGATCGGCGAGCCTCCTGACGGCGGTGTGCGCGCTCCTCGTGTCAGTCAGCCCCGCGTTCTCCGCCCAGCTTCTCGTCGACTCGACGTGGCTCGAGGCCCACCTGAACGACGCCAATCTGCGAATCGTCGACATGGTGTCGGAGCGGAAGGCCTATCGCCAGGGCCACATCCCGGGCGCGGTCTATCTCAGCGTCGACGACGTGCGCGTCAAGGTGCGGGAAGGGGGATATCGGCTTCCCACCGGGGCCGAGGCGGCGCGCCTCTTCGGGGACCTCGGGATCGGCCCCGACACCCACGTGGTCATCTACGACGACAGCGGTGACCTGGACGCGGCGCGCCTCTTCTTCACTCTCGATGTGTACGGGCACCGCGAGGTGTCGCTCCTGGACGGCGGTATCCAGGCGTGGCGTCGCGGAAAGAGGGCCGAGACGACCGTTGTGCCGTCAGTCGCGCGCACCGACTACCGTCCGGCGCGCATAGGCGAGCGCGTGGCGAGCGCGGAGTGGGTGCGGGACCGGCTGAACGATCCGGCGGTCGCCCTGCTCGACTCGCGATCGCCGGACGAGTACCGGGGCAAGGACGTGCGCGCCCGGCGAGGCGGCCACATTCCCGGCGCGGTCAACGTCGAGTGGAAAGAGAATCTTCGCGCCGACGGTACCTTCAAGTCGGTGGACGAACTGCGCGCCATGTACGCCGCGCAGGCCGTGACGCCCGACAAGACCGTCGTCACCTACTGCCAGACCCATCATCGCGCCGCCCACTCCTATTTTGTCCTGCGCCTGCTCGGCTATCCGCGGCTCGTTGGCTACGACCGGTCGTGGAGCGAGTGGGGAAACCGCGACGACCTTCCGCTCGCGCGGTAGCGCGGCCCGGCCGCCTGACGTGAGAGCGTAGCTGGGGAGGAGTCATGCCATCCACGCCGCACGTCGAGCACCACTTCACCGCCGGCCTCGTCGTGAGAGACGCGGTCATCGGGCTCGCCGACGGCCTGACGGTTCCCTTTGCACTGGCCGCGGGACTTACCGGTGCCGTCGACTCGCCCGCCCTCGTCGTCACCGCGGGCCTCGCCGAGATCGCCGCCGGCTCGATCGCGATGGGGCTCGGCGGCTATCTGGCGGGGCAGAGCGACGTCGAGCACTACGCCAGCGAGCGCGACCGCGAGCAGCTCGAGATCGAGCAGAAGCCCGAGGTGGAGGCGCTGGAGGTCATGGAGCTGCTCCAGTCCCACGGCCTCACACCGGAGGAGAGCACTCCTGTCGTCGAGGCGCTTCGCAAGCGCCCTGAGGCGTGGCGTGACTTCATGCTGCGGTTCGAGCTGGGGCTCGAGAAGCCCGATCCGCGCCGGGCGGTGAGGAGCGCCGCAGTCATCGCCGCTGCCTATGTCGCGGGCGGTCTCATCCCGCTCGGCCCGTACATGCTGCACCAGAGCGCGCACGGCGCGCTTCCGTGGTCGATCGCCGTGACCGGAACGGCCCTCGCGATCTTCGGCTGGATCAAGGGACGCTTCACGGGCGCCCGGCCGGCCCGGAGTGCGCTGCAGACACTGGTGATCGGTGGGCTCGCGGCGGCGGCGGCGTTCGTGATCGCCCGAGCCCTCTCGTAGCAGGCGGCGCCCAAGCTGGGGCGGGCAAGCCTCAGACGAGGCGGCGTCGTCCCAACGCGGCGTCGCGCGAGCGGGGGCAAGGCCGCGATTCGACACACCTCGGCGGCTGGTACGAATCGTGCGAAGTGTCGGAACACGGGGCGCAGTCTGAAATCCACTCGCTGGCCCCGGAGGGTACGACATGAAGCACACGACCGGATTGATTGCGGTGTTAGCCTTGCCGCTGTTCGTTGTTGCTTCCGGAACCCCGCGCTCGGCGATCGGAGCCGACGCCAGCGCGAGTCACAAGCATGTAGCCCAGACACGGCCGGCGGCGCCCGCACAGGCGCCCGCGAAGCCGGCGGTCTCGAAGAAGAGCCCGGCGGCCGAGTACACGCCGACCGTGCGCTACCGACTCCGCACCGAGCTTGCCGAGGGAAAGATGGCGTTCGTCGGCGTCGGCGGCGCCATCGAGGGTGTCGTCAATCCGGCGCTGCGGGTCAACGAGGGTGACGTCGTGCAGGTCAGCCTCGTGAACAACGACGGCATCGAGCACGACGTGGTATTCCCCGAATTCAAGGCGGGCACCGATCGGGTCAACCGTAAAGGCGCCAGCAGCGTGACCGTGTTTCGCGCCGACCAGGGGGGCGAGTTCGCCTACTTCTGCTCGCTGCCCGGACACCGTCAGGCGGGCATGGAGGGAAAGATCCTCGTGGGCGGCGTCAGGGCGCCGGTCGCGGCGCTCCCGCCCTCGGTGAGCATCGTTCGCAACCCGGTCGATCTGCCGGGGCCGGCCGCGCCGGGTCCGTCGCGCACCGTCAAGGTGGACCTCGAGGCGGTGGAGCTCGTCGGCCGTCTCGCTAACGAGACTACGTACAACTACTGGACGTTCAACGGCAAGGTGCCCGGACCGTTTCTGCGCGTGCGCAAGGGCGATACGGTCGAGCTCAACTTCAAGAACAACGGGGACAGCCGGATGATCCACTCCGTCGACCTGCACGCCGTCACCGGACCGGGCGGCGGCGCGGTGATGACGCAGACACCGCCCGGTGAGACGAAGTCGTTCCGGTTCAAGGCGCTGAACCCGGGACTCTACGTCTACCACTGCGCGACGCCGATGGTGGCCAACCACATCTCGAGCGGAATGTATGGGCTCATCCTGGTGGAGCCGCCGGGCGGTCTGCCGAAGGTCGACCACGAGTTCTACGTCATGCAGGGTGAGCTTTACACCGACCGTCCCTTCGGGCAGCGCGGACACGACGAGTTCAGCGTCGAGAAGCTGCTCGCCGAGCGGCCGGAGTACCTGGTGTTCAACGGCGCCGTGGGCGCGCTCACGACGGAGTACCCGATGAAGGCCAAGGTGGGCGACACCGTCCGCATCTATTTCGGTGTGGGCGGTCCCAACGTCACCTCGTCCTTTCACGTCATCGGCGAGATCTTCGACCGGGTTTACGGCGAGGCCGCGATGGGTTCGACGATCATGACCAACGTCCAGACGACGATGGTCCCGGCGGGCGGCGCCGCCATCGTCGAGTTCACCCTCGAGGTGCCGGGACGCTACATTCTCGTCGATCATTCGCTGTCGCGGCTGGAGCGCGGGCTGGCGGGCTTCCTCGTCGTCGAGGGGCCGGACAGCCCGGAGGTCTTCCACGGCGAGGGCGCGAGCATGGCTGGCCACTGAGCGGCGTTTCGCCGCGGGCGGTCTGCGTGAGTCAGGGGGCTGGTGGCGGAGGCGTGACGGGCATGCGCACCCGCCACCACATGTTCAGCACGAACAGCAAGGCGCCCACGAGCTGGGCGGATCCGCCGAAGACAATCAGCGCGCGCAGGACGGCCGCACGCTCCGTTACGCCTGCGGCAACCTCGCCAATGGCCCGCAGCGCGGTGCCCATGGTCATGATCCAGTAGACGGCCTCGGCGAGAGCCGGGCGATATCGCGCATCGTCACGACCCGGACGCGGGAACATCCACGTCGCCACGCCCATCACGATCATGAGCATGAAGCCGACCAGCAGCAGATGCACGTGCGCCGTGATGAACAACCGCGGCGGATACCGCCCGACCGCGAACTCCGCAACGAGAATGTACCCACCAAGCACCAATCCGGCGACGAGGAACATGAAGCTGGTCTTGATATAACGCCGAACCAGCGGCGGCACGCCTCAGCCCGAGCGACGCACGACCGCCGCAGCCGAGCGGCGCACGCCGGCAGGAGGCGGGTGCACGACCGCGCAATGGGTGCCGGGGGGGTGGCGTCGGGTCCGGGGGGTGCGGTCGGGGTCGAAGCGACCCGTTCCCGAAGAGCGGCGGCGGAAGTTGTGCGCCCGGATGGAGCCCAGCCGTCGCGGAGC
>JBKPCO010000142.1:0-12122 GCA_046727415.1 Candidatus Methylomirabilota bacterium
CGCTCGTCCGATGGGTCGCGCTCTTCGCGGAATACCGCTATACCTTCCTCCCGGGCTTCACGTTTTCCCACGAGCACGTCGCCTACAAGACCGACATCAACACCCACGCCGCGATTTTCGGTATCTCGCTGCGGTTCTGACCGGAGCGGTCCGACCGCGAGGCCGTCTCGGACCGACTAGGACGTAGGTCCAGTAGCCGTCGTCCCCTCGGCGTCTAGACTCGGAGCCCTGGCGGCCCCGGGTGCCGTAACGTCGCTGTCGTCACGCTCATCGGGGCCGATTTCCCGCAGCGGACACGAAAGGGAGGAGTCGCCCATGCGCTGGCGCAACATGCGCGAGAGCGACAACGTCGAGGATCGGCAGGGTCAGTCGCCCGGGGGCTTCGGGCTCGGTGGCGGCGGAATCAAGCTCGGGGGCCTCGGGCTGGTCGCCGTGGTCGCGATCAGCCTGCTGCTCGGCCAGAACCCGCTAGAGATCCTGAGCATGCTCGCGGGTGACGGCGGCGTGACGACCGCGCCCGCTCCGAGCTCGCCGGGCGCGCCCGGCTCACCGGCGGTCCGCGACGAGGGCAAGGAGTTCGTCGCGCGCATCGTCGGAGATACCGAGGACACCTGGGGGAAGATTTTCCAGCAGATGGGGCGGCAGTATGAGGCGCCCCGGCTCGTGCTGTTCCGCGGCCGCGTCGAGTCGGCGTGCGGGCTGGCCAGCTCGGCGGTCGGGCCGTTCTACTGTCCGGGCGACAGCCAGGTGTACCTGGACCAGTCGTTCTTCCAGGAGCTGAAGAGCCGTTTCGGCGCTCCCGGAGATTTCGCGCGCGGCTACGTGATCGCCCACGAGGTCGGGCATCACGTCCAAAACTTATTGGGGATCGCCCAGGAGGTCGACAAGCAGCGCGCCCGCCTCAGCCCGACCTCGCGCAACGTGCTCTCGGTCCGGATGGAGCTGCAGGCCGACTGCTTCGCCGGGGTCTGGGGCTACTACGCACGTCAGCGCGGCTTGCTCGAGCCGGGCGATCTCGAATCCGGGCTCAACGCGGCTGCCGCAATCGGCGACGATAGGCTGCAGCAGCAAACGCAGGGCTCGGTGAGGCCCGAGACCTTCACCCACGGCTCATCGGCCCAGCGCGTGCGGCTGTTCAAGACGGGCTTCGAGTCCGGCGATCCCAGACAGTGCGACACGTTCACGGCGCGGGAGCGCTGAAGTGCGCGCCGCAGGCCGTCGCGGGGCTGGGGCCCCGCCGGCCGAGGCGCGGCTGTGGCCTGTCCGGTCTCGTTGAGAAGCTCACCAGCGCGGGGCTGGGGCGACAGGCAGCTTCCTGGGTCAGCACCGGCCAGAACATGCCGATTTCCGCCGACCAGCTCCTGTCGGCGCTCGGTCGTGACAACGTTCAGTCGGCCAGCCAGAAGCTCGGCATACCTGGGGCGACGGCACTCGGAGGGCTTGCGGCGCTCCTGCCGACTCTCATCGATCAGCTGACACCGAAGGGCCAGATCGAGCAGGATGGTGACCTCTCGGCGGCCCTCAGCGCGCTGCGCGGCAAGCTCGGCGTCTGACGGTGCGGAAGGCCTGACCCCGCGCTTCGGAGAGCGGCCCCACCTGCACTACAATAACTGCCCGCTGGGTCGTCGGTCCCAGCGTGAGGGCTGACCGACCGAGACCGTCGCTCGAGTGCCGCACGGGTCCTGTTCCCGTCCAGGCGCGTGGGCGTCGCCGGGGAGACCGTGTGCTGAGCTTCATCAGGCTGATCGGGCTGGCGGCCATCGTACTGACGCTCGGGTGCGCCCGCCCGATCGACCTATCCACGCCCGGCCGGCCTGAATCAGAGCTCGCGACCCTCGTCGACTCGGAACCTGCCAAGCGGCTTCTCGCCGACCTCCTGGCGCATTACGCCCTCGATCCACGGCTCGCGGCCCTTCCCGCAGTCCAGAACGGCTCCGGCGATCTTCACGATACACACGCGCGGAGACTCCCCGATCAGGCGCAACTCAAACGGCTCGGCGAGGAAGTGTCGATGGATTTCGCCGCGCTCGCGTTCGCCCAGGCGCTGCTGGCAGACCCCAAGAGCCGGGGCGTGCAGACGGCGTTCGACGGCTTCCTCCGGGGCGGGGTCGAGCGCTCCGAGGCGGCGCTGCAGCGCCCGAACGCGTTCCAGTACACGATGCTCTTCGCGCCGTCCTGGCTCTACCGGAGTCATCCCGAGACGGGATCGGACTTCGGCGCCCAGCGCCAGCTTCTCACGCGGCTGGGAATCCCCAACCAGCTGGTGGCATCGGGCGAGAGCGACTCGGTCGAGGACAACGCGGCGGCGATCGTCGCCGCCGTGCGCGCGATGGAGCACCCGCGCGGCCGGATCATCCTGGTCAGCGTGAGCAAGTCGGGCGCCGAGGCCGCGCTGGCCCTGTCGCAGCTGACGCCGGAGGAATCGACCCGCGTCGCCGCCTGGGTGAACATCGCCGGGGCGATCTACGGAACGCCGCTGGCCGACAAGACATTACGGGCGCCGGCCCGGTGGCTGGCGCGCGGCATCTTCTGGGCAAGCCGCTGGGACTGGGCGGGACTGACCTCTTTGGCGACCGAGCCCAGCCGGCGACGGCTGGCCGGAGCCCAGCTGCCGGCCTCGATCACCGTCCTCAACGTGGTCGCGGTCCCCGTCTCCGGCAGCGTCGGCTTCCAGGTCTTTTCGGGCTACCAGGTGCTCATCTCCGAGGGCCCGAACGACGGCGTGGTGCTTCTGGCCGACGCGGTATGGCCGGGCGGCGTCAACCTCGTGGCGCTGGGCGCCGATCACCTCTTCGCGAAGTGGCGCGAGGCCGAATACACGCTCGCGCTGCTCCGCGCGGTGGACGTCGCAGTCAGGTTTTACGGCGCGTCGCCCGAGCCCTCGGTGGCCGCCGACCGGGAAGGCGATTGACGCGCGGCCTCAGCGCGTCGGCGGCACGCGCCGGCGCATCGGCACGACGATCTCGACCGGCTCCTCGGGCCGGCGGCCCGCCGGACGCCAGCCCGACGACGATTGCAGATCGGGCCACTGCAGGCGGCCGTGCGGGCCCCACGGGAGCAGCCTGACCCGCTCGGCTGACGGCTCCACGCGCACCTCGACGAAGCTCTGGAAGAACGGCGCCGCGTTGTAGTCGAAGGCGGCGGAGAGCCACTCGACGGAGAACGGCCAGGCCCCGAAGCGCTTCGTCCACACCCAGAAGGGCCATTTCCAGCGCGGCGTGAGGAAATCGATCTTGGCGGTGAGGGCGGCCGTGCTCGGATAGAACGCCCAATCCGGTAGCGCCGGCGACGCGGGCCACGCCAGCGAGGTGCCCGAGGAGAGGTAGGCGCCGCCGCCGCCGTTGACGACGTGATGCATGACGCGCTCGCTCCCGCCGGCCCGGTAGCGCTCGACGTAGTGCTCGAGGTCGTGGGTGTCACCGGCCATGACCACCTCGACCTCGTGCTCACGCAGGAGCTGGTGAATGGCGGCGAAGTCGGCGGCGGCGGCCAGGTAGTCCCCGCCCGCATAGAGCGGATGCCCGAGGACGACCATCGTGAACTTGCCGCGGGCAGCCTCGAGCCCCGCGCGGAGCCAGGTGAGCTGATCGGCGTCGACGCGCCGGAGCACGCCCGTGTCGACCGCCAGCAGGGCGAAGCGCTCGGTCTGGATCGAGAAGTAGGGCGCGCGCTGAAATCCCGTCGGCACCCCGTACTCGCGGCGAAGCCGCGCAGCCTCGCCGACGAGCCATCCGATGCGAGAGTCGGTCGTGCTGGTCAGCCGGTTGTCGGCCTCGACCCGCGCGCGCAGGGCGACCGTCGCCGCCTCGGGCCGGAAGAACGTCGCCACGAAGCCCTCGAGGGCGTCGTACCAGTCGTGGTTGCCCGGAATCGCGTAGACCGGCTTGTCGAACCCCTTGAACGGCAGCCAGAAGTTCGGCTCGTAGTCCTTCATCGATCCGGTGGGATAGATGACGTCCGACGAGATCACCATGAAGCGGACGTCGGGATCGGCACCGGCCTTGATAATCTGGTCGCGCAGGACGTGCTGCGACGCATCCCCCTCGCCGGGATCGCCGATCACGAGGAACGCGAAGTCCCCGGAGAGCCCCGGCGGACCAACCCGAAGGGCCGCCGCTGCGTCGCCGCCGGGCGTTGCCAGGAGCACCGCGCGCGTCATCGCGACGCGCCAGGCGTCGGTGCGCTGCTCGGCCCAGGAGTTGTAGATCCCGGCCGCCCAGTTCTCGGAGTTGAAATACCAGCTCATGCCCCAGATGGGCACGGTGGCCACGACAATCGCGACCAGCGGCAGGCCCATCTGCAGGGCGCGCTCGACGGCGAACGGGAGCGAGTCGCGCATCTGATTGAAGCGGATCCACACGCGCAGGCTCCGCACGAGGTAGAGGCGAAGTAGGCGGTCGAGGAGGCGCGGCGGTCCCTCGGCAGATCGCGCGACGAGCCGCGCCCACCCGCGGCGCTCGAGCGACCACGTCGCGCGGCGCAGCGCGAGCCGCGCCGGGCCCAGCACTCCGAGCGCCAGGAGTACCGCCGACACGACGTCGCCCGCCACAGCCACGATCGGCGCGATCAGGCCGATCAGGGTCCAGTCGGCCTGCATGCGGCCGACGTGGATCGCGAAGAGGATCGCCACCAGCGCCAGGACCCAGTGCCGGTCGTACGGCCGGCGCGTGGCCTCCTCCCGCGCCAGGCGCTCGCCGAGCCGGAGCAGGTCGGGATGATCCGGCAGATCGAAGTCCCGGATCATCTCGGTGCCGCCGCGCGCGTGAACGGGCGACATGACCATGTTCCACCCCACGCCGGCGATCCGAAGCGCGCCGGCGAGGGCGATGGTCCACGTGGTCGAACGCCGCCAGAGCACGAGGAGAAAACCCGCCATCGCCAGGTTGCCGGCGACGGCGAGCGCGAGGGTCAGGGTCGTGCGGCGGTCCCGTCCGCGCCAGAGGTCGACCGCGCGCTGCAGGGCGTCGATCAGGAACGACGCGGCGAGCAGGATCGTCAGCCCGGTGCCGGCCAGCGCCGGCGCCGCGAGAACCAGGAGGCCCATCAGGAAGGTCAGGCCGGCGCTCGCGTACGCCGAGCGCCGGACATCCTGCCGCACCCGCCGGAAGCAGTGCAGGACCTCGAGCAGGCCCGCGACCATCAGCAGCGTGCCGACGAGCGGGAGCGACGACGGACCGAGCAGGAGCGGCGCGGCGGCGGCGAGCCCGGCGAGCAGGAGCGCGAACGTTCCGAGTCCGAACCGCTCGCGCTCGACGGTTTGCGTTAGCGTGAAGCTCGCGTGAAGGCGGAGAGGATCGTTTCGCTCGGGTTGGCCTGGCAGTAGCCGACGGCCCGGTCGATCATCGCGCCGACGGCGACTTCATCCCACACGGTGTGGCGCCGCATCCCGTCGACGTAGCCGTTGAAATAGATCAGCAGCCGGTCACGGCGCTCCGGCGTGATCGACGCGAGCTCGGAACACTTGAGCTGGTCGATCTGTAGGACTCGCGGCGTGAGGTTCACCTGCGCCGACGCCGGCAGGAAGCTCGCCGCAGCCAGCGCGAGGCACGCGATGCCGAGCCGCGGCGTGGTGCGATTCACCGGCGTATCCTACGCCGGTTCGCGGGGCCCAACAAGCCGTGTCAGGGCGGCGGAAAGGGCGGCGCGATCACGGCGCCGTCCGCGAGCAGGACCCGGATCGCGGCGCGTCGGCGCACGCCGTCGAGCCACTCGGCCTGCGCCTTTTCCGCGGCGGCGCGGACGAGGGTCTCGCGCGCCCGCTCACGCGCGGCCTCGTCCGTCTCACCGGGCGCGAGGGTCTTCGTGATGTCCTCCTCGCTCGGGATCACGAAGGCGGCGAACCGCTCCGCGAGAAACTTCTGCCGCCGCACGTCGAGCTCGACGGCGCGCCGGGCCCAGTCGCGATCGATGGCGTTGCCGTCGAGCCAGCGCTGCACGGCCGCTTCTCCGCCGGCCCGGGCGACCGCGGCGTCCCAGGCCCGGTCGGTCTCGGCCGGCTCGACGCTGATCCCGATTCGCTCCGACTCCTGGAGGACCAGGACCGCATCGACGTAGCGGTCGATGTCCTTACGGCCCATCGGCGCCGCGGATACGGTGAAGCCGAACGTCCCGAGGGCCCGCGCCAGCGCGATGTCGCTCGCCGCGACTGTTCTGGACTCGACGACTGCCACCAGCGTATCCACCATCTGCGCGGCAGCGGTCGAAGCGCACGCGGCCACCGCCAGAAGCCACGCGGCCAGCCCGATGACGAAGCGCCTCGGGAGCGGGCCGCGCCGCGCGGCCCAGGGCTCAGAAGGCCTGGCCAATCGTGAGATAGACCTGGATCCGGGTGTCCTGCCGGACCTGCCGGAGCGCATACCCCAGGTCGAGGCGGATCGGGCCGATCGGCGTTGTGATCCGGAGGCCGCCGCCGACGCCGGGGAAGAAGTCGTCGAGGGAGAAGTCCTTGACCTTGGGCGTGACCGCGCCGGCGTCGAAGAACGTGACGCCGCCGAGCCAGCGGTAGATCGGAAAGCGCCACTCGAGGTTCAGGAGAAGCTGGAGATTGCCGCCGATCGGGTTGCCGGCGGAGTCCAGCGGTCCGACCTTGTCGAGCTTGTAGCCGCGAACCGTCGTGCTGCCGCCCGCCTTGAAACGATCCTCGATCACGAGGGCGTCGGAGCGGCCGTAGGGCGCGGCGAGGCCGAGACGCGTGGAGAATGCCAGCACGGTCGGCGGCGGCCACGGGATGAACCAGGAGTCCTCGAGCCTGAACTTGACGAAGTCCACGTTGCCGCCGAGCGCCGTGGTGCCCACCTCGAACGAGGCGTAGTGAAAGCTCCCCCGGTGCGGATCGGCTGGCAGATCACGCAGCTCGAGCGAGAGCGAGGGGATGACGCTGGTAACCAGGTCGTCGCGCTCCTGGATGGCCCCTGACTGCAAAAGACTTGGTTCGATGTCGTGGCGGCGGAACTGCTCGAGGCGATAGCGCAGGCTGCCGCGCAGGCTCTCGGGATGGTCCGTGGGCTCGTCGGGACGGAAGAGCGAGCGCAGGAGGTCGCGCTGCACGGTGAGGGTCGTCCCCAGTCGGTCGCTGACGAAGCCGACCTCCTGCTTCCGCTCGCGGAACCCGACCGCCTCTCCCTGCCATTCCGTGCCGAAGATCCAGGGCTCGCGGTACTCGAGCTCGGTGCGATCGCCCTTCTGGCTCACGCGCTCGCGCAGCGCGATGCTCCGGCCGGTCCCGAACAGGTTATCGTGGCCGATCGTCACGAACCCGCGAAAGCCTTCTTCCGTCGCATATCCCCCTCCGAATTCGAGGCGCCACGGTTTCGCTTCGCGCAGCGTGATCGCGACGTCCCGGTACGGCGCGTCGGGGTCGCCCTGCGCCTCGACGTCGACGCGATCGAAGAGGCGGGTCGCGTCGAGGCGACGGCGGGCCTCGGCGAGATCGACGGCGGTGAGTGGATCGCCATACTTGAAAGGCAGCTCGCGCATGACGATGTCGAGCTTGGTGGCGGTGAGTCCGGAGACCAGGATCTGGCCGACCCGCGTGACCTCGCCCTCCTGCACGCCGTACGTCGCCTGGAAGCCCTCGGGCGTCTCTGCGGTGGTCAGGCTCACGCTCGTTCCCCGGTAGCCGCGGCGCCGATAGAGCTGCTCGATTTTTCGGCGTGCTTCCTCGGCCCGCATGGCGTCCCAGGGATCGCCGGCGCGAAACCCGATCGATTTGTGGATCAGATCGAGGGGGACGAGCTTGCCGCCTGTGACGACGACGTTGGCGACTTTCTGTCGCGGGCCCTCGACGACGGGAATGACGATCCGCGCGTGCGTCCGGTCGTCGCTGAAGGTCGTGCTCGGCGGCCCTACTTCCGCCGACGCGAAGCCCTGGGTGCGCAGGTACTGCCGCACGACCTGCATATCGCGGGTCAGCTGGTCCTCGACGTAGAGACCGCGGAAGACCCCGAAGGGAATCAGCCCGGCCGGTCGGGTCTGCATCTGATCCTGCAGCTTCGCCGCCGGCAGCGAGGTCACGCCCTCGAAGCCGATGCTCTCGATGGAGACGCGCGGCCCCTCTTCGATGTCGAAGCGCACATGGTGGGTTGCGGCGTCGCCGCCGAGCGTGCCCGTGACCTTGACGAAGTGATGGCCGGCCTCGCGATAGGCCCGCATGAGCTCCTCGGCGCTCGCCCGGACCTCGACCTCGTCGAGCACGGGTGCCTCGGCGAAGGTCAGCTTCTCGCGGAGCTCCGACTCCTTGAGCGCGTCCCGGCCGATGAACTCGACGATCGTCTTCGGGCCCTCGACGACCTCCAGGGTGACGTCGATGCGGTTGAGGGCGGGATCGTAGGGCGACTGGCGGGGCGTGACGCGGGCTTCGAAGAAGCCCTGCTTGTGCAGCTCATCCTCGAGGGCGCGCAGCCCCTCGCGATAGGGGCGCTCGCGGAACACGTCGCCCTCGCTGAAGCCCAGGGCCTTGCGTAACGGCTTGGCCTCTGCCCGCGCGAGCCCGTCGATTGCCACGCGGCCCACGTACGCCTCGAGCCCGGCCGCGACCACGAAGATGACCAGGCGGCCGTTGGTCTCGAGATTCTCGCGCGCGTCGACCCAGACGTTGGCGCCCAGGTAGCCCTCGCGGCGCAGGCGCGCGAGCACGTCGGTCCGCGCGCGCTCGAGGCGATCGGGCTCGGCCGGGCCGCCGATGGCCAGCGCCGCGGCCGCGGCCAGGTCGGCGGCCGCGAGGCCGAGGTCGCCGGTCCACTCCACCCGCTCGACGCGCGCGCGGCGTGAGACGTGATAGCGGAGCCGGACGCCCTCGCCCTCGGGTACCATCTCCACCTCGACGCGATCGAAGATTCCCAGCGCCCATAGGCGATCGAGGCTCTCGCGCACGCGCGCGCGCGAGAGGGGACGGCCGACCAGATCCGTCAGCGCCTGCTCAGGCGGCGGGCCGACCGGGCGATGGGGCGAGACCACCTCGACCGCGACGACGGTCGGCGTCGGCGGCGTGTTGGCCGCGACGGGCGCGGTCATCAAGACGGGCACGGTTGCCCAGAGGGCCGCCAGGAGGCGGCGGATCATCGGAAGCGCAAGCGAAGGATGACGTCGCCCCCGAAACCGCCGCTGAAGGACTGCTCGCCGGCGATCAGCAGCGGCCCTAAGATCTGATACTCGACGCGGAGCTTCTGCTTGCCGCCCTCGGCGAAGCTGCCGGAATAGGTCACCAGGGTCTGGTCGTTGATGCGCTTGCCCACCCGGAACTGCTGCTGTCCCGTGTCGTTCTTGCCGAACTCGACGATGTCGAGGGGCATGCGCGACTCGCTGCCGAGAAGCTCCTCGGAGACCATCTGGGCGGCCTCGCCCGCGAAGGCCAGGCCTCCCGAGGTTCCGAGCTCCTCGCGGGTCTGTCCGAGCGTGACCAGGGCGAGGAGATCTTGCTGCGGCAGCGGCGGCTCGGACGTGAGGCGGATCGTCAGGTCGTCTGCGCGGCCGGTGAGGCCCATGGTCACGTCGTAGGTTCGGATCCGCGTGGTGGCGCGCACGTCGAGATACGGGTTGATCCGGCGCGGGTCGTCGAACCGTACGACCGCGTTTTCCAGGACGAACCGATGGCGCCGGAACGTGATCCGCCCCTCCTGCGTCTCGACGCTGCCGAGTAGCAGCGGCTCCGCCACGGTGCCCTCGAGCGACAGCGTGCCGCCCGCCCGCACGTGGGCCTGCGGCGACCGCACGGAGAGGTTCTCGTCGAGGGAGATCGTGACGTGAAGCCCGATCGTGCGGCCCCACTCCATCGGCTCCTCCCGCTGGCCGCGCTTGACCAGGAGCGGCAGGATCGAGAGGTCGCGCGTATACGATCCGCGGACCAGGTGCGCTTCGCCGCGAACCATACCGCGGGCGCCACGTCCGACGAGCGTGAGGTCGGCGTTCCACACGGTGTCGAGTCCGTCGACCGGCGTCAGCCCGAGGTTGCGCCCGGTGACTGCAACCTGGTAGGCGCCGATGGCGCCGCCGTCGAGTGCCGCTTCGCCGGTGGCGCGGAGCGTTCCAGACCCGACGCCGGCCTTCAGCTCCTCGATCCGCACCCGGGCCGGCGAGAACGCCAGCCGACCTTCCATGTCGCGGACGACGAACGGGAAGTCGCGCACGGCGAGCAATCCTCCGCTGATCGTCCCGCGACCCACCAGCGCCGGCTTTGTCATGGTGCCGCCGACGCGAACGTCCAGGTCGAGGCGTCCCGAAGCGTCGCGCACGTCGGAGCGCAGCGCCTTCAAGAGCGCGAACGGTACCTGGCCGCGCACGGTTCCTTCGATAGTGCCGTTGTCGTCGGCCCAGCCCCCGGCGGTTGCGGTACCGAGCCGGCCGGCGAGCTCGAGCTGCTCGACGGTGAGCCGGCTCGGCTCGCGGCGTATCAGGATGGGCCCGCGGTTCTCCCAGCGCTCGCCGGCCGTCTCGAGCAGAACCGGCTCCAGCCGCAGCAATCCCCGCGTCGCGCGCGGATCGCGCGCCGGCACCTCGAGCGTCGCGGCGGCGGTGATCCGTCCGGTCACATCACCGAAGACGTCGGGGCGAAGCTGCTTGAGCACAGGACCGATCTCGAAATCGGTGGCGGTGGCCCGCGCGTTGATCACGCCGTCCAGGCGCCCCTGGGCGGACGCGGCGATCCGCGCCTCGGGCAGCTTCAGTGCGCCGTCTACCGCGGAGTCGTTGAACGTGACCTCGGCGGTGCCCGGGCCGAGAGCCTGGCCCCCGAGCGCGAGGCGCTCGGCGACAACGCGGCCCGAGCCCGTGACCCGTCCGTCGCGCACGACGGCGCCGACGCTCGCCCGCACGCGGCCCTCCACGCGCAGCTTCTCCGGCAGGCCCGGCAGGCGCGAGAGATCGACGCCGCCGGCACCGGCCTCGACCTCGCCGCCGCCCGCCCACCGCCAGCTGCCCTTCGCGGTGAGCGGCGCGTCGAGCATGGTCGCGCGAAGGGCCGGAACCTCGATGCGCTCGGGCGTGGCGTCGAAGTCGATACTGATGTCGCGCGCAGGCGGCACGGACGGCCAGGTGAGCCCGCTCGACGCGATGTTCCCCCGCGCGCGCCAGGCCGCGAGCGTGCCCTTGATCTGCACGCTCGCATTGATGGGGCCGCTGCCCCGCAGCGCCGGCGGCAGCCACGGCGCCGAGTCCTCGAGGCCCGCGCCCTCGGTCTTCGCGGTCACATCGACGTTGACCACCTGCGGCGAGGGCACGGCGGGCGGGTCGGTCGCGGGCCAGGCCAGATTGCCCGTCGCGACGAGCGCCGCGCGCCCACGGCGTACGGATGCGCCGGCGAGGCGTAACGAACGAGCGGTGAGCTCGAAGGGCACCGCCGCCTGGTCCACCGCGACGTCGCCGATGGCCGGCCCGCGAAGCTCGAGCGTGCCAGCCAGTACCGGGTCGCGCCAGCGGCCGGTGAGCGACGCATCGAGTACGCCCTCGCCGGACGCGCGGCTCTGCCCGAGGAGTGGCGCCAGCCGCGCGAGCTCCCCCGTCGCCTTCAACCGAAGCGGTGCCGCCCGATCGGCGGTCGCCTGCCCGTGCGCCTCGAGCTTGAGCCCCGGCCAGCTCGCGACACCGCGGGCGAGGTCGAACGTCCCGCGCTCGCCGCGCGCCTCAGCGTCGATCGCGCCCACCCCGAGCGACGCGAGCGCTCCTGGGAGCCGGACGTCACGCGCGTCGAGCCGGATGTGCGATCGCGCCCGCGCCACATCGCCCAGATCGCCGCGCGCCTCGGCGTCGGCGTCGAGGCGCGCGCTGACGCCGCTCTTGAGCCCCGCGACCGCCTCGAGCGCGGCGCTGGCGACGTTGCGCAGGCTCACTGTGACGTGGTCGCGCTCCGGATGCGCCGGAACGATAACGGCAGAGCCGGTCACCGACCCGTCGAATGCCCGCGCCCGGAGCTGCGTGACGCTCAGCGCGCCGTCGGCGAGAGCGAGCCGCGCCGAGCCGGCCCGCGCCTTCACCGGACCGGCCGCGAGCTCGTCGAACGCCACGTCCGCCGACACCTTCGGCGACTCGATCGGTCCCTCGAGCCGTCCGTTCACGCGCACCAGCCCCACCAACGCCCAGGGCGACTTCGCGCGCGCGCCGACGGCCGCGACGTCGACGTCGCCACGAAC
>JBKPCO010000143.1:0-6563 GCA_046727415.1 Candidatus Methylomirabilota bacterium
CGTGCTGTCGCCGGAAGAGTTGAACCCCGAGCTGGCGGGCGACCTGCGTCTCGTCGACAGCGAGACGGGCGAGACGCGCGAGCTCTCCATGGACGGTGACGCCGTCCGGGCCTATCGCGAGCGGCTCCGGCAGTTCCTCGATCGTGCCGAGACGTTCTGCCGGACGAAGGAAATCGGCTACCACCGGATCGCCTCCGACGCCCCGATCGAGGAGTTCGTGCTCGCTCAGCTCCGGGGCCGCGTGGTCGCATGAGCTTCCTGGCGCCGTTCGCGCTGGCGTTCTTCGCGCTGTCGGTGCCGCTGGTTCTGCTCTACTTCCTCAAGGTGCGGCGGCGCGAACGGACGGTGTCCAGCCTGCTCCTGTGGCATACGTCGGTACGCGATCGCGAGGCCTCGACCTTCTTCCAGCGGCTCCACCGCGATCCGCTGATGCTCCTGCAGCTGCTCGCGCTCCTGGCGCTGGCGCTCGCGCTGGCCCGGCCCGTCGCCACGGTCATGGGGCAGGGTGCCCGCAAGGTCGTCGTCGTCCTCGATACGTCGGCGTCGATGAAGGCGCGGGACGTCTCCCCATCGCGCTTCGAGGTCGCGCGAGCCGGAGCCGCATCACTCGTGCGCGGACTGGGCGAGGGCGCCGAGGTCATGGTGATCGAAGCGGGCGTGCAGCCAAAGGTGACGGCGGCGCTGGCCCGCGATCGCGAGCGCGCGCTCGCCGCCATCCGCGTCGCGCAGCCGCGCGATCTCCCGACGCGCGTCCAGGAGGCCGTCCGCACCGCGCGCGCGCTGGTGGCGGCCGAGCCCCGAGCCGAGATCCACGTCTTCACGGACGGCGCCTTCACGCTGCCTCAAAGTCCCGACGTCGCCGACCCCCGCGTGCGGTGGATCGGCGTCGGACGCGGGGGCCAGAACGTCGCCATCACCAGCCTCTCGATCCGCAAGAACTACTACGGCGCGTTCGACTACCAGGCGTTCGTCTCGCTGGTGAACTACTCCGCCGAGCAGCAGACGTTCGGTTTCCGCCTGGAGATCGACGGCAAGTCGATCGCCGAAAAGGACGTGACGCTCGAGCCGAACGTGCGGCGCTCGGTCGTGCTGCCGTTCAGCCACAACGGCGGCGGCACCGTCACCGCGCGGCTCAAGGTCGACGACGACCTCGCGGTCGACAACGTCGCATACGCGGTCTTGCCGCCGCCGCGGAAGATCGCGGTCATGCTCGTGAGCGCCGGCAACCTGTTCCTCGAGAAGGTCCTGAAGACCGATCCACAGGTGTCGCTCGAGGTCCGCACGCCCGACCAGTATCAGGGCGGCATGGGCGACGCGGACGTCGTCGTGCTGGATTCGGTGACCCCGGCGCGGGTCGGCGCGGGCCGGTTCGTCTTCGTCAACGTCGTGCCGCCCGACGTTCCGCTCGAGGTGCTCGGAAGGCTCGAGCGGCCGACCATCATGGACTGGGATCGCTCGCATCCGGTCATGCGTCATGTCGAGTTCGCAAAGGTGACCATCGAGGACGCGATGCGTATCCGGCCGCTGGCCGCCGGTCGTCCTGTGGTCGAGGCGGTGGGCGGCCCACTCGTCTACGCGCTCGAGGAAGCTGACCGGAAGGCTCTGTTCGTCGGCTTCGATCTGTTCAAGACCGACTTCCCGCTGCGGATCGCGTTCCCGCTGGTCCTTTCGAACACGCTGCGCTGGCTGCATCCGGCGGGGCTCGACCAGGCGAGCTTCCAGTTCGCGACCGGGCAGCCGATTCTCCTGCCGGCGCCGCACGGCGTGACGACCGTCACGGTGACGACGCCCAGCGGCCGTACCGTTCAGGGCCGGGTGACCCGCGGGATGGTGAGCTTCACCGAAACGGACGAGACGGGCGTCTACACGCTGGCGACATCGCGGGGCGAAACCCGTGTGGCCGTGAACCTCGCCGACGCCGACGAGTCGAACCTGACGCCGCACCCGCTCCCGGTGGCGACGGCGCACGGACCCGCCGCCGCGCCGGTGCCCGTGCAGCGCGAGCTCTGGCCCTTCTTCGTCATCCTGGCGCTGCTCATCTTCGTCGTCGAGGGCGCGCTCTACTGGCGGCGGCAGAGCGCCGGCCGGCTCCGGGTGCCCGCCGGCATCGGCGACCGCTGGGCCCTGGCGCTGCGCGCTGCGCTGGTCGTGGTGCTGGCTCTGTCGCTGCTCCGGCCGACGCTCCCGCGCTGGGTCGATCGGATGAACGTCGTATTCCTCCTCGACCTCTCCGACAGCGTGAGCCTCGCGTCGCGCGAGCGGGCTTACCGGTTCGTTGCCGATGCCGGCAAGTCGATGAAGAGCGGCGACCGCAACAGCCTGATCGCCTTCGGCGATCAGGCGGTGGTCGATCAGCCGCTGGCCAGCCGCCCGTCGATCGAGCGCCCGAAGGCTCAGGTCGACGGTCGCGGCACGAACATCTTCCAGGCGCTCCAGCTCTCGCTCGCGATGCTGCCGCCGGGCCAGGCCAACCGAATCGTCATGCTGACGGACGGCCGCCAAAACTCCGGCAACGCGCTGGCCGGGGCGCAGGCCGCCAAGGACGCGGGCGCCGATATCTACTACGTCCCGGCGCCCTTGACCTTCACGCAGGAGGTCGTCGCCGAGGCCATGGTGCTGCCGCACGAGGTGAAGTTCGGCGAGCCCTTCCAGGCCAAAGTCGTCGTGTGGAGCTACCGCGATACCGAGGGACGGCTCTCGCTCTTCCGCAACGGTGAGTTTCTCGGCTCGCAGGTCGTTCGGCTGACCGCCGGCAAGAACGTCTTCAGCTATCGCCAGTCGCTCGACGCCAGCGGCATCCATGTGTACCAGGCGGCGGTGGAAGTCGACGGCGACACGATCGAGGAGAACAACCGGGCCGTCGGCGCCGTCGTCGTCCGCGGCCGCCCCCAGGTGCTCCTGGCCGACAAGGAGCGGAGCCACGCCCAGTCGCTGGCCGGTGCGCTGCGCTCGCAGAACATCGACGTCACGGTGGTGGAGCCGCCGCAGATTCCGGCGGACCTGGCCGGCTTCCAGAAGTACGACGGCGTGGTGCTGTCGAACGTCTCCTCGCTCAAGCTGACGCGCCAGCAGATGACCTACATCCGCGACTACGTGCGGGACTACGGCGGCGGGCTCGTCATGGTCGGCGGGGAGGAGAGCTTCGGGCTGGGCGGCTATTACCGCACGCCCATCGAGGAAGCGCTGCCGGTCACCATGGAGGTCAAGCAGAAGGTCGAGATCCCGAGCCTCGCCGTGGTCCTCTCGATCGACCGCTCTGGCTCGATGGCCATGTCGACCGACGAGAAGGTCACGAAGCTCGACCTCGCCAAGGAAGCGTCCCATCTCGTGGTCGATTTGCTCGACGAGCGGAACGAGGTCGGCGTCATGAGCTGGGACACCGAGTTCATCTGGGATGCGTCGGTGCGTCCGGCCAAGGACAAGGCGGCAATCCATCACGCCATCGCGACGATCAAGGCGGGCGGCGGCACTGACGGCTATCCGGCCCTGAAGGAGTCGTACCAGGTCCTCTTCGACCGACCGGCCCTGCTCAAGCACGTGATCTTCCTGTCCGACGGGCAGATGACGCGCGGCGATTTCCAGGGGCTCCTGCGGCGGATGGCGAAGGACAAGATCACTGTCTCCACCGTGGCGATCGGCAAGGACGCCGATGTCCAGCTCATGGTCGACGTCGCCAAGTGGGGGAAGGGCCGCTTCTACTACACCGAAGACTCGCAGACGATCCCGCGCATCTTCACGCTCGAGACCCAGCTCGCCTCGAAGGCGTCGCTCGTCGAGCAGCCCTTCAAGCCGCAGCTCACGTCGCCCGGCCACGAGGCGGTCCAGGAGATCGACTGGAAGAACGTGCCGCCGCTCGGCGGCTACGTCGCCAGCTCGCTGAAGTCGACGGCGGACCTGGTCCTGATGAGCCACCAGGAAGACCCCGTCCTGGCGACGTGGCGCTACGGGCTCGGCCGCTCGGTGGCGTTCACGTCGGACGCCAAGGCCAAGTGGGGCGTGCTGTGGCTGCGGTGGAAGGACTTCAACCGGTTCTGGTCCCAGCTGATTCGCTGGACGCTCCGGAGCGGCTCACGCAGCGACACCGTCGCGGTCGTGGAACGGCGGGAGAACACAGGCGAGATCGTGGTCGACGCCGTCGATCCGAAAGGCGAGTTCATCAACTTCCTCGACTCGCAGGTGGGCGTCGTCTCGCCCAACCGCGAGCGGACGGTGATCGATCTCGAGCAGATCGGCCCCGGGCGCTATCGCGGCCGGTTCCCGGCCGGCCAGGAAGGTGTCTACCTCGTCGGGATGTCCCAGCGCCGGAACGATCGCGTGGTCGGCTCACAGCTCGCCGGACTGGTGGTACCGTATGCTCAGGAGCTTCGCGACCTCGGCGTGGACGAGCCCCTGCTGCGCGAGCTGGCCGAGCTCACGGGCGGGGGGCCGCTCGAGAAGCCGCCGGACGCCTTCTTGAAGTCGCGGCGGCAGTCTCGGATCGCGGTCGATATCTGGCCCTGGCTCGTCGGCCTGGTCGCGGTGCTGCTGGTTCCGGATATCGCCCTGCGGCGTGTCGGTCCAGGCGCGCTCGCGCGGGTGGCGTCGCTCGTCCGTCGAGGTGCTCGGCGGAAGGAGGGCCCGTGATGCGTCGGCTCGACTCGTGGTGGCGCCTGCTCATTGCCATGGCCGGGCTCCTGCTCGCGCTGTGTCCCGCGGCGACGCACGCCGATTCCAAGCTGCGCGTCGTACTGATCGTGCCGTTCGACGCCACGCCGCTCGAGCGCGAAGAGCAGTGGATGGGCGAGGGGGTCAGCCAGATTCTCGGTCTTGGTCTGACCCAGCACCCCGCATTCGTCCAGATCGAGCGCGTGCGCTTGCGCGGGGCCGGACAGCCAGACACCTGGACCGAGGCGGCCGTCGCCCAGGCGGCGCGGGCCGTGCGCGCCGACGCCGTCCTGTTCGGGCGGATCGAGCGCCGCACGGGGGACCTCGCGGTTCTGCCGAGGCTCCTCGAGGTGAAGGCGAGCGGCAGCGACGCGATCACAAACCTGGAGTCGGTGACGACGCCGGATGGCGAGCTGCTCGGACGGCTCGCCTCGCTGCCGGTCTCGTACGCGCGGACCCTCAACGTCAGCCTCACCGATATCGAGATCTCCCGGATCGAGAAAGCGGCGCGTCCGACGCGGGTGCCGCGAGCCTTCGAGCTGTTTGCCCGCGGCCAGATCGCGGCCGCGCGGGGCGATCAGGAGAGCAATGAGGCGGCGGTCGATCTGCTGTCGCGGGCGATCGAGGCTGATCCAAGCTTCGTCGTCGCGCACTACACGCTCGGCGTCGTCCACTCGGCGCTCGGCAACCGGTGGAAGGCGGCGGCGCAGTTCCGTGCCTCCACGCAAGCCGACGCGTCGTACCCGGAGCCCTACAAGGCGCTCGGCGACCTGTTCCTGTCTCAGCCGCGCCGGCTCTTCGATCAGGCCATCGAGGCGTACAGCAAGGCCATCGAGCTGCGTCCGTTCTTCGCCGACGCGTACGTCGGGCTCGGCGACGCGAAGGCCGCGAAGAGCGACATCGACGGTGCCATCGCCGCGTACCAGAAGGCGCTCGTCTACAACCCCGTCAACCCGAAGGTGCACATGAGCCTCGGGAAGATCTACTACGGCGAAAAAGGGCTCTACTACGAGTCGGTGACCGCCTACAAGCGCGCCATCGAGCTCGATTCCCGTTCGGTCGACGCGCGCATGGGCTTGGGGGAGGTATACGAGGAGAAGGGGCTTTACAAGGAGGCTATCGAGGAGTACCGGCGGGTGATCGAGATCGACGGCAAGCACACCGGTGCCATGTACAACCTCGCGCTCGTCTACGAGAAGGTCGATCCCCGCGCCGCCATGACCCAGTGGGAGAAGTACATCGAGCTCGCATCGCCGCTGGCCACCGAGAAAGATTGGGTCGACGTCGCGCGCCAGCATCTGAAGAAGCTCAAGTCGCAGATCAAGGACTAGCCCCCGCAGCCGCGGGAGTCGACATTTTGCGCGCGCCGCGTCCCGGGGAATGTATGCCGGGGCGTGCCGCCGCCACGAGTATCATGATTACGATGCCCTCGAGGCTCCGGGAGATCGCGTGGACGAGCTGAGGAAGGACCCGACACGCGGACACTGGATCCTCATTCGTCCCAAGGCCAAGCCCTCGCCCCAGACGGACTGTCCGTATTGCCCAGGCGCGGAGCACCTGACCGGACCGGAAATCGCTGCCTATCGTCCGGAGGGCTCGACGCCGAACGGTCCAGGGTGGACCGTTCGCGTCGTGCCCGAGCCGGACGCGTATTTCCGGATCGAGTGGGAGCTGGTGCGCGAGGGTGTCGGCATGTTCGACATGATCAATCCGCGCGGCGCCAGCGAGCTGGTGGTGGAGTCGCCGCGGCACGACGACACGCTGGCGACGATGGAGCCCAGCGCCATCGAATCCGTGCTGTGGATGTATCGCGACCGACTGCTCGATCTGAAGCGCGACGGGCAGATTCGCGACATCCTGGTGTCGCGCCGCCACAAGAAGCCCGGGGTCGCGAGCCACCATCCGTACTCGCGGTTGAC
>JBKPCO010000144.1:0-3325 GCA_046727415.1 Candidatus Methylomirabilota bacterium
CACGGCGTCCTCGAGGTCTTCGCCGGCGTGAACCGCGACCCCGATTTCGGTCTCGTTCTGGCGTTCGGCGCCGGGGGCGTGCTGATCGAGGCGCTGGACGACGTGGCGCTCCGCCCCCTGCCCCTGCGCGCCGGCGACGCCGAAGCGATGATCGCCGAGACGAAGGTCGCCAACCTGCTCGGCGGCTTTCGCGGCCGCCCGCCCGGCGACGTGGGCGCGCTCGCCCGCGCGCTGGAGGCGATGGGCGATTTCGCGTGGGCCGAGCGCGAGAGCCTGGCCGAGCTCGACGTGAACCCGATCGTGGTGAGGCCGACGGGCGCGGGCTGCGTCGTCGTGGACGCGCTCATCGTGCCGAGCGTCAGAGCCTGACGCTGGCATATCTAAAGCTCGACCGGCTGGTGAAGTCCTACGACGGCCGCGTCAACGCCGTCGACGGGATCAGCCTCGACATCGCGAAGGGCGAGTTCCTCACGCTCCTCGGCCCGAGCGGCTCCGGGAAGACAACGACGCTCATGATGATCGCCGGCTTCGAGGAGCCGACCAGCGGCGTCATCGAGCTCGGCGGCGAGGACCTGACGCGCCGCAAGCCGTACGAGCGCAACATCGGCGTCGTCTTCCAGAGCTACGCGCTGTTCCCCCACATGACGGTCGAGCGCAACGTCGCTTTCCCGTTGCGCATGCGCGGGTTTCCGCGCGCGCGGCAGGCCGAGCGCGTGCGCGAGATCCTCGACCTCGTCGGCCTGCGGGCCTTCGCCGACAAGCACCCGCGCGAGCTGTCCGGCGGTCAGCAGCAGCGTGTCGCGCTCGCGCGCGGCCTCGTCTTCAACCCGGATGTGCTTCTCCTCGACGAGCCCCTCGGGGCCCTGGACAAGAACCTGCGCGAGCAGATGCAGGTCGAGCTCAAGCGCATCCACCGCGAGGTCGGCATCACCATGGTGTACGTGACGCACGACCAGACCGAGGCGATGACCATGTCCGACCGCATCGCGGTCTTCAGCCACGGCACGCTCGAGCAGACGGCGCCGCCGCTCGAGGTCTATCACCGGCCGCGCACCCGTTTCGTGGGCGAGTTCATCGGCGACAGCAACTTCTTCACCGGTCGCGTCCACTCCGGCGCGCCGCGCGTCGAGCTCGACCGCCTCGGGCCCATCCAGGCGGACGGCGACGCCTGCCGGCGCCTCGCGGGCGCGTCTGCCGACGTGCTCCTGCGTCCGGAGCGTCTTCAGCTGGTCCCCGACGGCGCGACGCTTCCGAACCGCCTGGCGGTCAAGATCTCCGTGATCGTCAACTACGGCGACAGTGTGCTGATCATCGGCGACGCCGGCGGCCAGAGCATCCGCATCCGGATGGCGGGCGCGCCGCCCGACGAGGTCCGCGAGGGCGCGACGGTCACTTTCGGCTGGAGGCCGGGCGACGAGCATCTGATCGCTCGTTGAGCGTAAGCTTGGCGCCATGGGTTACATGACCGGCCGGCGCCTTCAGCTGATCTCCGTGGCGACGCTGTGCGTCGGACTCACCGCCGCGCTCGGAATCTATCTGTTCGCCGCGCGTTCGACCAACGACATGCTCGCGTATGAGATCGAGCACTCGAAGCAATACCAGCGCACCCTCGAGCTCTACGGCGGAAAAGCGAACGTGCTCGCGGTGGAGTTCACCCAGTGGTTCGACAGTCTGTGGCACGGCACGCGGCTCGCGTACACGGTGGCGTGCGCGACCGTGCTGTTCGCCGCCGGGTTCTGGCTCGCGGCCGCCTTCGTGGACGACTGAGGCTAGCTCAGCGCCACTTTTCCTCGGTGTTGTTCGACAGCTGCGCCTTCGTGAGCGTCCGCGGATCGTCGACGTCGACCGTCAAGTGCTCGGTCGGCTTCGGCGTTGCGGTCATCAAGCTGACGCCCTCGGGCGAGTGGAAGCGGTGCCACGTCCCCTGAGGGACGATGACCAGCATCCCTGCGCTCACCGCGTAGGTCTTCGGACCGTCCTCCGCCATGATGTAGAGCGTCGCCGAGCCGTCGACGATCTGCACGAGCTCGTCGCCGTTTGGATGGCGCTCCCACGCTCCGTCGCCGGAGAACTTGGCGCTGAAGATGTTGCCGTCGCGGTACGGCGCCAGCGTGGCGAAGCCGCCGCTTCCCTTCCGGTCGCCCTCGGTCATCTGCGGGGTGCGCCCGCGCAGCAGCTTCAGCTTGGCAAACTCGGCCTTGAGATCCAGGATCGTGATCATTCTGCCCTCCAGCCCGACGGCTTCGACCAGGTTCCGCTCGTTCCGCCTGATCCGGCAGGTAGTTTACGGGAACCCGAGGTGTCTTTACAGTCGTAGGTAGTGAATCACCGGCCCTTGGCGAGGTTGCGACCGACGAATTGCCGGACCGCGTCGGCCACGCCAGCGGCGATCCGGCGTGGCCGTTCACTGATGCCGGCCACCTCGGCGGTTCGGGCGCGCGGGTCGACCTCGATCACCTTGGCCCGCGCGATGACCGGTACCCCGTCGTGCGTGAGGCCGCGCAAGACTCCGGCAACGGGCGCGACGAGAACAGTCTCGCCGATCGTCGCGATCGGCTGGCCCTGATCGACCCGGTCGCCGATCTCGGCGCGAGTACGGAAGACGCCTTCACATGGGGCATAGACGTACCGGTCTCGGGCATGCCCTCCGAGCGCCCGCGGCTCTCCCGCCAGCGGTAGCGGTGTCCCTGCGCGGATCACCGTGCCGAGCGCGTCCCAGCTCGTCTCGATCGCCACGTCGCACGTCACCCCAGCCTCGAAGTTCGGGCCGAGGCCGATCGTGAGCGGTGCAGAGCCGCGCTGGATCTCTGGAACCACACGCTTCCGCATCCTGGCGTCGATCAGGACGTCGGGCTTGATCGCTTCGAGCAGGTCCGGAAACGGGCCGACGAAAACCGCCACGGTATTGCCCGCCATCAGCGCCTTGACCATGTCGACATCCATCGCACGCCGCGCCTCGACGCCATCGAGCCGGGCGACGCCATCGAAGACGGCTTCCGCGAACGCCATCTTGCGGCGCGTGGCGACCGGCTCAGGCGAATCGTGGATCACCACCGCGTACCCATCGCTGAACAGGCGGTGGGCGACGGCTGAGCCGACGTCGCCCACACCTCGGACCAGCACTGGAATACGGGTCATCGCGACTTCACCAGGCGTGTCGCGAATGCTATCGGGCCGGCGCACCACTTTCAAACGGAAGGGCCAAACATATTGACTTGAGACTGACCAGGCTCACGGACTCTGGGATGCCGTCGGAAGGGGAAAACCCAACGTCAGCCCAAGCGTGAACTGCCAGTCCGGCGCGGCCCCACCGAAGCCGCGGCGG
>JBKPCO010000145.1:0-13669 GCA_046727415.1 Candidatus Methylomirabilota bacterium
TGCCGTGCTCGGTCAGGGGCCAGTCGTAGCCGGCGCCGGGGCCGCCCCAGGAGCGCAGCAGACTCCCGTCGGCGTCGAACACGAGCACCGGGGGCGCCGGCGTGCCTGCTGTGATCGTGCGCGGGCGCTGGATGACCCACATGTGGTCGCGTCGGTCCACGGCCACGCCCGCGGCCTGTCCCATGACCCAGCCGCGCGGCAGGGGCTTCGGCCACCCCGCATCGACCTGGAACCGGGGCGCGTCGGCTGCGCGCTGCGCCGTCACCGTCCCGATCAGGACGAAGCCGAGCTCGACGAGCAACGCGAGGGCGGCCGCGGCGAAAAACCCGAGGCGACGCGTGTTCACGGGCCCGCTTCCTCGAGCCCGAAGACCTTGGCGATGAGCTCGTAAGAACGGCGCCGCGCCTTCGGGTCGTAGGCGATCGAGACGATGACGAGCTCGTCCGCCTCGTAGTCCGCCGCGAGCGCTTCGAGCCGCTCGCGCACCTGTTCGGGCGTCCCGGCGACCGTGCGCTCCTGCGCGTGGCGGAGAATGGCGAGCTCGCGATCGGTGTAGGGGTACGCCTCGGCCTCCTCGATCGAGGGATAGCGGCCGACCCGGCCGGTGTAGAGGCGCACGATGAACAGCTCGCGGCTCTTCGCCAGCCGCCGCGCCTCGGCCTCGGTGTCAGCGCAGACCACGAACACCGCCGCGCTCGAGCGCGGCGCCTGGAGCCACGCCGAGGGCCGGAACGCCTGGCGATACGCGCGGGTCACCTCGGCGCCGCCTTCCTGGTTGATGAAGTGCGCGAACGAGAAGCCGGTGCCGAGGTGCGCGGCTAGCGCCGCGCTCTGGTCGCTCGAGCCCAGGAGCCAGACCTCCGGCGCAGTCGGCCCGGTCGGCATCGCGAGCACGCGCGCGTAGGGGTGACCCGGCGGCAGCTCGCCATGCAGAAAGCCCACGAGGTCGGCGACCTGCTGAGGAAAGTATTCAGGGCTACCGTCTTCGCGAAGTGCGCGCGCTGTCATCTGGTCGCTCCCAGGCGCGCGGCCGATGCCGAGATCGACGCGCCCGGGAAAGAGCGCTTCGAGCACGCGGAAGCTCTCGGCGACCTTGAGCGGGCTGTAGTGCTGGAGCATGACGCCGCCCGAGCCCACCCGGATCCGCGAGGTGCGAGCCGCCACCTGCCCGATCAAGACCTCGGGGCTCGAGCCTGCCAGCCCCGGTGTTGCGTGGTGCTCGGCCAGCCAGTACCGGTAATACCCGAGGCGGTCACAGATCTCGGCGAGCTCGAGCGTCTCGTGGATCGCGTCGGCCGGGCCGCCGCCGCGCACCGGCGACTGATCGAGTACGCCGAGCCGGAGCATCTAGTTGATCCGCTTCTCGCGGCCCTTCCACTCCTTCTCGCGCAGGACGAACTTCTGCACCTTTCCGGTGGACGTCTTCGGCAGCTCGCCGAACTCCACTGCCGCGGGACACTTGAAGTGGGCGATGTGCTGCCGGCAGAAGTCGATGATCTCCGGCGCGGTCGCCGTGCGGCCGGGCTTGAGCGTGACGAACGCCTTCGGGCGCTCGCCCCATTTTTCGTCCGGCACCGCGACCACCGCGCACTCGAGCACGGCCGGGTGCCGGGCCACCGCCTGCTCGACCTCGATCGTCGAGATGTTCTCGCCGCCCGAGATGATGATGTCCTTCTTCCGGTCGCGGAGCTCTATATAGCCGTCGGGGTGCCACACCGCGATGTCGCCCGAGTGGAACCAGCCGCCGCGGAACGCCTCGGCCGTCGCGTCGCGCTGCTGGAAGTAGCCCAGGGCGGCGTTGTTACCGCGCATGATGACCTCGCCCAGCGTCGCCGCGTCGCGCCGCACGTCGTTCATCTCCGTGTCGACGACCCGCACGAGGTCGAAGAGCGCGTAGCCCTGACCCTGGCGCGCGGCCAGCCGCGACTGCTCGTCGAGCGGCAGCGCGTCCCACTCCTCGTGCCACGCGCACACCGTGTGCGGGCCGTAGGTCTCGGTGAGCCCGTAGACGTGCACGGGTCTGAAGCCGAGCTCCTTCAGGCGTCCCAGCAGCGTCGGCGATGGCGGCGCCCCCGCCACGCACACGGTTACCGGGCGCTCGAGCTTGTGCGCCTTCGGATCGTTCACGACGCCGATGTGCACAGTGGGAGCGCCGTTGTAGTGGGTAACACCCTCGGTGTCGATCATCTCCCACACGCGCCCGGGCTCGACACGGCGCAGGCAGATATGCGTGCCACCCACCGCCGTGACGCCCCATGTGAAGCACCAGCCGTTGCAATGGAACATCGGCAGGGTCCAGAGGTAGCGGGCGTCGAAGCTCATCTGCGACTCGATCACCTCGCCGAGCGCGTTGACCCAGGCACCACGGTGCGAGTACATGACGCCCTTGGGCCGGCCGGTCGTGCCGGAGGTGTAATTGATGGCGAGTATCTCTTCCTCGTCCTGGAGCCAGCTTTCGACGGGTGTCGGTGAGCCGCCGGCCAGGAAATCCTCATACGGATCGCCCGGCTTGCCGGTGTCGTCCACGCGCACGACTCGCATCCTGGAAAGATCGAGCGGTTTCACCAGAGGCTCGAGCTCGGCGTCCACGAAGAGGACCCGGGCTCCCGAGTGGCCGAGAATGTACCCGATCTCGTCAGAGTTGAGCCGGGTATTGATGGCGACGAGGACTCCGCCCGCGGCGGGCACGCCATAGTGCGCCTCGAGCATTGCCGGGATGTTCGAACAGAGGAAGGCGACCCGATCGTGCTTGGCGAGGCCGGCCAGCCGCAGCGCCGACGCCAGGCGATTCACCCGCGCCTCGAATTCGCGGTACGTGTATCGCCGCGCGCCGTGGACAACGGCGACCTTGTCCGGAAACACATAGGCACTACGGGTGAGAAAGCTCACCGGTGAAAGCTCAGTGCGATACACGTGGCGAAACTCGCTCATAGACGCCCCTCCGAACGGGATGGCGCAAGTGTACCCCAGGACTCCCCGGGGCCGGCCCTCCCGGCGGGGCGGAGGCTGACGCCTACGCTCGAGCGGTCGCGACCCGGACGATGTAGTCGGCGAAGCGCGGGAACGGGTCGAACCCGAGCACTGCCGGCGCGTCGGCGACGAAGTTGGACGTGGCGTTGACGTCGTAGAAGTAGACGCGGCCGTCGGCGCGGCCCACGAGGTATTCGATGCCTCCGACGTCGATCGACGCCGCGCGCGCGAGGGCTCGGGCCTGATCGACGACCGCCTCCGGCGCGTCGTAACGGGTCACGCTGAGTCCCGGCTTGGCTTCAACCGGACAGGCGCCGAGGTCGGCGCCTGCGATGGGCGTGGGAATCTGGCAGATGTCGGCCGGGCAGAGGTTGAAGTTGGACTCCGGACGGACGATCCGGATCGCATAGAGATAGCGATCGTCAAGCACCTCGACCCGCACGATCGCCCCGCCCTCGGACTCGACGAACTCTTGAACGAGCGCCGTGCCGTCCGGTCCGAAGTCGAGCGCCGCCGCGCGGGCCTCGAGATCGGCGCGCGAGTCGAACCGCTCGATGAGCGCGCCCGAGCCACCGATGTTCGGCTTGACGAGGAGCGGGAAACGCAGCTCGCCGCTGGCCTTGAGCACCTGATCGCGATGGTTCACGACGACCGTCCGCGGATAGCGGACGCCCAGCTGCTCGAAGAGCCCGATCTGCAGGGCCTTGGACTTCTCGAACCGGTACGCCCGGACCGGGTTGATCACGGGAATGCCGAGCGCCTCCCAGTGCGCCAGGAGCGGTTCGGCGTAGAACAGGACCCCGCCGTGGCCCCGCCGATGCGACGACGGGCTCGTGCGATTGACGATGACCGAGTAGCGCGCAACCCGGTCGCGCGGGTCGAAGGCATGGTTCGAGTGGTCGATCTTCTCGAACGGAAGCCGCCGATGCTCGAGCTCGGCGATGAGCCGGGCCGACCACTCGGGATGCTCGTCGAGGATGCCGATCGGAGCGGAAAGGCGTGGACTCACTGGGCGATCTCCATGAGCACGTGATTGTCGGCGAACCACTGCAGGCGCTCGCGGAGCGAGACGACGTCGCCGATGACGGCCACGACGGGCGGCTCGAGCCGCGCGCGCGCCGCCCGGACGGCGATGTCGGCGAGCGTGCCGACGACGGTTTCCTGGATGTCGGTGGTGCCCCAGCGCACGAGCGCGGCGGGCGTGGCCGCCGGGCGCCCGTGGGCAATGAGCTCGCGGGCGATCCGGGACAGGCTCTTGAGCCCCATCAGGATCACGAGCGTGTCGACGGACCGCGCCAGCCGCGCCCAGTCCACGCTCGACTCGGGCTTGCCCGCCTCCTCGTGGCCGGTCACCACCGCGAACGACGAGGCGACGCCGCGATGCGTGAGAGGGATGCCCGCGTAGGCCGGGACCGCGACGGCCGAGCTCACACCGGGGACCACCTCGAACGGAATTCCGGCGCGCGCGAGCGCCTCGGCCTCTTCCCCGCCCCGCCCGAAGACGAACGGATCGCCGCCCTTGAGGCGGACCACCCGACGCCCGCGCCTGGCGTGCATGATCAGGAGCGCGTTGATGCGCTCCTGCGGCAGCGTATGGTGGCCGGATTCCTTACCGGCGAAGATGCGGCGCGCGCGCGGCGCCTCGTCGAGGAGGCCCGGATCCACGAGCCGGTCGTAGACGACGACGTGAGCGCGACGCAAGAGCTCGAGGCCCCGCACGGTCATGAGCCCGGGATCCCCGGGCCCAGCGCCGACCAGCGCGACCGTTCCTACGGCGCGCACGTCTCGGCCCCCAGGAGCTCGAGCAGCCGAAGCTTGGCCGTGTCGCGCCCGCGCTCGACAATGAGCCGGCGCACTTCCGGGCCGAGCGCGCGCCGCCAGGCCTCGGCCGTCGCGGCCCGGCCGGACGCGCGCAACTCGCGCCGGGCCTCGCCCGCCAGTGCGGCCAGCGTCGCGTACTCCGCGGTCAGGTACGTCTCGAGCTCCTGGCGAACGACCCGCGAGAGGGCGGGGCTGGTGCCGCCCGTCGCGACCGAGACGGTGAGGTCGCCGCGCCGCACGACCGCTGGGAGAATGAAGGTGCAGTGGGTCGGATCGTCGGCGGCGTTGACCCAGACCCCTCGCGCCCGCGCCTCGCGCCCCACCGCCAGGTTCACCGCGCGCGCGCCGGTCGCCACGAACGCAAGGTGCGCGCCCGCCAGATCGCCCTCGGCGTAGCTGCGCGACTCCAACGCGATCCGCCCTTCGGCCGCCAGCGCCTCGAGCGCCGGCGTCGCGTGCGGGCTGATCACCGTCACCTGCGCGCCGGCCTCCAGGAGCGAGAGGACCCGGCGCTCGGCGATCGGCCCACCGCCCACCATGACGCAGCGGCGGTTCGTCAGGTCGAGGAGCACAGAAAAGTAGCCCATCTCAGCCGTCGACGCCGTGCGGCGGTCGCTCGGCGGCGACGTCGCGCGCCACCGCCTCGACCAGCTCGCCGGCCAGGAGCGCGCGCAGCTCATCGTCGGTGTGGCGCACGGCGAACTGGCGGAAGTTCTCGTTCGGCCGCCGCTCGCCGAGGAAGGTCCGCAGGAGGCGCTCGATCGCGGGCGCCACCGCGGTCGCCGGCAGCCGGAGACCGATCGGCCGGGCCACCGCCTGATGGCGGCCGACCGCGCCGCCCACGCAGAAGTAGTAGGCGTCGACGACCGCACCGTCGACCTTCATCTTCTTGCCTTCGAGGCCGAGGTCGGCGATCCAGTGTTGCCCGCAGCTGTTCGGGCAGCCGGTGACGTTGATGCGGAGATGCTGCTCGAACCCGGGCAACCGCTGCTCGAGCGCTTCGACGAGGCCGCGGGCAAAGCCCTTCGTCTCGGTGAGCGCCAGCTTGCAGAACTCGGTGCCCGTGCAGGCGACCGTCCCGCGCCGGAACGGCGACGCATCGAGCACGAAGTCGGCCGCCTCGAGCTCGCGCACGAGGGCGCCAGCGCGGCCCGTCGGCACGTTGGGGATTACCAGGTTTTGCATGCTGGTGGTCCTGAGCGCACCGGTGCCGTAGCGATCGGCCAGATCGGCGGCCACGCGCAGCTGCTCGGTGCCGAGCCGCCCTCGCAGCACGGCGACGCCGACGTAGCAGATGCCCGGCTCCTTCTGCGGGTGAATCCCGACGTGGTCGCGGTACGCGTCGGCCGGCGGATCCTCGGGAACGCCCTGCGGCAGCGGCGATCCGAGGCGTTCCTCGATGACCGCCAGAAACCGGTCGGCGGTCCAGCCGTGGTGCAGGAAGAGGAACTTCAGACGGGCGCGCTCGCGGTTCTGCCGGAGCACGTCGGACTCGCGGAAGACCTCGGCGATCGCGCGGACCACCGCGAGCGCGCGGGCCTCGGGCACGAACGCGTCGAGCCGAACGCCGAGGTGGGGATCGGTGGACAGCCCGCCGCCGACCCGGACCGTGAAGCCGATCTCGCCGGCCGGATGGCGCGTCGCGGTGAGCCCGATGTCGTTGATCTCGGGATAGGTGCACCACGCGCGGCAGCCCGAGATCGAGATCTTGAACTTCCGCGGCAGGTTGTAGAAGACGGGGTTGCCGTTCAGCATGCGCGTCGCCTCGAGCACGACAGGCGACGCGTCGATCAGCTCGCCGGCGTCCAGGCCGGCGACCGGGCAGCCGGTGACGTTCCGGGTCACGTCCCCGCACGAGCCCATCGTGGTTACGCCCTGGAGCCAGAGCGCGCGGAAGACCTCGGGAAGGGCCTCGAGGGTGACCCAGTGGAGCTGGAAGTTCTGACGCACGGTGATGTCGGCGACGCCTCGGCCGTGACGCTCGGCGAGGTCGGCTATGGTTCTGAGCTGGGACGATTCAATGATGCCGTTGGGAATCCGGATGCGGACCATGAAGTGCCGGACGGCCTTGCCCTCGCCGCCCTTGCCGCCGATCGCGCCGACGCCGTCGCCCTGGGTGTAGATGCCCCACCAGCGGAAGTACGTGCCGAGCCACTCGGGCGGGACCGAGTCCCAGCCCTCGCGGGCAAAGCGCTCGATCTCGGCGTGAGCCTCCCACGGATTCTGCTCTCGCTTGAGCCGCTCGACGCGCTGCGCCTTCGTTTCCTTCACGGCTTCGCTCATCGGTCCCTCCAGAAACGCAAAAGGCCGGGCACGGGCGCGATTCTCAGCCCGTCCTCCCGGCCGGTGTCCTTGGCTTCGTCGTCGCCTGGCCGAGGGCTTACGTCATCCGAGACATCGCAGGGGCATCCAAACCCGCGCTTTACATCGCAGGTACTTGGAAGCCGATCGGCCTGGCGTCCGGGGGGCCATTTTTCCGCTCACCTCTACGCTCAGCGTGAAAATACACATTGTCGATCGAGATTGTCAAGAGAAACCTGGAGCCAGGCCGGGAGCCGCCTCCCCGAGGGGCCACGCTGCGCACCCCGTGGTCGTGATAACGTTCCCGAGCCGTCCGGACGACGGCGCGCAGGAGGCCTGACATGGCGAAGAGCGTCTATGACGAGACATACGCGCGTTCGATGCGCGACCCCGAAGGCTTCTGGGCCGCTGCCGCCGCGGACGTTCACTGGGACCGGCCCTGGGACCGTGTCCTCGACGATTCGCGCAAGCCCTTCTACCGCTGGTTCACCGGCGGCGAGCTGAACACCTGCTACAACGCGCTCGACCTGCACGTCGACCGCGGGCGCGGCAAGCAGCGCGCGCTCGTATACGACAGCCCCGTCACCGGCACGGTGCGCGCGTACACCTACCGCGAGCTCCGGGACGCGGTAGCGCTCTGCGCCGGCATGCTGCGGCGCCAGGGAGTCGAGCAGGGCGACCGCGTGATCATCTACATGCCGATGGTGCCGGAGGCCGTCATCGCGATGCTCGCGTGCGCGCGGCTCGGCGCGATCCATTCCGTGGTCTTCGGCGGCTTCGCGCCGGGTGAGCTGGCCAAGCGCATCGACGATGCCAAGCCCAGGCTGATCCTCTCGGCCTCGTGCGGCATCGAGGTCAACCGCGTGATCGCCTACAAGCCGCTGCTCGATGGCGCGATCGAGCTGGCCCAGCACAAGGTCCCCCGCTGCGTGATCCTCCAGCGGCCCCAGCAGACCGCGACGCTCGTGCGCGGGCGCGATCAGGACTGGGGCGAGGCGCTGGCCGGCGCGCAGCCGGTCGACTGCGTCCCCGTCGCCGCGACTGATCCGCTCTACATCCTCTACACGTCGGGCACGACCGGCATTCCCAAGGGCGTCGTGCACGACAACGGCGGCCATGCCGTCGCCCTCAAGTGGTCGATGAATGCCGTGTACGGCATGGGGTCAGGCGAGGTCTTCTGGGCCGCCTCGGACATCGGCTGGGTGGTCGGCCACTCCTACATCGTCTACGCTCCGCTCCTCAAGGGCTGCACCACGATCCTCTACGAGGGCAAGCCCGTGGGCACGCCCGATCCCGGCGCGTTCTGGCGCCTCATCGCCGAGCACGGCGTGAACGCCCTGTTCACGGCGCCGACGGCGTTCCGCGCGATCAAGAAAGAGGATCCGAACGGGACCTACATGGCGAAGTACGATCTCTCGCGGTTTCGCACCCTCTTCCTCGCGGGCGAGCGCTGCGACCCGGACACGCTGCACTGGGCCGAGGACAGGCTCCGGGTCCCCGTCATCGACCACTGGTGGCAGACGGAGACCGCGTGGCCCATCGCCGCCAACTGCGTCGGGCTGGGGATGCTACCGGTGAAGGCCGGCTCGCCCACCAAGCCCGTGCCGGGGTACGACGTGCACGTGCTGGGCGACGACAACACCGAGATGGCGGCGGGGCAGATCGGCTCGATCGCCCTCCGACTGCCGCTGGCGCCGGGGTGCCTGCCCACCTTGTGGAACAACGACGCGGGATACGAAAAGTCGTACCTCACGAAGCATCCCGGCCACTACCTGACAGGCGACGCCGGCTACCGTGACGAGGACGGTTACGTTTACATCATGAGCCGTGTCGACGACATCATCAACGTCGCGGGGCACCGGCTCTCGACCGGCGGCATGGAGGAGGTCCTGGCCGCCCATCCCGACGTCGCCGAGTGCGCGGTCGTCGGCGTCGCCGACGAGATCAAGGGCGAAGTACCCGTGGGGTTCGTGGTCACCAAGGCGGGCGTGGCGCGCAGCGAGGCCGACATCGCCCGCGAGCTCGTGGAGCGTGTGCGCGAGCACATCGGCCCGGTCGCGGCGTTCAAGACGGCGCTCGTCGTGCAGCGCCTGCCGAAGACGCGCTCGGGCAAGATCCTGCGCGGCACGATCAAGAAGATCGCCGACGGCCACGAGTGGGTGGTGCCCGCGACGATCGACGACCCGATCGTCCTGGACGAGATCACCGCGGCGCTCGGCACGAAGGGCTACCCGAAGCGGTAGTTCCGAGCGCCGTCACCGCCGGCGCCACTGCCACCACAGGGCGAGCGCCCCGACGGCGGCGAGGCCGAGCGTGCCGTTGAAGAGGAACGCGGTCGAGACGCCCCAGGCCTCGGAGATCGAGCCGACGATGAAGGCGCCGATCGGGAAGACCCCGCCGGACACCCACGTGTAGATGCTCATCACCCGGCCGCGCAGCGCGTCAGGCGCCTGGAGCTGGATCGACGTGTTGCAGCTCGCCATCAGCATGATGCCCCAGTAGCCGGTGAGGAACAGGAGGGGCACGGCGAGCTCGATCCGGCGCGTGAAACCGAGCCCTACCAGCATGCCGAGGGCCAGCGTCGCCGCAACGAGCATCGAGCGCACCGACGGAAAGCGCGCGGCGCGCGCGCCGACCGTGAGTGCGCCTCCCACCGCGCCGACCCCGAGCGAGGCCATCAGGAAGCCGAATCCCTCCGCGCCGAGACCCAGGACATTCTTGGCCAGGAGTGGCACATACACGCTGAAGTTGAACACGCAGAGGCTCACCACGAAGACCAGCCCGACGGCGAGTCTCAGCCGCGGCGTCCCGGCGGCGTAGCGCACACCCTCGGCGATCTCCTCGAGGATCGACCGGCGCGCCGTTCCGCGCGGCGGATCCGGCGTCTTCATTCGCAGAAGGGTGACGATGACCCCGGTGAAGCCGAGACCGTTGACGAGGAACGTCGGCGCCACCCCGAGACGCCCGATTACGACCCCGGCGATCGCCGGCCCGATGATCCGGGCGAGATTGAAACCGGCGGAGTTGAGGGCGACGGCGCTCGATACGTCGTTGCGGCCGACCATCTCGATCAGGAACGACTGGCGCGCCGGCTGATCGACGACGTTGGCGAAGCCGAGGGCCAGCCCCAGGAGGGCCACGTGCCAGTACTCGACGTGCCCGGTCGCGACCAGGAGCGCCAGCAGGAGCCCCTGGCACGCGAGCGTCGTCTGGGTGGCGACAAGCAGGCGGCGCTTCGGGAGTCGGTCGGCCACCGCTCCGCTGACGATCGAGAAGAGCAGCACCGGCGAGAACTGGAGCGTCGCGAGCAGCCCGAGGCGAAACGGCGAGTTCGTGAGCTGCAGGACCAGCCACGCCTGCGCAACGTTCTGCATCCAGCTGCCGATCTGCGCGGCGAACTGCGACAGGAAGAAGCGGCGAAAGTCGGTGTGGTTCAGCGCGCGCAGGCCGTGGGGAAACGAGCCCACGGTCACGCCGGGCGCGTACCTCCGCTGGTGACGGTGCTCAGGCCGCGGCCAGGTTCGACGTGCAGTGCGGACACCGCTTCGCCTTCTCGGGGATCGCGGTGGCGCACCACGAGCATTCCTTGGTGGGCGCGGCCGCCGGCGCCGCCGGCTTGGGAAACAGACGGTTCACCTGCTGGACCAGCAGGAAGACGGCGAACGCCACGATGATGAAATTGATCACTGCGTTGAGGAAAACCCCGTAGTTGAGCGTCGGAGCGCCCGCGGCCTTCGCGGCGGCGAGCGTCGGATACGACTGCCCGGACAGGCTGACGAAGAAGTCCTTGAAGTCGACGCCCCCGAGGAGCCGCCCGATCGGCGGCATCAGGACGTCGTTGACGAGCGAGGTGACGATGGTGCCGAACGCCGCGCCGATGATCACGCCGACCGCAAGGTCGACGACGTTCCCCCGCAAGATGAACGTCTTGAACTCGCTCAGCATGGCTCCCTCCTGCCCGAGGTGCGATGCGCGCGCCTGCTGGAGTCGGCGCGCGCACACTCTACAACGGGCCGCCGGGGAGCGCGAGCGGGGCGCGCTTTCGGGCTAGCAGCCGGCTACGTGCGCGTGTGCGGGTGCTGCCTTGGGGGCACGATGCCGGAAGTGCACCACCTTCACTGTCGCCGACTTGAGGAGGGGCGCCACTCGGTGCAGAACCTCCTCGGTGACGAGCCAGAGCGGAACGCCGAAAACCACGCCGTACGCGATCAAGCTATCCAGTCCCATCGCCCGTCCTCCTCGGCTCCTCGCTATCGCATGAGGCGTGCCAGCTCCGCTGAGGGGGAATTTCGCGGCTTTTCGCGGGGGGGCCAGCGCTGGAGATCGGGCGAATCGCCCGATCCCTCGGCAAGCCGCCCGAGGCGTTCCCTGGTATCCTCTAGGCTCCTGAGAGAGGAGATCCTATGCGAGCCCTGGCGCTCCTGGTTGTGGCGATGCTGCTCTCGGGTTGCGTCCTCGACCTGGGCGGCACCGAGTGGAAGAAGCCCGGCGCGATGTTCCAGGATGTGTCGCTGGTCGAGACCGAGTGCGCCCGGAACGCCTTCCTGATCGGTCCGGGGCCCGACCTGATCCTCGGCGGCCTCCTCGACGTGGGACGCCTGGCGGTGCAGGAATCGCGGCAGGCCGGCGCGTTCAGCGATTGCATGAAGCAAGCGGGATACGAGCGCGCGAGCTAAGAGCCCATGCGCGCCGCTTTCTATCAGGGTGCGAGGACGTTCACGGCGGGCGAGATGGAGAAGCCCACGCCCGTTCGCGACGAGGCGCTCCTGCGGGTCCGCCGGGTCGGCATCTGCGGCACGGACCTTCACATCTTCCAGGGTCACCTCGACCATCGCGTGCCCCGGGGCGGCGTCATCGGCCATGAGACCTTCGGCGAGGTCGTCGAGGCGCCCGGCCCGAGCGGGTTCACACGCGGCGATCGAGTCGTGGTGGAGCCCGTCGTCTGCTGCGGAAGCTGCCGCGCCTGCCGCATGGGCGCTTCGTACCTCTGCTACCAGCTCAAGGTCCTCGGCGTCGATCTTCCGGGCGGGATGCGGGAGTACTGGGCCGTCAGCACCTCGCGGCTCCTCCGCGTGCCCGACTCGATCACCGACGATCACGCCGCGCTGATCGAGCCCCTGGCCGTCGCCGTGCACGACGTCAATCGGGCCGACGTCAAACGCGGCGACGCCGTCCTCGTCTTCGGCGGCGGCCCGATCGGCACGCTGATCGCGCTGGTCGCCCGCCATCGCGGCGCGCGCGTCGCCGTCGCCGAGCTGAACCCGTTCCGGCTGGACATCCTCGAGTCCTTCGGCCTCGAGCGCGTCGGCCCCGGCACGGATGTCGTCAAATGGACCGATCGGTGGACGGACGGCACCGGCGTCGACGTCGCCTTCGAGGTCACCGGCAACCCGGTCGCCGCGCGCGTTGTAGCCGAGGTGGTGCGCGTCTGGGGCACCGTGAGCATCGTGGCGATCCACGCCGAGCCCGTCCCGGTGAACCTCTACCAGATGTTCGCGCGCGAGCTCGTCATGCACGGTAGCCGGCTCTACGCGCGCGCCGACTGGGAAGAGGCGATCCGGCTGGTGGCCTCGGGCGCGGTGCCGGTGGCGCCGCTGGTGAGCCGGCGCATTCCCCTCGAAGCACTCCAGCGCGGGATGGAAGAAGCGCTCGGTGGAGGGCCGGTCATGAAGGTGCTCGTGGAAGTGTGATGCTTCGGTTGTCCGGCCGCGCCCGCAAGATCCTGGTCGCGGTCCTCGCGGGGTTGGTAGTGATCGTCGCGGTGGCCCTCGCGATCCTTCCGGAGATCGTGCGCCGCGTCGCAGTCGATCAGGTCCCCAAGCTGACCGGGCGCTTGCTCGCGCTCGACGACGTCGACTTGAATCTCTTCACCGGCCACCTGGCCCTGAAGGGCGTCCGGATCCTCAAGCACGGCGTGAACGAGCGCGCCCTCGAGCTCGAGCGTCTGGACCTCCGCATCGGCTACCTGCCGTTCCTGTTCCACACGGTCCGGGTCAAGGAGATCTCGCTGGTCGGGGCGAAGGCCAGCATCCTGCGCCGCGGCCCCACCGAGTTCGACTTCTCCGACGTCCTGGACCGGCTCAAGGGCACCAAAGCGGCGGCGCGCAAGGAGTCCGCCTCGTCGGCCAAGTGGACGATCCAGCTCGATCGGATCTCGCTGCAGCGCGTGGCGGTGCTCATGCACGACGCGACGACAACGCCGGAGAGTGACTGGCGGATCGACGACGTGGCGATCGAGGCGCGCAATCTGATGATCGGCGAGGGCACGCGGCCTGGAAATCTCGAGGCGAAGCTCAAGCTGAACGGCGCACCGATCGCCGCGACCGCCGACTCGCTCGCGATCGTGCCGCTGGCGGCCTCGGCCCGTGTCACGGTGGACGGCTTCGACCTGGCGCCGCTGCGCCCCTACCTGGCGAGCGCGCCGGCCGCGCCGCGCGCGGGCAAGGTGAACGCCGCGCTGACGCTCGCGATCGAGCTCGCCCCGACCGGCCTCAAGCGGGGCACTGTCCGCGGCGGAGTCGCGCTCAATGGGCTCGAGGTCCTCCAGACCGGGCGCACCGACCCGTTCCTCACCGTT
>JBKPCO010000146.1:0-5512 GCA_046727415.1 Candidatus Methylomirabilota bacterium
GTACGCGGGGTTTCGCGTCCCGATGGAAGAGGCGCGGCCGCGCTTCGTCGAGGCGGCCCAGATCGTGGTCAAGGCGCTGACGCACGAGACATTCGACTGGGACGGCGAATACTTCAAGATTCCCCGAACGTCGATCCGTCCGCGACCCATCTCCCATCCCGAGCGCCGATTCTACGCGTCGTCGGTGAGCCCGGAGTCCGCCGAGATCATGGCCAAGCTCGGCTTCGGCGTGTTGGTCGTCATGCAGAACGAGTGGGCCAAGGCCGCGGAGGACATCGGGCGTTATCGTCAGATCGCGAGCGCCGTCGGTCACGCACCGCGGCCGCCGATCATCCTGACCAATGTCTCGTGCAGCGAAAGCCGCGAGGAAGCGCGCGAGCGGGGCGTGAAGTACCTCTCCCGCAAATGGGACTCGATCGACCGCCACTATCACTTCTCGGACGGCCACCTCGCCACCGTCAAGGGTTACGAGTTCTACGGCAAGATGACCAAGACGTACTCGAAGATGAAGGACGAGGGCTATCGGCAGAAGGCGACCGACTTCTACGTCAGCATCCAGATCGTCGGCACGCCGGACGAGTGCCTGCAGCAGGTGCGGGAGCTCCACCGCCTGACTGGGCTCGACCACCTGATCACCGAGTTCGCGTTCGGCGGCATGCCGCACGAGGAGTCGGAGATCAACATGCGGCTCTTCGCCGATCGGGTGATTCCCGTGCTCCAGCGCGATCCGGCGTTCGCGAGCGCGCGGCCTAGCGTCGACGCGCGGCTGACGCCCGATGCGGCGCCGGGCGGAGTGTTCGCGCCCGCCTGAGCCGTTCGGGCTCTTTTCTGACGTCTAGCGCCGAGCCAGAGCTCAGCGACTCTCGGCGCCCGGCCGTCGTCGAGCGAAGACGTCGACGATCAGCTTCCACGAGGCTCCCTTGTCGAGGGATGCTTCGCCCTTCCAGTGGAAGGAGTCCGCTCTGATCTCCGTGAAGCTCCACCGCGACAGCGCGCCCGATTCTGTCGTTCCCTCCTGCACGATATCGTCGCCCACCATGCGCCCGATCTGCTGGCGGTACACGTTGGTCGCCGGGTCTATCCAGTAGATGCGCCACGCGTCGAGGGCCGGATCGTACACCCGGATCGTCGTGCCGTACCAGTTGCCGGTCACCGGCATGACCTGGGCGCCCGGGCGCCGATCCTTGCGCCGGGGGATCATCCACACGTCCTGGATCGCGCGGCCCTCCAGGATCCACCCGAAGTGGATTTCGCCCTGGCCCTGATGGCGGACGCCGTCGGGGGCGTACGCGACGACGTCTGTGTCCCAGTCGCCGATGAACTGGCCATACAGGTTGAGCGCTTCGGCACGGTCGACAGCCGGACCGTCCGCATGCAGCACCGTGAGTCCCGAGGAGAAGACAGACGTGGAGTCCGACATGGTCACCTCCACGATCTAAGACCCCAGCGCCTTGACGATGTGAAATCCTCGCGCGGCGCCCCGGGGAGGTGAGTGGCCTTACTCCGCCAGCGCCCGCCTCAGCTCTGTCGTCACGCGCGTGCCTTCCGCCAGGATGAATGCGATCTCGCTGTTGGTGGTGATGAAGCGCGCGCCCTTGCGGATGTACTCGATCTGACGCTTGAGGTCGCGGTCTCCGCCCATGCCGGGGATCTTGCCGTTCGCGGCCGTCACGGAGATGACGCGGTCGATGACTTTGGCGGCCTCCGGATCGCCGAACGCCCCGGGGCGGCCCATCGAGGTGAGAAGATCGTTGGCGCCGATGTGGATCACGTCCACCCCGTCGACCTTGGCGATCTCCTCGACGTTTCTCACGCCTTCGGGCGTCTCGATCATGCAGACCACCAGCGTCGCGTCGTTCAGCGCGGGCACTGTCTGGCTCACGGGCACAGGGCGGTAATCGAACATCGGATAACCGCCGGCGGCCGAGCGCTTGCCCAGCGGCGGGAACTTGGCGCGGGCTACCGCCCGGCGCGCCTCGTCGGCGGTGTTGACGTCCGGGTAGACGATGCCCATCACGCCGTTGTCCAGCAGCACCTGCACGTCCTGGTCGTCGACGCTGCGCACGCGGGCCAGGGGCGTGATGCCGCAGCCGAGCGCGGTGTGCGCAATGTGCGCGATGGTTTCCCGGGTGAAGATGGCGTGCTGACCGTCGATGAAGATGAAGTCGTGGCCGCACGTCTTGGCGATACGCGCAATGTCCCCGGAGCGCGCCAGGCGCACGTTCATCCCGAGCGCCACCTTGCCGGCCTTCATCATCTCTTTGAGGGGATTCGTCAGGATCGGAGTGTCGGGCATCAGCGAGCTCCCTTGTTCGGGTTGATCAGGTACTTCTCGCCGGTGGCTTGCTTGCTGTAGACCGCGATCTCGTCGATCTGCAGCGCTTCGGCGAGAGAGACCTCCTTCGCGTAGGCGCTCGCGAACGTGGTCTTGATCTCCGCCGCGACCCTCTCGCGCAGCTTCTGGGCGGCCTCGAAACCGATCTTCTGCAGGAAGGCGGTGAGCAGCCAGCCGCCGACGCCCCAGGCCATGCCGAAGCTGCGAATGAGCTCGGTGGGCCCGCGGTCCAGTCCGCCGTAGATGTAGACCTGCTTGTGCGTGGTCGACCCGTAGCGGCTGTATTCCTTCGCCGTCCGGTTCGCGGCCGTCTCCATTGCGGCGAGGATCTGCCCCGCCAGTCTCCCGCCGCCGATCGCATCGAAGGCCACCGTGGCGCCGGAGGCGGCGAGCGCCTCGACCAGGTCGTCCATGAACTGGGGCGACGCCGAGTTGCACACGTAGGTGGCGCCGATCCGCTTCAGGAGGTCGACGTGCTCCGGCCGGCGCACGATGTTCACGAGGGCGACCTTGTCCTTGATGCAGATCTTGTTGAGCATTTGCCCCAGATTGGAAGCCGCCGCCGTGTGCACGAGCGCCTTGTGACCTTCGCGGCGCATGGTCTCGACCATGCCGATCGCCGTGAGCGGATTGACGAAGCAGTCGGCACCCTCGGCCGGCGTAGTCCCCGGCGGCAGCACCAGGCATTGCACGGCCTTGATGCAGCGGTACTGCGCGTACATGGCGCCGCCGAGGATCGCGACGGTCTTGCCCATCAGCGCCTGCGCGGCCGGCGACGCCCCGGCCTGGACGACGACGCCGGCCGCTTCATTGCCGACGGGCAACGACTGGTCCAGACGACCTGCCAACGCCTTCATTCCAGCCGGCGGAATGCTCGCCGTGACCACCGGGTTGTCGGCTGGACCCGAGGCCCTGACGGTGGTCAGGTCGGCGCCGGCGAAAAGAAGCCCCTGGTCGGATGGATTGATGGGCGAGGCGCCGATCCGCACGACGACCTCCTCGGGTTTTGGATCAGGCGTGGGGACCCTGGCGAGCGCGATTTCGACGATACCCTCCTTCTTCACCGTCGAGCGCAGCTGAAGTCCCATGCTCGTACTGGTCATCGCCGCTTCGCTCCCTTTCGGCCGGGCCGGTAACCGATCGTTGACTGCGTTCCCGCGTCCTCGGCGTGGACGTAGGTGGCCTCCGTGGCTTCCCGCCGCTTCGCGGCAAGGGCCTCGGGCGGAGGCGTGGCGGGAATGAGGCAGTGCTTCGCGCCGCCGATCAGGTCGCGCCGGCCGGCGTCCACGAGCGCCTTGTGCACGAGGAACCAGTTGCGAGGCTCGAAGAACTGCATCAGCGCGCGCTGCGTCTGCCGGTCGCGCAGCTTCTTCACGGTATCGACGGGCGTCATGGTCAGCGGGTCGATGCCGGTGTGATAGATGCAGGTCGCGATGTCCATCGGCGCCGGGATGAAGTCCTGCACCTGCCGGGGCCGGTATCCGTGCTTCTTCAGGAAGACGGCCAGCTCGATCATGTCCTCCACGCGGGAGCCGGGATGGCTCGCGATGAAGTAGGGCACGAGATATTGCTCCTTGCCGGCCCGTTCGCTCGCGCGCCTGAACTTTTCCGCGAATGTCTCGAACTCGCGGTGGCTCGGCTTCTTCATCACCGCCAGAACCCGCTCGGACTGGTGCTCGGGCGCGACCTTCAGATGCCCGCCGACGTGGTGGGTCGCCAGCTCGCTCACGTACGTGTCGTCCAGGTTGGCGAGATCCATGCGGATGCCGGACGCGATGTGGATGCGCTTCACGCCCGGGACGCCACGGGCGCCGCGCATCAGCTCGATGGTCGGCGCGTGGCTTGTCCCGAGCAGCTTGCAGATCGTCGGGTGAATGCACGAGAGGCGCTTGCATACGGCCTCGACCTCGGGCCGGGTACAGCGCATCTGATACATGTTCGCGGTGGGGCCGCCGAGGTCGCTGATCGTCCCTTTGAAGCCGGGCTCGGCGGCGATCGCCCGTACCTCGGCGAGGACCGAGCGAGGGCTCCGGCTCTGAATGACGCGGCCCTCGTGCATCGTGATGGAACAGAACGTGCAGCCCCCGAAGCAGCCCCGCATGATCTGCACGGAGTCCTTGATCATCGTGTGAGCCGGAATCGGCTCGGCGTAGCGCGGGTGGGGCCGCCGCGTGTACGGCAAGTCGTAGATCGCGTCCATCTCCGCCTCGCCGATCGGCAGGCACGGGGGGTTGAGCACGAGCGTACGGTCGCCGTGGGCTTGCGTCAGCCGCCGGGCGTTGAACGGGTTCGTCTCGTGGTGGAACCCGCGGGTCATCCGCGCGAAGGCCATCGGGTCCCGCGTGACGTCGTCCAGCGACGGCAGCGCCAGCGTCTCGCCCGCCCAGGCCGGCAGCGTCTCCCGGGCGCCAAGCAGGTACGCCACGCCGCGCAGGTCGCGGAGCGCCGTCACCGGCTCTCCGGCGGCCAGCCGTCGCGCGATGGCGACGATCGTGGCCTCGCCCTTGCCGAACGCCAGCAGGTCCGCCTTGCTGGTCGCCAGCATCGACGGCCTTACCCTCGCGGACCAGTAGTCGTAATGTGCGATGCGCCGGAGCGAAGCCTCGATGCCGCCGATCACCACCGGCACGCTCCCAAACGCCTCGCGGCACCTTTGCGCGTACACGGGTGTCGGCCGGTCCGGACGCAGGCCGATCCGGCCGCCCGGCGAATAGGCATCGTCGTTGCGTCGCTTCTTGTTCGCCGTGTAGTGATTGATCATCGAGTCCATGTTGCCGGCCGAGACGGCGTAGAAGAGCCGGGGCCGTCCGAGCGCACACCACGCCGCGGCGCTCCGCCAGTCCGGTTGCGGCAGGATCGCGACGCGGAACCCCGCGGCCTCGAGCACGCGGGAGAGCACGGCCATCGCGAACGACGGGTGGTCCACGTAGGCGTCGCCCGTCACGAAGACGACATCGGGCGCGTCCCAGCCATGGGCGCGAATCTCGTTCGCCGTCGTGGGCAACCAGAGTCTAGGGTCGAGGCTCACGCGATCATCCTACGCGCGGCCGGGTCGTCCGCAAGGGCTCGGTCGCGAGTGGCAACTTCTCACCGCATGCCGAGGTGCCGTTCGCCGGCTCCATCTCGAGCGCGACAGGCCGCGCGCGCCGGGCTCCGCGGAGCGGGGGATTCTTTACA
>JBKPCO010000147.1:0-6387 GCA_046727415.1 Candidatus Methylomirabilota bacterium
CGCGTGCGCTGCTCCTCGGCGGCTGGGCTCCATCCCGGCGCACGTTGTCCGACGTCGCTCGACGGGAACGGGTCGCTTCGACCCCTCCCGCCCGGACCGGCTTCCGGCGCCCCCGTTGACGCGCTGCGTGGCGTGGACACGTCGAACCAGGCCGTGTTGGGCGTGTTCGGCAGGTGTGCGGTGTCGTTGACCGAGACCAGGCGCGGCGGCCGGGCGATCGTCAGCGAGCAGTTGTCGATGCGCATCCGCCAGAGGGAGTTGAACGAAATGCCGAGGAGGTGGCAGAGGTAGACGCTTATCACTCCGCCGTGCGCAACCACGAGCACGTCGTCGCCATTGCGGTGGCTCGCACCGATCTGACCGATCGCCTTCAGCACCCGGCCGCAGACATCCGGCAGCGGCTCGCCGCCGGGCGGCGGACAGTCGAGCGGAGATCGGACCCACGCGTGATACGGGTTGCCCTCACGGGCGCGCACCTCGTCGACCGTGCAGCCTTCCCACTCGCCGAGCGACAGCTCGCGCAGCTCCGGGACCGGCACCAGCGGGATTCCGGTGCCGGCCAGGGCGATCTGGGCCGTGTCGAGCGCGCGGCTCATCGGGCTCACGTACGCGGCCGCAACGCGATAGCCCGCGCGAAGCGCGCGGCCCAGGGCTTCGGCCTGCGCGCGGCCGAGATCGGAGAGACCGACATCGTTGGCGCCCTGGAACTTCCGCACCTGATTCCAGAGCGACTGGCCGTGGCGGGCGAGCAAGAGCCTCACACCGGCCGCCCCGCAAATTCGCGCGCACGGCGCAACCGCGCCAGGGTCTCGGCGGGTCCCAACAGGGCGAGCACGTCGAAGATCGGCGGCGACGCCGTGCGACCCGTCACCGCGAGGCGGGCAAGCTGCGCGAGATCGACGAGCTTGAGGCCGAGCTCCTCGGTGAGCGCGCGGACGACGCGCTCGATCGCCGCCGTCGTGAAGTCCGGGAGACCTTCCAGCCGCTCGATCAGGAGCCCGAGGCGCCGCGCGCCCTCGCCGGTCAGGAGCTTCGGCGTCGCCTTGGCGTCGTACGCCGACGGGGCCTCGAAGTAGAACCGCCCCTGCTCGACCATCTCGACCAGGGTCTTGGCGCGCTCCCGCAGGGTGTCCAGCATGCTCACGAACCGCGGGAGATCGGCCGGTGGCGTGAGCCCGGCCGCGCGGACGAAGGGCTCGGTGAGCTCGGCCAGGCGCCGGCCGTCCATCGTCTTCAGGTAGTGCTGCGAGAGCCACTCGAGCTTCGTCACGTCGAAGACCGCGCCGGAAGAGGCCACGTCCTTGACGTCGAACAGCTCGACGAGCTCGGCCCGGGAGAAGACCTCCTGGTCACCGTGCGACCATCCGAGCCGCGCCAGGTAGTTCACCATCGCGTCCGCGACGTACCCCGCGTCGCGGAACGCCTGCACGGAGGTCGCGCCGTGCCGCTTGGAGAGCCGGCTCCGGTCCTTGCCGAGGATCATCGACACGTGGGCGAACTCGGGAACGGTGTAATCCAGCGCCTCGTAGCAGAGGATCTGCTTGGGCGTGTTCGACAGGTGGTCGTCGCCGCGGACGACGTGCGTGATGGCCATCGTGACGTCGTCGACCACGACGCAGAAGTTGTAGGTGGGTGTCCCGTCCGTGCGAACCAGGATCCAGTCGTCGAGCTGCGAGTGCTCGAACGTGACCGGGCCGTGGATGAGGTCGTTCACGACCGTGGCGCCGGTCGTCGGAATCCGCAGACGCAGGGCGCCGGCCGGCAGCGCGCGATCGCGACAGCGGCCGGAATACCGGAACGTCTCGCCGCGCTGCTGAGCCGCCGCGCGCTCCTGGTCGAGCAGCTCTGGCGGGCAGTCGCAGTAGTAGGCGCGGCCGGACCGGAGCAGCCGCTCGGCGTGCTCGCGGTAGATCGCGAGCCGCTCGGTCTGCCGATAACCCGGCGTGGGCGGGCCCTCGTCCCAGTCGAGACCGAGCCACCGGAGCGCGTCGACGATCGAGACGATGTTCTCGTCGGTCGAGCGCGAGCGGTCGGTGTCCTCGATGCGGAGAATGAAGGTGCCGCGGTGGTGGCGCGCGAAGAGCCAGTTGAAGAGCGCGGTGTGGGCGCTCCCGAGGTGCAGATGGCCCGTCGGGCTCGGCGCGAAGCGGACGCGAATCGGCGCCGCCACGTCAGTAGGTCTGCAAGAGCCGGCCCCATGCGGCGCCGGCGAATGCCCGGATGCGCGAACGGCCGATCGACGGACACCCGAGGAGGTCGTCGCGACGCACCACCTGGTCGTACTTCACCGGGCGCCTGAAACGCCCGACGATGGACTCTGGGCCGGTGCGGAGGAGCAGGACCGCGCTGTGCATCGTTATCATTTTACTCCAGCCGCGTGCCGTAAATGATTAGTAGAACCGCGCAGATCCAGCCGATCGCGTTGATGGTGAGCGCGCGGTCGCTCAAAAGGAGCTCCGAAGGGTTTCCGCCGAGCTGTCGCCGGTAGAGCAGGTAGAGATAGCGAAAGATTCCGTAGAGCACGAAGGGAAGCGTCGCCGGCAGAAGACGCGTGTGGAACTTCGCCACGGTCTCCGGCGACATCGTGTAGAGCGCGTACGCGGTCACCGTCGACGCGGTGACGACGGCGATCATCTGATCGAGCAGCTCCGGGGTGTACTCGGCGAGGATCGGACGGTGGCGCGTGGCGTCCCGGTCGAGCGTCAGGTACTCGAAGCGGCGCTTGCCGAGGGCCAGGAAGAGCGCGAGCAGAATCGTGCAGATCAGGAGCCAGCCCGACATCTCCACCGCGATGACGACCGCGCCCGCGAGGGCGCGCAGCACGAAGCCGCTGGCGACCGCGAGCACGTCGACGATGACGATGTGCTTGAGCCACGCCGAGTAGGCGACGAAGAGGACGACGTACACGACCACGGTGACCAGGAACGGACGCGAGAGCCAGGCGCTGAGCCCGAGGCCGATCACGATGAGCGCGGTCGCCGTGCCGATCGCGACGCCAACCGGCAGCCGGCCGGCCGCAATCGGGCGCTCGCGTTTGCGCGGATCGAGCTGATCGCGCTCGCGGTCTGCCACGTCGTTGAGCAGATAGATCGCGCCCGACACGGCGCAGAAGATCGCAAACGCTTCCAGCGCGACCCACGTCGACTCGGTGAGCAGCCGCTGCGAGAACACCAGACCGGCGAGGACGAACAGATTCTTCACCCACTGCCGCGGCCGCATCGACACGACGATCGCGGCTAGCATCGCCATCCGCGCGCCGCTCGCGCCCTCGCTGGGCACCGGGGCCTCCCGGTCCCGTCGCCCGCCCTTCGCCGCAGATCGAGAGCCGCAGCGGCGCAGCGCGACGAGCCGGCGGCTGGAGGCGGCGACGCGGTCACTCCTGTCGCGCCTGACACTTCAGAGACGGATGACGTGGGGCGAGGGCGGCAGCGTACCGGTGGCGTTACGCGTGTCGATAACCAGCGGCGCATCGCGGACGATCGCCGGCCAGTCGTAGCCGGCGTGCGCCGTGAGGATCAGCACGACGTCCCGCGAGGCGAGGGCGGCAGCAGGCCAGGCGATCGACTCGAGCTTCGCGGCGGCGAGCGTCACCGCCGGCACGTGCGGGTCATGGTAGGCGACCGACGCGCCACGCACGAGGAGGCCCTCGATGATCTCGAGGGCCGGCGAGTCGCGCACGTCGGCGACGCCTGCCTTGTAGGCGACGCCGAGCACGAGGACGCTTGCGTCCCGGACGGCGCGGCTTCGGTCGTTGAGCGCGTCCGCGACCATCTGCACGACGTAGGCGGGCATCCGGCGGTTGATCTCGTCCGCGAATGTGATGAACCGCGGCTCGTAGCCTTCCAAGCGCACCTTCCAGGAGAGGTAGTGCGGGTCGGACGGCAGACAGTGGCCGCCGAGCCCGGGGCCCGGATAGAACGGCATGAAGCCAAACGGCTTGGTCGACGCGGCCGCGATCACTTCCCACACCGACAGGCCCAGCCGGCGACACATGATCGCGAACTCGTTGACCAGAGCGATGTTGACCGAACGGAACGTGTTCTCGAAGAGTTTCACCATCTCGGCGGTCTCCGGTCCCGAGACGGGCACAACCTGGCGGGTGACCCGTGCATAGAGCGTGGCGGCCAGATCGCGGCAGGCCTCGGTGATGCCGCCGACGACTTTCGGGATGTCCCGGAGCGTCCAGCGGCGATTCCCCGGATCGATGCGCTCGGGCGAGAAGGCAATAAAGACGTCGCGGCCCGCGACCAGCCCCCGGGTCTGGAAGCGCGGCAGCAGGATCTCCTGGGTCGTCCCGGGATAGGTCGTCGACTCCAGCACGACCAGCTGGCCGCGCCGGATCACCCGGGCCACAGCGTCGGCAGCCCCGACGATGAAGGAGATGTCGGGCTCCTTCGACTTCCCCAGGGGCGTGGGGACGCAAATGACGATCGCGTCCGCGTCCTTCAGCGTCGCGACGTCGTCGGAGGCGCTGAGGCGCCCGGCGCGCACCAGACGGGCGAGCTGCCCCGTGGGAACGTCTTCGATGAAGCTCTCTCCCGCCCGCACCGCCGCGACACGGCGCGCATCAAGGTCGACACCGATCACGGTCGCGCCCGATTCGGCGAAGGCGACGGCGAGCGGCAAGCCGACATAGCCGAGCCCGATGAGCCCCACCGTCGGCTCGCCGGAGAGTCGGCGCTGGAGCGCCTCCGCCGTCGCGGTCACAGGCTGTTGCACGCCTTTCGCACGGCGGCGGCCGTCTGCTCGACCTCGTCGTCGGAGAGCTCCGCGAAGCACGGCAGCGACAGCACCTCGCGGGCCGCCCGCGCCGCCTCCGGCCAGCGCCGATCGTCCAGGCCGAACACGGGCTGCGCCGGCACCGGGCTCGGGTAGTACACGCCGGTCCCGATCCCCCGGTCGGTCAGCGCCTTGGCGAGGGCATCGCGCTGGGAATGGCGCACGGTGAAGAGATGGAAGACGTGTCGCGCCGACGCGGCCTCCGTTGGGAGCGTGAGCGACGCGTCCACTAGGAGCGCGTGGTAGCGCTCGGCGATCCGCCGGCGGGCCTGCGTCCACGCCGGCAGCCGGGCGAGCTTGACGCGCAGCACCGCTGCCTGCATCTCGTCCAGCCGGCTGCAGAAGCCGAGCTCCTCGTGCTGGTAGCGGCCGCTGTCCCCGTGATGCCTGAGCTTCGCGACGCGCTCGGCGACGTCCGGCCGATCGGTCAGGACCATCCCGCCGTCGCCGCACGCGCCGAGATTCTTGGTGGGATAGAACGACAGGCACGCGGCGTCGCCCCAGGCGCCGATCGGACGCTCGGCCCAGGCGCCGCCGACCGCCTGTGCGGCGTCCTCGACGACGGCGAGCCGGTGCGCACGCGCCAGCTCGACGACCCGATCCATCGGCGCTGGGTGGCCGTAGAGATGCACCGGCATGATCGCGCGCGTTCGCGGCGTGATCGCCCGGGCGGCTGCTTCCACGTCCATCGCGTAGGTCACCGGGTCGATGTCGACGAAGACCGGCGTGGCGCCGACCATGGTGATGGTGGTCGCCGACGCGACGAACGAAAACGCCGGCGTGATGACCTCGTCGCCGGGGCCCACGCCGACGGCCATGAGCGCCAGCCGGAGCGCGTCGGTGCCGGACGCGACACCGAGAGCCCAGCGGACCCCGCAAAGGGTCGCCAGCTCGCGCTCGAGGGCCCGGCCTTCGGCGCCGAGGACGAAGTGGCTCGAGTCGACCACGCGCATGAGGGCGGCGTTCAGCTCGCTGCGGAGCGCCGCATGCTGCCGGGTCAGATCGATGAATGGGATCACTTGAAGCTCGGTCCGCTGTCGATCACGCTGGCTCCCATCTTGGTGTTCACGACGTTTCCAAGCCCGAGCAGATGCAGCGAGAAGCGGATCTCGTCGTCCGCTTTCTGGCCGGTCGCGATGTCCTTGGTGCGCTTGACATATTCGGTGCTGAACGCCCAGCAATCGAACTTGAAGTCGAGCCCGAAGCGGCTCTCGACAAACGTATCGGTCCGGAGATCCCAGTTCGTCTGCACCCTCAGTACGAGATTACGCCAGATCTCGACCGAGACCGAGCCCTGCAGGAAGTGGATCGCCGACGCGTCGGGCACGTTGGCGCCGGTGGAGAACGTCCCGGGGACCTGTACGAAATACGGGATCTGGACCGCCGGGGCGCGGTTGTAGCGGAGCCCGACCACGCCGGTGACGCGCGGCACGGTAGCCGTCACGTCCGCCGTGTACGCCTGCAGGCCCTGGCCGTTGATGTTGTAGCTCGCGTCGGCGTGGAAACCCAGCATGGTGGTCGGCTGCAGCGTGAGGTCGCCGGCCACATTGCCGAACCGGCCCGCCTGGTAATCGTAGGCGTTGGCCACGACGAGCCGGACCAGGTCGA